>JADFOJ010000045.1 GCA_022562915.1 Planctomycetota bacterium | reverse complement strand
CCCGTTGCCGCCCTGGGAGATCCTGCCGTAGATGCCGATGACGGGGTCGGAGCCCGGGACCGCGTTTTTCAGGGCGACGATGAGCGGGAAGCCGCCGCCGTCGAGCACGACGTCGTCGCCGCTGCCGGGACCGTTGAGCAGGATGACGTCCGCGCCGCCGCCCGGACGGGCCACGACCTGGATGGTCTCAGGGCCCAGCGCAGGGACCGCAGGGGCCTGGAAGTCACCGGGGTCGTTCACGGCGCTGGAGGCCGTCGCAGTCAACATCAGGCCGAGGCCAATAGAGGTACATCCGTACAGTCGTCTGATCTGGGTCATGGTTGGGGGGGTTCTTTCTGCGTCGGTATCAAGGGTCGGTGGGACGCAATCGGCCGGGGAGGCCGTGGTCCACTGGTAATCGGCGCCCAAAATGGACCCACATCGGCGCCGAATTTGGACCCACTTGGGGATTCACATGATACGGGATTCAACCTTCACGATGCGGGGGTAATCCTTCGAGCTGGGGCGGCTTGCGGAGCGGAGGCGACCCCGGCGGTCACCCCGCGATGGAACGGGACAACATGCCCGCCGGCCTCGGCCCGCGGTGGGTTATCGGCAACCTCGTCGCCCCGCAACTGGGGTTTGACGGCAAGCCCATGTTCACGAACAACGGCATCATCGTGAAGACGCCCTGGAAGGATTCGGCGGGTCGCAACATCGACGCCGACCCGCTGTTCGCCGATCCCGTCAACGGCAACGTCCGACTCCAGCCCGGCTCGCCATGCATCGACGCCGGTCACAACTGGGGCGTGCCGCCGGAACTCCCGGCTGGCACCAGTCCTCGTGTCCGTGGCAAACCAAGCTTCGCCCCAGTCGTCTTGGCCGATCTTACTTTGGAGGATCCAGTTCTCGTTCTGGGGCACGGGTTGCGCCACCGCTGGCCGCAGACCGTACCTCTGCTCGTCTCCGGCCTTGATCACACGTTCGGCTTTCTCGCTGTCAGGTGGTGGTCGCAGCGGCGAGATACGCTCGACGCCGACTTCACAGATCTCCATGGGCTCATCATTGCCCTTGAATAGATACGGCCCGTGAGCCATCCAGCGGAGCTCCCTTGCGCCGTCCTGGTTATCGGCCCCGGGATGTTCGCGCACGTGCTGCCGGGCGTCGTCAAAGACGGCTCGGGTCATCAGAATCTGGCCGGGCATGGCCAGGCCCATGACCCGCGACGCAAGATCGACGGCCAGGGCAGAGATCTTCCCTGTGGCGGCCACGTCACCGAGATGCAAGCCCTCCCTCACTTGAATCGGCTGCTCACGCCACGGTTCGGACCGGACAGCGTGTTGAAAGCGGAGCGCGGCCTCGACCGCGGCTTTGACGGTGGCGAAGCGGGCTAGGAAGCCATCACCGGTATCCTGGACGATCTCGGCCCCCGTAGCGGCGCAGACCACCTTTCGGAACAGTTCGGGGTGCCGAGGACCGTGCCGGACACGAACGTCTCACCCAGTGCATGCTCCGCTGCCACTTCAGTCTCGAGCGCATGATCCGGGTTACCAACGAAGGCAAGGTGATCTACCTCGCCGAGAAGAACGCGTGCCGACGCTTCCCCAAGCCGGCGAGCCCGGATCTGTTCGGCGGCGTCAGTCCGGAGGTCAGCCGCAACGTCCAGGTCTTCGACGCCCTGGATTTCATCGCCGAGATCACCCAGCACATCCCCGACCCCCGGACGCATCTCGTTCGGTATTTCGGCTTCTACTCGACTACGAGCCGTGGCATGCGCGCCAAGGCCGCCGGCGATGCCGCGCACGAGCAGCAGGCTGCCCAGTCGCAGCAGGCTGCCCAGTCGCCATCGGCCGGCGCAGCCCGCCGCCGGTGGGCCGCCATGATCAAGTTGGATCAAGCGTGTCTGGCAGGTCGACCCTCTTCTATGCCCCCTCGTGCGGGTCCACAATGAAGATCGTCAGCTTCATCGAGCCGACCCAACCCAATGTCATCGACGCGATCCTCACACACTGCGGGCTCGCCGACGAGCCCCCGCGGGCCCCGCCGCAGGCACCGCCGCCGCCGACCCGCGAACTCCACTACGAAAGTGATCTCGAGTTCGTCCACGACCCCGGACCGGCCGAGCCCACCTGGTCGGCGGACTGATCAACGCTGGTCTACTGGTCCACCGAGTTCATGCTCGGCTCTTGCGATCTCGAAGTACGGCTTTGACAATAGCGGGTGGCACGGTTGATCCATCACGGGCGATCGGCCGTGGAGCGACGTCCAACCACGGCCGAGCGATCCCGCCAGGGGCGGGCTCGCTCAACCGTGCCACTCCCACTATGCGAAACTCAAACTTCCACGACACCCAGCATGGCCGCGGCCTTCTTCGTGATCGTGCTGTGATGCAGACCGCATTGCTCGAGGATGCCGTCTTCGTCGCGGGCCGACTTGGGAATGCGGCGTACGTACAACTGCTCGATCGTGAAAGCGTCGCCCGACTCCGTCACGGCGTCCGCCACGGCGGAGCCGATCCCGCCGCCGTAGTTGTCCTCCACCGTCAGGATGTACCCGCCGTTGGAGTTGGCGAGATCCAGCAGGGCGTCTTCGTCGAACGGGAGGCTGTACAGATCGACCAGTGACGCGTCGATCCCCGCCTTGTCCAGGGCGTCCAGCGTCTTGTTGCACTCGTGGACCATGTACCCGGCGGTGACGATCAACAGGTCGCGGCCCTGGGTCAGGATCTCGAACCTGCCGAGCTCGAACTCGACGCTCTCGTTGTAGATGAACTCGACATCGGGCCGGGCCGTCCGCATGTAGCAGACCCCGTCGTGTTCGGCCATCCGCATCGTCAGGGCGTACGCCGCGTACGCATCGGCCGGCTGAAGGATGTAGCACGCCGGGTCGCCGCGGTAATTCCGGGTGGTGGACCAGCTCCGGAACCAGGCGACGTCCGGGAGGCCCATCTGGCTCGGCCCGTCCGCCGCGAGCGAGATCCCGCAATGGCTCCCCACGATCTTGATGTTGGCCCCGGAGTTGATGGCCATCTCGATCTGGTCGAAGCCGCGGGTCACGAACTTGCTGAACGTCGAGCAGAACGGGATCTTCCCGCCTGCGGCAAGCCCGACCGCGACCGAGAACATGTTCTGCTCGGCGATCTTGCATTCCAGGAAACGGTCCGAGAGATCCGCGTCGGTGGCAAACCAGTCGGCGAACGTCGAGTTCCGGACGTCACCGTCCAGCGCGTAGACGCTGGGGTCGGCGTGGCCGAGCACGCGAAGGGCGAGCCCGTATGCCTTGCGGGTTGCGAACCGTCCTGCACGCAGGGTGCTCTCCATGTCGTATCGCTTCATCGCCTCGACGAATGCGGCCGGTTCCGTTGCCTGGACCTGCCGGTCGGTGTGCTCCGCGGGCGGATAGATTCTCAACTCGTCGCTCGACAACGCCGAGGTCAGACCGACACCGGTCGCATTGAGTTCGACGTGCGCCTGATCGAGCCCCTCACCCGTCGCGGGCTTGCCGTGCCAGCCACCGCCCTGGAGACTGGCGGCGCCCCATCCCTTGATGGTCCGGGCCACGACCGCCATCGGCGTGCCGGCGCCGGCGGCCTCGATGAAGCGATCGAACGCCTCGCTTATCGCGTCGGGGTCGTGGCCGTCGATCGTGATCACGTCGAGGCCGTACGCCTCGAGCTTGGCGGCGATCCGGGCCGGCTCCTGCTGCGGGCTGACCTTGTCCGCCTGGCCGTAGCCGTTGCAGTTGAAGATCGGCAGCACGTTGGAAAGCGTGTGATCGATGATGAAGTCGATCGCCTCCCAGATCTGCCCCTCCCGCGATTCGCCGTCCCCGATGATGCAATAGATCCGCTTGTCGAGCCCGTCATGGCGGGCGGCGACGGCGAGCCCCGCCGCCACCGACAACCCCTGCCCCAGCGAGCCCGTCGCGGCATCGAAAAAGGGCATGCCCTCCATGGGATTGGGATGGCCGTCGAGGACCGAATCGCTCTCGCGCAAGGTCATCAGGGCCTCCGTGGTGAGCGGATTGAGCTGTTCGCCGGTGCCCACCGCGGCCCCCAGGTCGGCCAGCGCCGCGTAGATGATGGGCACGGCATGCCCTTCCGAGAGCACCAGCCGGTCCGATGTCGGGTAGCGGGGGTGGTCCGGCAGCCACCGCATGGAGTGGTACATGAGCACCGTCACGATCTGGCCGAGGGAGAGGCCGCTGGTCGGGTGCCCGCTTCCCGCTGCCGCACACATGTCGAGGCAGAGGTGGTCCAACTGGATGGCCTTCGCATGTACCGCAGCTTCAAAAGACATCGTCTTCCTTTCGGTGGCAGGCCGGACGGGAAAGCCCCCCCTTCGCCGAACCCCGGAGTATCGCACGGATCGGCCCCGGAGGCAAACCGGCCCCGCCTGAGCCCTTTGGTCTCGGGCGGCCGCGCGGATGGTACACTCTCGACTCCACAGTAGCTCAAGCCAAGGAACATTCGCCATGAAGGTGATCTGCGATCGTGCCGCCCTGGTTGATGCGGTGAACACCGTCGGCGGCATCGTGGCCAGCCGGACTCCCACCCCCGTACTGAAGTGTCTGAAGTTGACCGCATCCAAGGCTGAGCCGGCCGGTCTGATTCTCACCGCCACCGACCTGGAGGTCGGCCTTCGCCTCGGCGTCGCGGAGGTCGACGTGGTCGAGGAAGGCGAGGCGGCGATTCCCGCCGAGAAGCTGAGCCAGATCGCGCGCGCCTGCAACGATGCCACCCTCACGATCGAAACCGAGGAACACGCGGTTCACATCCGCGGCGCCGGATCACACTTCAAGGTGTTCGGGTACGACCCGAAAGAGTTTCCACCGGTTCGAGACTTCACCGATACCACGGTGGACTGCGAGATCAACGGCCGCGTGCTGCAGAGGCTGATCACGCGCACGCTCTTCGCCGCCGCGGTGGAGCACAGCCGCTATGCCATCAACGGGGTGTTGTTTGCCCGGTCCGGCAATCAGCTGCGACTGGTGGCCACCGACGGTCGTCGCCTTGCCATGGCCACGGGCGAGACGTCCGGCGGCGACGGCGACCGCTCGTGCATCATTCCGAGCAAGGCCCTGAAGCTGGCCGTGAAGCTGGTCGACGATCCCGATGCGTCGATCCGGATGGCGATCGAGGACAACCAGGTTCTGTTCGCCTTCGGCAACGGCGACGAACCCGGCCTGACGGCAGTGCTGTCCAGCAAGCTCGTGGAGGGGGCGTTCCCGCCGTTCGAGGATGTCGTCCCCAAGGAGCATGACAAGAAGGTCTCGTTCGAAGCATCTACGCTCGGCAACGCCGTCCGCCAGGCAGCCCTGCTGACCAACGAGGAGTCCAAGGGCGTCCGGATGAGCTTCGAGAGGGAGAAGCTCACCCTCACAAGCCGAGCCCCGGAGATGGGCGAGGCGACCGTCGAGATCAAGCTCGACGACTACCAGGGCGATCCCGTGGAGATCGGCTTCAACCCCGGTTTCATCATCGACGCGCTCAACGTCATCGACGGCGGCCCGATCACCTTCGAGCTCAAGGAAGCCAACAAGCCGGGCGTCCTTCGAACCGGCAACGACTTCACGTACGTGCTGATGCCGGTGAACTTGCAATAGAGGGTGGCACGGTAGAGCTTGCTCTGCCGTGTCTTCGAACGTCGCTCCACGGCCGACGGGAGAAAATAGACCGGGAGTAATTTCCGGGCTGCCGGCACCGCGTTGCGGTGGGCCACCGGCTGGAAATTACTCCCGGTCTATTTTCTCCCGTCAACCGTGCCACAAGAGCTAGTTCTTGTACTTCACCGAGCACCCGTACGGCTTGATGTAATCGGGCGCGACCGTCTCGCCCTCGACAATCTGCTGCACCGCGTTCACGACGTAGTTCGTCGCCTCATCGAGCTTCTTGTCGCCGAAGGCGTTGTTGTCGATCGCGCCGTGGTACCGGAGGATTCCCTCCTTGTCGATCACGAACATGTGGGGTGTCCGCCGGGCATCGAACTGGTGGCCGACCGTGCCGTCGACGTCGAGCAGGATCGGATACCCCAGGTCGAACTTCTTGATCCACATGGTGTTCTGCCCGGCGTTCGTGCTCGAGGTCGAGTTGACGGCGAGCCAGACAATGCTCTTGTCCAGCTCCCGGACTTTCTCGTTCGCCGTTTGAATCGACTTCGACCTGTAGCACTTCTGCACGACGGGGCATTGCGTGTTGAACCACTCCAGGACGACGATCCTGCCCGCGTATTCCGAGAGTGTGCGCGTGCGGCCGGTCGTGTCCGTGAGCGTGAAGTTGGGGGCGGGCTCACCGAGCTTCGCGACCTTCTGTTCGTCGGCCGTCGCCGACGCCGACGCCGCCAGCACCACCATGCCTGCTCCAAGACCGATCCGTGCCAAGAGTCTGCGTGCCTTCATTATCTGTGCTCCGATTGAACGCAAGGGGTGTAACGAGTTCTCTAGTCGCGGGGGGCATCGGCCTTCCGCGTGGGGTCCGGGGGTTCGACGGCGAGCGGGATCATGAAATCGTAGCACGGATCATCCGGCTTCTCCCCAAGCGTGACAAGGCCGGCCAGCGCCATCGGTTCGCCGGCCGCGTTGGCGGGCTTCAGCTCGACGGGCACCGTCACCCGGAAACGACTCTGCCGGATCGTGATATCGGCGGTCCCGTAGGTGATACCCGGTGCGTCGACGGGAAAGAACGCCGCCGACGTCATCCCGCCGGCGGGGCCGGTGAGCGAGAGCGTCGTCCCGTCAAACGAAGACCCTGCCGCGGTCAACCCGGACAGTGCGGCCGGAAGCCGTTTCCACAACGCCGCAAGCGGACCGCCCGGTCCGACGGTCGGAGCCGTCGCGCCCGCCCGGCTCGACGTGGCCGTCACGACCTCGCGCCGCGCGGAGCCCATCCTGCACACCTCCCGGCACACCGTCCACTGGATGAACGCATGCAGTGAAACGGTGCCGTCGGTGAGCGTCGCCGGCGCCGTGATCGGTACGAACAGCACGACCGCGTCGTAGTAACCGTACTCCGGCCCGAGCGGCGTCGTGATCGCAACGGGCCGCGGCCACAACACGTCGCCCACCGTGTAACCCGCCGGTGCCGTCACCACGATGCGCGGCGGCAGGGCGCCCGCGCCCGGGTTCTTCCAGTACATGTGCCACTTCGGCATGATGTCAAAGCGGACCCCGAGGTGAAAGGTCTGCCCCGGCCCGATCGGATTCGAGCCACAGAGCAGGCTCACCGTGACGAGGCCGTCGCCGCGCGAGTCACCCGGAGCGGACGCTCCGAGCTGCGCGTGGGCGGCACCACCCGGCAGGAGCGCTGCCGAGACTGCCAGTGAGCTTGCCAGTTGCCATCGTCGCTGCATATGCTGACCCGTGCGCCGCAACCGTGCGGTCGTTCTCAAACTGGAAGATGCCTGCCCGGCTGCATTATTCCGCCGGTCTGCCGGTTCGGAGGCATTTCGCCCGGTCAATCTAGACGGCCGGCGGGCGTCGAAGTTCGGCCATATCCGGGCAATTGCCGGCGGTCGCACCCGTGGAGGACTCATGAACACCGGTCTCCCGATGATCCTGCTGGCAGCGTTGCTGGCGATGCCGGTCGGCTGCACCAGGTCCATCAGCGACCGCAACCTGAACCTCGTCGATCCGGCCGAGGCGGTGGTCCTCGTCGAGGGCCGCAAGAAGCTGCTGGGTCTCGCCGGCACCATGACCGGCGTGTGGGTCGATCCTCGCGGCGATCGCGCGTACCGGGAGGGCCACATCCCCGGCGCCATTCACCTGCCCTTCCAGGAGCTCGCCGTCCAGCAGCAACGGCTGCGCGGCTACGACGTGCTGATCGTCTACGGCACCTCCGTCCAGGACGATCTTGCCGCCGGCATGAGCAAGCGGCTGCTGGAGCTCCGCTTCAAGGACGTCCGGACGCTGCGGGGCGGGCTGCGGGCGTGGACGAGGGCCGGCTTCGAGCTGGAGACCGGCGACCCCCGTCCGGACAGTCAGCCCTGATGCTGATTCCGGGTGCCTATCGGCGGGTTTGCCCTTGCCCCGGCGATGGACGTGGATTATGTTCTAGGGTCCACTTCGCCGGCCGCGAACACGTCCCCACGTCCCACGCCCCTCTGACGCGGCCCCATCGGACACGGTAGAAAGGATCAACCCTCCATGTTCTGCACGACCGTTCCCCGCGCCACGCTTGCGTGTTTCCTGCTCCTGCCGCTTGCAGCCATCGCCACCCCGGCCGACGGCGGCGCCGTGGCGCCGCTGTCGACGGTGCGGGTGGCCGGCGGGCTGAACCGGCCGATCTTCGTCACCCACGTGCCGGGCGATGAGACCCGGCTGTTCATCGTCGAGCAACGCGGTGTGATCAAGATCCTCGACCTGACCACGGAGACCGTCCTGGGCACGGCGTTCCTGAACATCGACTCGCTGGTCGCCGGTCCAGCCAACAACTTCGACGAGCGCGGTCTGCTGTCACTGGCGTTCCACCCTGACTTCGCCATCAACGGGTTCTTCTACGTCAACTACACCAACAACGCGTCGAACACGACGGTCGCGCGATACACGGTGTCCGCCAATCCCAACGTGGCCGACTCGACCAGCGCCCAGATCATCATCGTGATCAACCAACCCCAGTCCAACCACAACGGTGGCTGGATCGCCTTCGGACCCAACGACGGGTTCCTCTATATCGGCATGGGTGACGGCGGCGGCGGCTGCGACCAGCACGGCGCCAACGGCAACGGCCAGGACATCACCAACAACCTGCTCGGGGCGATGCTTCGGATCGACCCCTCCACGACGGTGGGGATCGGCGGGTACACGAATCCCCCCAGCAACCCCTTCGTCGGCGTCACCGGCGATGACGAGATCTGGGCGTACGGCCTGCGAAATCCATGGCGCTCCAGCTTCGACCGGGAAACGGGCGACCTCTACATCGCCGACGTCGGACAGAACGCCATCGAGGAGATCAACTTCCAACCGGGCACCAGCAACGGGCGCGAGAACTACGGGTGGCGGTGTTTCGAGGGCAACAGTTGCAGCTCGATCAGCGGCTGCTCGACGACGCCGTGCGGGTGCAGCATGGTGGGGCTGACCTTCCCGATCCACACCTACACCCACGCGGTGGGCTTCTCCATCACCGGCGGGTACGTCTATCGCGGCTGCGACATCCCCAGCCTCGACGGGACGTACTTCTTCGCCGATTTCGCGACCAACCGGATCTGGTCGTTCCTCTACAACGGTTCGGTGACCGAGTTCGTCGATCGCACCAGCGAGCTGTCACCGTCTTCGGACGGGTTTTTCATCAGCTCGATCGCATCGTTCGGCGAGGACGCCCGCGGCGAGGTCTACATCGTCGACCGCGCCAGCACGCTCAACAGCGAGATCTTCAGGATCATCCGAGACGCCGGCAACATCGCCGACTTCGACTGCGACGGCATGGTCGGGATCGTCGACTTCCTCGACATGCTGGGCAACTGGGGTCCGTGCCCCGCGGTGGGCCCGTGCCCGTGGGACCTCGATCGCGATGGAATGGTCGGGATCGTCGATTTCCTGGAGCTGCTGGGAACGTGGGGTTCGGTGCCGTAAAGAGACCGGGTCTCTTTTTTGCAGCGAAAAAGAGACCCGGTCTCGTTATACGGACCCTCACGTACGGACTCGGACAAAAAGACGATAATGGCTGGAATTCACCGTTGGGTTGGTCGTTTCCACTTGTGTAGGATTCCCGGCACCCTCGGAAATCCGGAGGACCCCTCCCCGTGCTTGATTCGCGCTTCACACACCTGCTGACGGCCCTGCTGGTGGCGACCTGGTCGCCCGGCCAGTGGTGCTGCTGCGGCGCGCATGCCGCGGGGCCGGACCTCCAGGTGCAGGTCTCCGAGGCGTCGTGCTGTGCGGAGAAGAGCCCCGCGGCCCCGGACAACGTCGAATGCTGTGACGGCTGCGCCGGTGAGCAGTCCCACGATGAAGGATCCTGCGGCTGCCTGCACGGTCCGAACGACGCACCGGTTCCGACCGCCATCGCGCTCACCGCCGACGGCCGGCTCGCCGTGGACTCCTTTGACGCACTCGTGGCACTGCCCCCGTTACTCGCCGTCCCGACCGTCTTCGGTCACGGCGTCTCGATGTGCCGCGGTTCACCGCATGGGCCGCCGGCGCCCAGTCTCGTGGCGCTGCACTGCCAACTCACGACCTGATCGGCCGCTTCACCACCACGATCCCGGCATCGTGATGCTGTGGCTGCGCAGTGCGCACCCGGCGTTGCCCGGAGAAGTGTCCGTGCGGCGCGCGGAACACGTCCGACCTGTGAACGAAACACGAAACCAAAGGAGCGACTTCATGATGTTTCCACGAAACAAGAGCCTGCGGACCATGCTTTTCGCCGGACTGGCCGTGCCGGCCCTCGCGGCGGGACCGAACTCCCCCACGACCCAACCGGCCGCGCGGGAGCTCTCCGCCCGCGTGTGGACCTGCCCGACGCACGAGCAGTTCCGTCTGTTCGCCAGGGGCACCTGCCCGATCGACGGGGTAGACCTCGTCCGGCGCAAGGTCACCATCGACGGCCCCGATGTGCCGGGCGATCCCTATACCCTGGCCACCTGCCCCGTCACCGGCCTGGTCCTGGGCGAATCCGGCCCGCCGATCGTCATGATGCACGAAGGCCGCGAGGTGCGGTTCGGCACCACCGAGTGCATCGGCAGGTTCCAGGCGGACCCCGCCCGGTACCTCGCGAAGATCGACGCACAGATCATCGAGCAGCAGATGGCCGGCTACCCGATGACCACCTGCCCGGTGTCAAAGGAGTCGCTGGGCTCGATGGGGGACCCGGTCGACTACGTCTACAACAACCGGCTGGTGCGTTTCTGCTGCAAGGGTTGTCTGCGCGGCTTCAAGAAGGATCCCGCCCCGGTGCTGGCGATTCTCGACGAGGCCGTCATCGCCCGGCAACTGGCAGACTACCCCTTGAAGAGCTGCCCGATCTCCGGCGAGGACCTCGACTCGATGGGCGGGCCGATCGACTACGTCGTCGCCAACCAGCTCGTGCGCCTCTGCTGCACCGGCTGCGTCTCGGCGTTCTACAAGAACCCGGCGCCGATACTGGCGGAACTCCGCGAGGCGGCACACCCCGTACATGAGGACAGCGGTCATGGAAACGACCACGACGATCACGGTCACGACGGCCATGACCACGGCCATTGAGATCATTGCAAGGGTCCGAACTCGCGTACGGCTCTACGCCGCGCTTGCCGGCGCGGCCCTGCTTGGGGGCGCCGGCGGCTGCGCCACGAGCGGGCCGTTCGCCGACCTGATCGACCATGATTCGCCGCTGGGCGAGACCGCCGGCGGGGACCGGACCCCCGCGCCGGCACCCGCCACCGGGATGGCTTCGAGCCGGGTCGTCCATCTGGAGATTCCCGAAGATGCCGGCCCGGAGCAGTACGTCCGGCTGGCCCTCGAGCGCAACCCGGCGATCCGGGCGGCCGACGAGAGGGTCCGGCGGCTGGCGAACAGGATTCCCCAGGCCGAGAGCCTCGATGACCCGATGCTCTTCATCACGCCGATCGGGGAGATGGCCGAAACGGCGGCGGGTCGTGTCGACGTGATGTCGAGCGTCAGCCAGAAGCTGCCGTTCCCCGGCAAGCTCCGGACGCGGGGCCGGATCGCCGCGCAAACGGTCGCCCAGGCCGTCCAGGAGCTCCAGCAGGTGCGCCTCCGGGTCGCGGCCGACACGCGCCGGACATGGTGGAGCTTCTACTACATGACGCGGGCCATCGAGGTCACCGATCAGAACCGGGACCTGCTGGCCCAGTTCCGGCTCGTCGCCGAGGCCAAGTACCGCGCCGGCACCGCCACCCAGCAGGACGTCCTGCGGGCGTCGGTGGAGATGAGCCTACTCGACGACGAGCTCATCAAGCTGCGACAGCGCCGGACGACGGCCGTCGCCATGCTCAATCAACTCCTGGATCGGCCCGTCGACCGGGCGCTGCCTGCGCCGCGCACCCGGGAACTGGAACCGACGAACCTCCAGCTGGACGCGGTCCTGGCGGCCGCGGACCGGTCGAACCCCGAGATGGCCCGAATCCACGAACGGATCGAAGGCTACCGGCAGCAGCGGAAGCTCGCCCGGCTCAACCGGTGGCCGGATCTCACGCTGGCGTTCAGCTACAACCTCGTCAGCAATGACGGCCTTTCTCCGGTCGCCAACGGCCTTGACCAGTGGTGGATCGGCGCGGGGATCAACCTGCCGATCTGGGCAAGCCGGCTCAACGCGGCGGAGTTCGAGGCCGCGCGCGGCATGCTGCAGTCGATTTCCGAGCTCGACAGCGTCACGAACCAGGTTGCCTTTCGCGTGCAGGACGCGCTGACGCGCGTCGAATCACAGCAGCGGCAGGTGATCCTCTTTCGCGACGTGATCATCCCGCAGGCGAGGCAGGCGGTGGACGTGTCGCTCAGCGGCTACCGCACCGGCAAGCTGGATTTCCTCACGCTCGTCGACAACTGGCGCAAGCTCTTCGAATTCCAGGTCGTCTATCACCTGAACCTTGCGGAGGTGGAGCGCAGCTTCGCCGATCTGCAGCAGGCGGTCGGCCGCACTCTCGACCGGAACGACGCCGGGTCGTCCGCCGAGACCCGACCTCGCGAGGTCGTCCTGAACTCACCACGGGTACAGCCATGAGCACGACACCACACGACACCCGGACGACGAACGACCGGCCGGCGGGGCCGCCCCCGAGCCCGACGCCGCCGCGCGGCCCCAGCCCCGGAACGGTCTTCACGTGGCTGACCTTCGGCGCGGTGATGCTCGCCGCCGGAGTCATCTGGGCGAGCGCGATTCAGCCGGGGATCGCGCGAATGTGGCGCAGCACCTTCGCCGGTTCCGAGCAGGCCACGACGCGCCCCGGCACCGATGGGGATCTCGCGGCCGCCGACTACTACACCTGCGGCATGCACCCCTGGGTCGTCCTTCCCCAGCCGGGGCTGTGTCCGATCTGCCACATGGACCTGACGCCGATCGATCCGGACAAGTTCACCGGCGAAATCACGATCGATCCCGTGATCACCCAGAACATCGGTGTCCGCATCGAGCCGGTGACACGGGGGCCCGTGGTCCGGACGATCCGCACGGTCGGCACCATCGACTACGACGAGACGGGGGTTCGCGACGTCAACATCAAGGTCTCCGGGTGGATCGAGAAGCTGTACGTGGACTATCTCGGCGCGGCCGTGGAGGCGGGTCAACCGCTGTTCGATCTCTATTCGCCGCAACTGTACGAGGCCCAGGAAGAATACCTGCTGGAACTCAAGAGAGGCACGGAGGCACGGAGGCACGGAGGCACGGAGGCGACGGCGCCGGACCTGCTCGATGCGGCACGGACGCGGCTGGAGTATTACGACATCTCGCCCGAGCAGATCGAGGCGCTCGAGCAACGCGGCGTTGCGGCCAAGGCCATGACGATTCACAGTCCGCATGCCGGCGTGGTCATCGCCAAGCACGCCAACGAGGGGATGCGCGTCAACGAGGGGATGCAGGTCTACCGCATCGCCGACCTTTCGAAGATCTGGGTGATGGTCACGCTGCACGAGTACCAGTTTCCCTTCGTGCAGGCCGGTCAGCGCGCCGTCATGACGCTGCCGTACATCCCCGGGCAGGAGTTCGAGGGAACCGTCATCTACGTCTACCCCTTTCTCGATGAGAAGACCCGGCAACTCAGCGTTCGCCTGGAGTTCGACAACCCCAACGGTCTCCTGAAACCGGGCATGTACGCCAACGTCGAGCTTCGCGGCGTCCTCGCCGCCGAGGGCACGCTCGCTCCCCGCGCGGCGATCCTCGACACGGGCGAGCGCCAAGTCGCCTTCGTCAGCCTCGGCGAGGGACGGTTCGAGCCCCGGCTCGTACGCCTCGGCGTCGAGATGTCCGGCGGCATGGTGGAGATCCTCGACGGGTTGAGTCCCGGCGAGATGATCGTGACCAGCGGCCAGTTCCTGCTCGACAGCGAGGCCAAGGTCCGCGAGGGCCTGGCGAAGATGATCAGGGGCACGCTGGTCGCCGACCAGCAGGCGGTCGTGGCCGTCGCCGGCGCAAGCGAACTGCCGTCGCTTCCGGCCGAGGCCCGCAGCGCGCTGGGCGCGGTCATGGCTGCGTACTTCGCCATCGGCAACACCCTTGCCGACGACACGACGGATGGGATAGGCCCCGATGCCAGGAGACTCGCCGACGGCGTCGATCGCCTGCTGGACATCGAGATCCCGGACCATCCGCATTTCTGGCACCGGCACGACGAGGTCGCCACGGTGCGCGGCGAGGCCCTCGAGCTGATCGACGCCGACGACCTGAGCGCGGCGCGAACGAACTTCGCCGACCTGAGCGTGGCGCTCTCGAAGCTCGTCCGGGCAACGGGCGTTCCGCAGGACTACCCGGCCCAGGTGCAGGAACTGCACTGCCCGATGTATCGGGCGGGCCAGGGAGGCAGCATCTGGCTCCAGCCCGCCGGCGACGTCCGCAACCCCTTCTACGGCTCGATCATGCTGGAGTGTTTCGACGAGCGGAGCACTCTGCCGGTCACCGGCGCCCCGGAGTAGCCTCTCGATGATTGCCAAGCTGATCCAGTGGTCCATCGCCAACCGCGCATTGGTCGTCCTGCTCACTCTTTTCGTGGCCGCCGCGGGAACCTGGTCCACGTTCAACATCACCGTCGACGCGATCCCGGATCTCTCGGACGTCCAGGTCATTCTCCGCACGGAGTACCCCGGGCAGGCCCCGCAGATCGTCGAGGACCAGATCACCTATCCCCTGACCACCGCCATGCTCGCCGTACCGCACGCGAAGGTCGTCCGCGGCTACAGCATGTTCGGCACGAGCTTCGTCTACATCATCTTCGAAGACGGCACGGATCTGTACTGGGCGCGAAGCCGCGTTCTCGAACAGCTGTCGGTCGTGGGAGGGAAACTGCCGGACGGCGTCAGCCCCCAGTTGGGGCCCGACGCGACCGGGGTCGGCTGGGTCTACCAGTACGTCCTGGTGACGGGCCGGTACTGCCCGGCGCATCCCAACGGCCTGTGGCACGATCCCGACTCGGACACCTGGTACGCCGATCCCGACGACGCTCCGGACGATCCCGCGGCCCGCGACCGGCTCGTTCGCCACCGCGTGTTCCCCGAGACGAAGATCGTCCGCGCCAACCTCGCCGAGAACCGGCACTACGACGTCTGCCCCCTCGACGGCTCGCCGCTGGAGCGCAGCCGCGTCGACCTGTCCGAGCTTCGCGGGCTCCAGGACTGGTACCTGCGGTACGAGCTCACCGCGGTCGACGGCGTCAGCGAGGTCGCCGCAGTCGGCGGGTTCGTCAAGCAGTACCAGGTGGTCGTCGATCCGGTACGACTCCAGGCATACGGCATCCCGCTGGGCAAGATCAGGACCGCCATACGCCGCTCCAACCTCGACGTCGGCGGCCGCCTCGTCGAGATGAGCGAGACGGAATACATGGTGCGGGGCAGAGGCTATCTGGGCAGCCTCAGTGACCGCGAGATCGCCGACGCCCGCGCCGCCGGACAGTCGATCCAGGCGCTGCGAACCGAGCGTGTCCTCGAGGAACTTCGAATGGTCTCGCTCGGCGCCGCTCCCGGCGGCCGGCCCATCTATCTCGCGGACCTGGCTGACATTCGGCTGGGACCGGAGATCCGCCGCGGCATCGCTGAATGGAACGGCGAGGGAGAGGTCGTCGGAGGCATCATCATCATGCGCTTCGGCGAGAACGCCAGGAAGACCATCGACAACGTCCGCGCCAAGCTCGCCGACCTGGAGAAGGGCCTGCCGCCCGGCGTGGCTCTCAAGGTCGCGTACGACCGCAGCGACTTGATCGATCGGGCCGTCGCCACGGTCAGGAACACACTGATCGAGGAGATCATCGTCGTCTCGCTGATCACGATCCTGTTCCTGCTGCATGCCCGCAGCGCGCTGGTGGCCGTCTTCGTCCTGCCGACCGGGGTGCTGAGCACCATCGCGATCATGCACCTGTTCGACATCAACGCCAACATCATGAGCCTCGGTGGGATTGCGATCTCCATCGGTGTCATGGTCGACAGCTCCGTCGTCATGGTGGAGAACGCGCACAAGCACCTGGAGCGGGAACAAAGCCGAGTGGCCGCGGGAGCGACGCCCAGATCGCGAAGTGCCGTGATCGGCGAGGCCGCCGCCGAAGTCGGGCCGACACTGTTCTTCAGCCTGCTGATCATCACCGCCAGCTTCCTGCCGATCTTCGCCCTGGGCGAACAGTCCGGGCGCCTCTTCAAGCCGCTCGCCTTCACCAAGACCTTCGCCATGGCCAGCGCGGCAATCCTCGCCGTGACGATCATCCCGGTGCTCATGTTCTACCTGGTCACCGAGCGCGTCCTTCCGGAGGGACTCGCCCGCAGGAGGCGACTGTTCATGTACCTGGGCGCGATCCTGGGGCCGGCGATCGTGCTGGCACTCGTGCCGCTGGCCGGGCTGACCGGCATGCGGTGGTGGCTCGTCGGGGGCTGGCTGGTGCTCAGCGCGCTGATCATCCTGCCGCAGCGCATCCTGCCCGAAGCGCGGAACCCCATCAGCTTCGTCCTGCAGAAGATCTATCACCCGTTCTTCGTCTTTGTCATGCACTACCGTCGGCTGACGCTCGTCTGTGCCGCCATCCTGATCCTCGTCACCCTCTGGCCGCTGCGCCAGCTCGGCAGCGAGTTCATGCCGCCACTGGAGGAGGGCGACCTGCTGTACATGCCGTCCACCGATCCCGGCATCAGCTCGATGAAGGCGCGCGAGCTGCTCCAGCAGACGGATCGGCTGATCGCCCGGATCCCCGAGGTCCGGAGCGTCTTCGGCAAGGTCGGTCGGGCCGAGACCGCAACCGACCCGGCGCCCATGAGCATGGTGGAGACGACGATCACGCTTCACCGCGACAAGTCCAAATGGCGAACCGTGCCCGTCGAGCGGTTCTTCAGCGCCTGGCCGGAATGGCTCCGCGGACCCCTGGCCCGCATCCGGCCGCTTTCGCGGACGATCACCGTGAACGAGATCGTCTACGGCTACGAGTGGCCGGACGGCACCCGCGTGCCCGGGCTCAACGAAACGCTCCAGATACCGGGGTTGACGAACTCATGGACGATGCCGATCAAGACGCGCATCGACATGCTCTCGACGGGCATCAAGACACCGATCGGCATAAAGGTCATGGGGCCGGACCTGCGCACGCTCGCGGACCTGAGCTCGCAGATCGCCCAGGTCGTCAAGACGGCCGAGGGAACGGGGCGCTACACCGTGAGCGCCTTTCCGGAAAAGAGCGTCGGCGGCAAGTACCTCGACATCACCGTGAACCGCAACGAGATCGCCCGCTACGGGCTCAACGTCGCCGACGTCCAGGAGGTCATCATGACCGCCATGGGGGGAATGAACGTCACCTGGACGATCGAGGGGCTCGAGCGCTACCCCGTCAACCTGCGCTATCCCCACGAGCTGCGCGACAACCTGCCTGCGCTGAGACAGACGCTCGTCGCGACGCCCGCCGGAGCCCAGGTGCCGCTGGCGCAACTGGCACGCTTCGAGATCCACGAAGGCCCCCCGATGGTCAAGAGCGAGAACGCGCGGCTCACGAGCTGGGTCTTCGTGGACATCGCGGGGATCGACGTCGGCACCTACGTGCGCAACGCGCAGCGGGCCGTCGCGGACGCGGTCACGATTCCCCCGGGCTACAACATCATCTGGTCGGGGCAGTATGAGTACATGCAGGCGGCGCGGCAGCGGCTCATGATGATCATTCCCCTGGCCGGCGTCCTGATCATCCTGCTGCTGTACGTCGCCACGCGAAGCTGGCTGCGCGTCGGGATCCTGCTGCTGAGCATTCCGTTCAGTCTCGTGGGCGCGATCTGGCTGCTGTACCTGCTGGACTACAACCTCTCGCTGGCGGTGTGGGTGGGCGTGATTGCCCTGGCGGGCCTCGCCGCCGAGACGGGCCTGGTGATGCTGCTGTACCTCGACACCAGCTTCGAGCGCTTCCGGGCCGAGGGCAGGATGCGCAACGCGGACGACCTGTGGTACGCCGTCCACGACGGGGCGGTGCAACGGATCCGCCCCAAGACGATGACCGTCGTGACGACGCTCATCGGCCTGCTTCCGCTGCTGTGGGCCAGCGGCGCCGGCGCCGACACCATGAGGCGCCTCGCCGTCCCCATGATCGGGGGACTGATCACGGCCTACATCGCGGTGCTGCTCATCGTCCCGGTGCTCTTTGCCGCCGGCAAGGGCATCGCCATGCGCCGCGCGTCGGGGCGCGACGGCAACGATCCCGGTCCCAGGACGGCATGATGACCCGTCCGGCGGCGGCCGATATACTGTCCGCCGACTCTGAAGCGGGCTCGTAGCTCAGTTGGCTAGAGCGCGCCCCTGATAAGGGCGAGGTCGGAGGTTCGAGTCCTCCCGGGCCCATTGCAGGTTGCTCCCGGCTTTCCTCGCGAGCAGCACCCCGAGCCGGTCAGGACCAGCAACCATGAAAGGCCGTGGTGGACATGACGCCACCAGACTGCGAGCCGGATCGCGCCGCCACCTGACGCGTTGGGCCTTGCTGGCGGTCGGCGCGGTGGCGCTGATCTTCGTCGTGTACGAGATCGTGGAACGCACCTGGCTGACCGCCGTGGACATGCGGGTGCTCCATGTCCTGCACATGGTCCGGGGCATCGCGGCGTCGATCACGGCCGCCGTGCTCGTGGGCTGGTCGATCGCCCGCAGCTCCCCGCCGCTGCTGGTCTCGACGCCCTCGGAAGAGGATCGGGCTCACGGCGCGCCCCCGACGGAAGAGGCGCGGATCACGCACCACGCCCGCTGGATGATCCGGATGCGGTGGATCGCCGTGGTGGTGGCCGTGACGCTCGTCTTCATCTCCACCCAGGCGGCCGGCCTGCTGCCGGCGTCCCTGACCCGGCCGCTGCTGCTGACCCTCGCGGCGCTGGCACTTCTTAATGTCGCCTACACCGTCCTGCTGCGGGCGCGGTTCCAGGGACGCCGTCTCCTGCACCTGCAGGTGTACGGCGACCTCGGCATCCTCGTGATCCTGCTGCATTTCTCAGGCGGCATCGAGAACCCGCTGTCGCTGATCATGGTCTTCCACGTCATCATCGGCGGCATCATTCTCGGCCGGCTCCAGTGCTTCCTGGTCGCGACTGCCGGCAACCTTCTCTTCTGCCTGCTCGCCCTGGCGGAGTGGGGGCACGTACTGGAGCACTACACGCTCCAGATTTTTCCTCACTATGGCGAGGGAGAGCACCAGCAGCACGCCGCCCACGATTCACTGTACGTGGCGTCCAGGGTCGGCCTCCAGACCCTCATTCTCCTCGTGACGGCGTATTTCGTGTCGACGCTGGTCGCCAGGCTGCGTCATGACGAGCGGCAACTCGAGATCATGGCCGCCCGGGCGCTCGCCGACGGCCAGCTCCTGGAGCGCTCGCTGGAGACGACCGGGTCCGCCCTGCGAGTGATCGATCGCAGCCTGCGGCCCCGCTGGACCAACTCCCGGTGGCGAAGCTGGTTCGAGTCTTGCGGAACACTGGACGGCGAAGGCTCGCCGGCGCAGAAGACCTTTCGCGACGGGCTGACTCGAACGACGGAACTGACGCTGAGCGCATCCGTACACGAGACCGGCCCGGACGACTCCCCGGAGTCCCAACGCATCCTTCACGTGACGACGGCCCCGCTGCGAGGCGCCCGGGGCGACGTCGACCAGGTCGTGGAGCTTGCCCGGGACGTCACCGAGCAACGTCGCAGCCAGGCCCGCATGCTCCGCGCCGGACAGCTCGCCGCGGTCGGCGAGCTCGCCGGCCAGGTCGCCCACGAGGTCAACAATCCCATTGCCATCATCAGCGCCAAGGCCAGGCTTTTGCTGTCGGACCACCGGGCGGAGATGTCCGACGAGACCGCCGAGGAACTCGACAAGATCATTCACCTCTCGGACCGCGTGGCGGACATCGCCCAGGGGTTGCTGTCGTACTGCCGCCCGTCCGGCGCGGCGCGGGCGCCGCTGGACATCCGCGACCCGGTCCGCCGGGCCCTGGCAATGGTCAAGTCGCGGGCGACTGCCGCCGGGATCGGCGTCGAGGATGACCTGCACGGCGATCTGCCGCCGATCCGGGCCAACGCCCAGGAACTGGAGCAGGTCTTTCTCAACCTGTTGCTCAACGCACTGGATGCGATGCCGCGGGGAGGTACCCTGACCGTACGGACCGAGGCGGCGCCCCCAACTCTGTCCGGGGGCGGCCGGGCGGTGGCAGTCACCGTCCAGGACACGGGCGACGGAATCCCCCAGGAGATACGGGAGCGGGTCTTCGAACCATTCTTCACGACCAAGGCGCAGGGGCGCGGAACCGGGCTGGGCCTTTCGATCTGCGAGGGCCTGGTTCGCAGCCACGGCGGTCGAATCGATTTCGAGAGCACCCCGGCGAGCGGTACACGATTCACGGTGACGCTTCCGATCGAGCACCAACCCGGAGACACGGACGACCACCATGGGCCCAACGCGGATTCTCGTCGTTGACGATGAGCAGGGCATGCTCGAAGTCTGTGCCGCTTCGCTGAAGAAGCTGCCGGGCGCCACCATCCTCGTCGAGCAGGACAGCCGGCGGGCCGCCGGGCGCCTCGCCCGGGAGAGCTTTGACCTGCTCATCGCCGACATCTGCATGCCGCACGTCAACGGCGTGGAACTCCTGCGCGCCGCGAAGCAGGCGGACCCGAACCTCGGCGTCCTGATGATCACGGCGTTTCCGACTGTCGAGACCGCCGTCGAAACCATGAAGCTCGGCGCCGCCGACTACATCACCAAGCCGTTCCGTCCGGAGGAGCTGCTGGCTGTCGTCACGCGTCTCCTGGAGACCAAGCAGCTTCGAGACGAGAACAGGCTGCTCCAGCGGCAGGTGGACAGGACCTACGCCTTCGGGGACATGATTGGAAACTCCACGGCCATGCAGGCCGTCTTCGAGACGATCCGGCGCGTCGCCGAAACCGACGTCGACGTCCTGATCCTGGGCGAGACCGGTACCGGCAAGGAGCTCGTCGCTCGCAGCGTGCACCAGCACAGTAGCCGTAGCACGCAACGGTTCGTGCCCGTGGACTGCGGGGCGATCCCGGAGGACCTGCTGGAGAGCGAGCTCTTCGGTCACGAACGGGGCGCCTTTACCGGCGCCCACACGCGGAGCCTGGGCTTGTTCGAGTTTGCGGACAAAGGAACGTTCTTCCTCGACGAGATCGCCGAGCTGCCGGTGCGATTGCAGGTGAAACTTCTGCGCACACTCCAGGAGCGCCGGCTGCGGCGGGTGGGGGGCACGGACGAGATCGACGTCGACGTCCGGATCGTCTCGGCGACGTCACAGGACCTGGATGAAGCCGTGCGCCAGGGGCGCTTCCGCAGTGATCTCTTCTACCGGATCAACGTGGCACGCATCGAGGTCCCGCCACTGCGAGAAAGGCGCGACGACATCCCGCTGCTGGCGGCGCATTTCATCCAGCGATACGCCGGCACGATGGGCAGGAACGTAACGGAGGCGGACCCGGAAGTGCTCGAGATCCTCCGGGCGTATCCGTGGCCCGGCAACGTGCGCGAGCTCCAGAACGTCATCAAGCGGGCGCTCACGATGGCGAAGGGGACTGTGATGCGGACCGCCGACCTGCCCGACGAGGTGGTGACCGCGGCGGGTGGGGGGCCGGGCGAGCCGAGCAGCGGGTTCTTCGACCTGCGGGAGCAGCACGCGGCGAAGTTCGAACGTGAGTTCCTCGCGAACCTCCTCCGGACATGCGGCGGCGACGTGTCCCGCGCCGCCCGCGAGGCACAGCTGCCCCGTGGCACGCTCTACCGCTTCCTGAACAAGCACGGGCTGACCGCGGACCAGTTCCGCCGGTAGCGCTCGTGTCGCAATCCCGTGACTAGCGGGCATCGCGCGCCTCAGGCGTATGGCGCGCCTCTCAACGCCGGTGTGCAGCGATTCTCGGCGCGCACCGGTCCGCTGCCCTATGCCTTGCGGCGGCGTGTCGCGCCCGTGTGACACGCGCCGCCGCCGGCGCGGCGTGAGCGGCCCTGGCACAACTGTTGCATTCAGTAGCGCGCAGTGCGCCATGGTTCCGATGGCGCCCGCTCGAGGCTGACATGATTCGACTCCCGGTGGACAGTCCGAATCCGAACACTGCCGGCTTGCTCCGCGGACGGCTCGACGCCGGGGCCGGGCCATGACGCAGGCGATCGCCATGACACCTGTGACGCCGGCGCGGACCACCACGGAGGTGAGCGCCCCGCCGCCGGCCGGCCGATCCCGGAGGCCGGCGCACCTGGCTCACCACTTCGACAACCCGCGCCAGCAGTTCGAAGCGGCCAGGCTCGGCATGTGGATGTTCCTGGCGACCGAGGTGCTGCTGTTCGGCGGTCTCTTCTGCGCCTACGCGGTGTTCCGGTCCAACCATGCCGAGCTGTTTGCCTACGGCAGCCGGTTCCTGGACACCACCTGGGGCACGATCAACACGGTCGTGCTCATTCTCAGCAGCGTAACCATGGCGACCGCCGTCTGGTGCGCCCAGCGCGGTCGCCGGCGCGAGCTGGTGCTCTTCCTCGCCCTGACGTTCATGTTCGCGGCGGACTTCCTGGGCATCAAGTACATCGAGTACTCCCACAAGTTCCATGACAACGTCGTGTGGGGGCTGACGTTCTACGAGGATCCCGGCCCCGGCGCCGCCGGACCGCCCGCGCAGGAGCCCGCGACGGCCGTCGCGCTCGAGCCCGGGGATGCGGGCGCCGGCCGCACGCTTTACCTGAGAACCTGCATGTCGTGCCACGGCGCGTCCGGGGAGGGCCTGCCCGGGCTCGGCATGCCGCTGCGTTCAAGCTCGTTCGTGGCGGACATGGACGACGCGGGGTTGGTGCGTTTCGTGGAGAAGGGTCGCGCCAAGAGCGATCCCCTCAACACCACGGGCATGGTCATGCTCCCGAAGGGCGGCAACCCGTCGCTGAAGGGCCAGGACCTGATGGACATCGTCGCGTTCCTGCGAGTGTTGCAGGAACAGTCGGCAAGCGAGACTCCGCCCGCGCACGCTACTGCCGAGTTCGTCATACCGACGAGCACGATCGCGGCGCCTCCCGCCGGGCCGCCCGGGCTCGCGCGGCTTGATGATGACTTCAATCCGATACGCGATGCGCCGGCAGAGACCGGGCCCCAGGATCCCCGGTACGACGCAGTTCGTCCGGCCAATGCTCACGTCTTCTTCGGCATCTACTTCGCCATGACCGGCCTGCACGGGCTGCACGTCATCGCCGGCATGGTCGTCATCGCCTGGCTGCTGGTGCGCTCGATGAAGGGCCATTTCGGTCCCGGGTACTTCACGCCCGTCGATCTCGGTGCGCTGTACTGGCACATCGTGGATCTCGTCTGGATTTTCCTGTTCCCGCTTCTGTACCTGATTCACTGAGGAGACGTCCCATGACTCCCAACCATCGTCCGTTCCGTGCGGCAGTGGTCGTCGCCGCCGCCGTGCTGATCCCGCTCGCCGCCTGCCGGAACGAGTCGAAGTTAGCTTCGATCATACCGCTGAGCCCCACGGTCGCGCCGGGGGCGATCGGCTACGAGTTGTACCAGGCGCATTGCGCCGCCTGCCACGGCCGCGACGGGCGCGGCGACGGCATCGCGCGGACCTTCCTCGGCGTGACGCCGCGCGACTTCTGGAACGAGCCGTTTCGCTACGTCTCCACGCTCGATGGGACCGCCACCGAGGAGGACCTCGCCCAGACGATCGGCCTGGGCCGGACCAACGGCGAGATGCCCGCGGCGCCATGGCTCTCCGACGAGGAGATCGCCTCGCTGGCCGCCTACGTCCGGGAGCTGAACCGGCTGGGGTGGGTCGGGCGTCTCACGAGCGAGTTCCAGAGCGACGGTCTGACCTCGGCCGAGATCGAGCAGATCGCGACGGAGCGCGTCACGCCCGAGGAGATCATCACCGTCACCGCACCCGGCTGGCACTTCCGGCCCGACGTGGCGACCGGTCGCGAGCTCTACATGCAGAGCTGCGCGTCGTGCCACGGCCCCGACGGCCGGGGCGACGGGCTCGACAAACCCCTCGACGAGCGGGGACGCCCCATCACCGTTCGAGACCTGACCCGGTCGCCGATCCGGGGCGGATCCGGCCACATCGAACTCTACAAGCGCATTCGCTGCGGCGTGCCGGGAACACCCATGCCCGCCCAGGAGGCCTTGACCGACGAGCAGGTCTGGCAGCTCGTCTTCTTCACGCAGTACCTCGCCGGCAAACCAAAAGGAGTTCACCGATGACCGCATTCCCGAAACCAGTACTTCTGATCGCGCTGCTCCTGCCGGCGTTGCTGTTGGCAGCAGGCTCGGCTGCACAGTCGAAGAAGGGTTACTCAGCTATCGATGTACCCGACGGCGGAACGATCGTCGGCGTCGTCCGCTTTGACGGCCCGACGCCGGTGCCCCGGCGGCTCGACGTCACCACCAGGGAAGACGTCTGCCACAGAGATCCCATACACAGTGAGAAACTCGTGGTCTCCAGCGACCGCGGCGTCCGGTGGGCGGTCGTGTCGATCAAGAAGATCACCGAGGGCAAGCCCTTTCCCACCTACGACGGACGCGAGGACGAGCGGCCGACGCTCGACCAGACCGGATGTGTCTTCACCCCGCACGTTGCCGTCGTCCCGAAGAGGCAGCCCCTGCGGATCCTGAACAACGACGGCGTCCTGCACAACGTGCACACCTGGCCGAGGAAGAACCGCTCCAGGAACGTCGCCATGCCCGGCGGCGTCAAGGAGATGACCCTCAAGTTCCGCCGCCATGAGCGCATTCGCGTTACCTGCGACGTCCACCCGTGGATGGAGGCGTGGATCGTCGTCGCGGAGCACCCCTACTACGCGGTGAGCGACGCCGACGGCGAGTTCACACTCACCGGGGTTCCGCCGGGGACGTACACGCTTCGGCTCTGGCACGAGACGCTCGGCGAGGCCGAACAGCAGATCACCGTGAAACCGAAGACCGAAAGCCGCGTCGAGTTCACGTTGCGGCAAGGCGCCTGACATGGAGGAACCGTCCGATGAAGACGACAAGAGCATGCATCGGGTGTGCGTGTCTGCTCGCGGGGATGGCGGGGAACATTGTCCGGGCGCAAGCGCCTGATGACCGGGACTACGTCACCCAGGAGCAATACGACGCGCTGCGCCGCGACTTTGAGACTCTCAAGGCCGAGATGCGCGCCGACCGGCAGAATGAACCGGCTACCGCATCCGGGCAGGGCGAGGCCGACGGTCCGACCTGGCTGGACCTGGAGCGGACCCGGCTGCGGATGGACGCCATCGAAGCAACCCTGGAGGAATCCAGGGCCGGGCTGAGCAACTTCATGGTGACCGGCTTCGCATTCACCAGGTTCGTGAACGCCGAACGCATGGACTCGACCTTCACCGCGAAGTTCGTCCCGCTGTTCCTGTGGCAACCCACCGACCGGCTGCTTTTCCAGGCCGAGATCGAGTTCGGGCTGGACGGCCAGGGTGAGACGGAGGTCGAACTGGAGTACGCCGAAGCCTCCTACATCATCAACGACTACCTCACGCTCGGCGCGGGCAAGTTCCTCACGCCCTTCGGGCTGTTCGCCGAGCGGCTGCACCCGGCCTGGATCAACAAGTTCCCGGACATGCCGCTCATCTATGGCCACGACGGCATCGCCCCGTTCACGAGCCTGGGCATCTATGCCCGCGGCGGTGTCCCCGTCGGGTCGACGATGTTCAACTACGCGATCTACCTGTCCAATGGAGCGTCCCTCAACACCGGCGAGGACGAACCGGATGAGGCGGGCATGCTCCACTTCGAGAACTTCTCGGACATCAACAACAACAAGTCCGTGGGAGGACGCGTGGGCTTCCTGCCGATCCCCGAGGTCGAGTTCGGTTTTTCCTTCAACTGGGGCAAGGTGAACCCCAGCGGATCGGAGGTCGGCGACGTCGACGCGTTCATCTGGGGTCTGGACTTCACGTACGTCCAGGAGGTCGACTTCCTCGCCGGCCTCTTCGACGTTCGCTTTGAATTCGCGCGATCGGAGGTTGACGACACCGTCTTCGACCCCATGGGCGCCGCCCTGTTCTTCAAGAACAACCGGGACGGGCTCTACGGCCAGATCGCCTACCGGCCGACGAAGTCCGGCATCGAGTTCCTCAGGGACTTCGAGTTCGTCGGTCGCTACGACTACTTGAACCTGCCGGCCGGAGCGCCTGAGGAAGCGGACCACGAGCGATGGAGCGTCGGCGTGAACTACTGGCTGAGCCCGAGCACCGTGCTCAAGTTCACCTACGAGCGTCTCGAGGTCGAGGGGGAACCGGACACCGACGCATTCCTGGCCATGTTCGCCATAGGATTCTGAAAGGAACACCGACGATGTTCACAAGAAAGAGCCTCTTCATGATGGCGGTCGCGGGTGCGGCCGGATGCGGCACCGCGGCCCTCACCGGCTGTAGTGGCGACGGACAGACGACCGCGCCATTAACGCAGGTGGCCCCGGCCGCGTTCGCCCCCCGGGACAGCGCTGCCCTCGAGAACGCCGGCGCCCGTATCTGGGCCCGGAACTGCATCCGATGCCACAACATAAGGACGCCGGCCTCGTTCAGTGATCGCCAGTGGGGAATCATCATGCATCACATGCGGGTCCGGGCCAACCTCACCGGGGAGCAGCACGAGGCCGTCCTGAGATTCCTCCAGGCGGCGAACTGAGCCCCTGGCAGGGCCCGAGGTGCAGAACCCATGAGCAACCGGCCGCCGGCACACGAAGGCATTGATTCCGCAGAGGCGCCCATGCCTCGGTTCGTGGTCACCGGCGCGGTGCTCGCCCTGGTCGCGGTCAATATGTCGATCCTCGGCTACGCGATCTCGATCAGCCGGCCTGCCCGGGTGGAGCACGCATCGGCAGCGATCGAGCTTGCAGACACTGGAGCCCGCACGGCGCCGCGCCTCGCCGGACCGATGCCGGAGGCTGCGACCGTCGACGATGATGAATACTACGACGACGACGACGATTGGGTCTTCGAGCCGATCCCCGTCGTGAACGTGTTCGACGTGCCGAGCCTCGACGACACGAGACCCCTGTTCCTTCATCACTGTGCGGGCTGCCACGGGATCGAGGGCCGAGGCGACGGCCCGGCGTCAGAGGGGCTGCTGCCGCGTCCCCGCGACTTCTTCGACAGCCAGTTCCGCTATGCCTCCTCCGGATCGGACCGGCCGCATGTGCTGCTCGACGTTGAGCGGACGATTCACCGGGGCGTACCCCGCAGCGCGATGCCCGGTTTCGGGGGCGTGCTCACCGAGGCCGAGATCGCAGGGCTTGCCGGCTACGTGCTCGACATCCGCGAACGAGGAGAGGAGTTTGCGCCGCCGGCGGAAGGAATCGGCCTCGGCGACCGGCCACCGATGACCCCTGAACTCATCGCCAGGGGCAAGGAGATCTACGTGTCGCTCTCCTGCAACACCTGCCACGGTGACACCGGCAGGGGCGACGGGATGAACGCCGAGGCCCTCGTCGATTTTCTGGGGCGCCCCGTGCGACCGGCGGACTTCACCGCCGGCATCTTCAAGACGGGGCAGACGCCGGAGGACCTGTGCCGGACCGTGCTCAGCGGCGTACCCGGCACGCCGATGGTCGCGTACGAATCCGTGCTCGCGGTGGACAACGATGACGAGCAGGAGTCGGTCAACACGATGGACGCGTGGGCGGTGGTTGCATACATCCGCTCGTTCGCGCGGCAACCGAAACCATCCGGCGCGGCATCCGGCGCGACAATCGTTGCCGACCTCGCTTCGGACGAATCGATGCTCTCCGATCCGACCCATCCGGCGTGGCTCGGCATCGAGCCGGTGCCGATTACCGTCAAGCCGCTCTGGTCCCGCCCGGAGCAGACGTGCTTCATCGAGGTCCGCGCCGTACGGTCATCCGGCCACATCTCGATCTGTATCGACTGGCGCGACACCTCACTGGACCTGTCACGTGCCGAGGACGTCTACCCCGACGCCGTCGCCGTCATGTTCGGTCTGAGCGAGGAAGTGCCGCCGCTGCTGGCGGATGTCGAGCTTGCCGCGTACGGCCTGGCCAAGCCGGTGAACGTGAACACGTGGTACTGGAGAGCGGACCGCCAGCTCGCCGCGGTGACGGGGCGGCGGTTTTCACGGATCACGCTGGAACCGGAGGCTGCCGACGACTGGTATCTCTTCGCCCTCGGCAAGATGGCCCGCCTGCCACCCGCCACGATGGTCGGGGCGGGCGAGGTGAGCGCCGAGCTGCGCAACGCAGGGCACGCGGTGGTCGAGTTGAACGCCCGAGGCCTCGGCGGCGTCGACGAGCAGTCACCCCGCGGCCAGGGCACGACCGGTACGGCCCTGTGGTCCGGCGGATCGTGGCGCGTCGTCATGTCGCGTCCCCTGACCACCGACGACGAGCTGGACGTCCAGCTCGTGCCGGGCAGGAAGATTCCCGTCGCGTTCGCGGTATGGGACGGCGCGAAGGGCGACCACGACGGCATCAAGCTGATCTCGAGCTGGCACTGGCTGGTGACCGGTCCCTGAGCGGTCGGTCGTCACGGCTCCGAGGCGAATCACGTGCATTGCGGACGGAGCCTGACACCGGCGAGGGCGGAGGTTCGAGTCCTCCGGGGTCCGTTCACACAAACAGGCCGGTCCCCGATAGGGAACCGGCCTGGAATCGATCACCGTAATTCTCGAACCGGTCGTGCCGAACGTTGGCAGCGCTACCAGCGGTCGCGCCGGCCGCCGCCACCACCACCGGCACCACCGCCGGTGCGAGCGGCACGGGGCTTGGCCTCGTTGACGGTCAGGCTGCGGCCACCGAGGTCGTTGCCGTTGACCTGCTCGATCGCGGTCCGACCCTGGTCGGCATCCGCCATTTCCACGAACCCGAACCCCCGCGGCCGACCGGTGTCACGGTCGGTGATGAGGTTCACCTTCAGCACCTCGCCGTGCGCCTCGAAGAGACCACGTACGTCCTCCTCTGTGGAGTCGAACGAGAGGTTGCCAACATAGATGTTGAACATGATTCAACCTGCTTTTTTCACCCGAAGAAATTGTGTTGCCTGATCGTCGGATTCGGGTGAAACCAGCGCCGGCCATTCCGATCGAACACCGTTCGCCGATCAGATTCACGCTACCGTAGCGCAGTAGGGCCGGATGGTCAAGACGCCCCGGCCGGAGCGGGTCTCGCGGCCTCGCGGCAACGGATTCCGGCCACAGGGACGGCGTATCCGGGGAATCGGGCTCTGCCGCCCGTGCCGCGGGAGCCCGTGTCCGGCGCAAGTCACTACAGGTTCTCGACCTGCGGGCGGACGTGCTTCTCGTAGCACTCCGGGCAGACGCCGTGGCTGAACGTGGCGTCGGTGTGCTCGGTGAGGTACGCCTCGACGGACCGGGTGAAGTGTTCTCCCTCCCGGATCCGCTTGCAGTACGCGCAGATCGACAGCAGGCCGCGAAGCTGCTTGACCTCGCCGAGGGCCTCCGACAGTTCGCTCACGCGCACCGCCAGTGCCGCCTCGGCGGTCTCCGCGGCCTCCTTGGCACGGCGCAGGCCGGCGGTTCGCTCGGCGACCAGTTCCTCCAGCCGGTGCCGGTGCTGATGCAACTCGGCCTCGGCCCGCGTGCGCTCGGTGATGTCGCGAACAAAAGCACAGAACTCCCACGACCCGCCCCGTTGGATCGGAGAGATCGCCAGCTCCACCGGCAACTCGTGGCCGTCCTTGTGCACGGCGGTGATCTCGATGCGGGTGTTGAGCACGGGGCCCTCGCCGGTCTTCAGGAACTTCGCGAGGCCGCGCCGGTGCGCCTCCCTGTGCTGCACGGGAATGATCAACTCGGCAAGCGAGCGCCCGACGGCTTCGTCGCGGGACCACCCGAACGCCTTCTCGGCCTGGCTGCTCCAGCTCGTGGTCACGCCGCGCGCATCCATGGTGATCACGGCGTCAAGTGCTGCGCCGATGATCAGTCGGATCCGCTGCTCGCTTTCCTCCAGCGCCGACGCCGATGGCGCGCCTGCGGACTGGTCGTCGTTCGGTTCACCGGTCATCGGCGTGTCACCGTCCGTGCAACCGGGTTCACCAGCGTGCCGATCCCGTCGATCTCGACGCAGACCTCGTCGCCGGGGCGAAGACCCGCCGCCGGGGCCGACGCACTCGGCGGCGGCGCCCCGGTGAGCAGCAGCGTGCCGGGGTGCAGGGTGATCACCCGGCTTATCTCGCTGATGAGCCGCGCCACAGGCCTGGTCATCTGCGAGGTGTTGCCCCGGCGCGTGACCTCGCCGTTGACGCGCGTGGTCACCGTGATCGAGTCGGGGTCGGGAAGCTCATCGGGGGTCACGATGGCCGGGCCGATCGGGCAGAACGTGTCGAACCCCTTTCCCCTCATCCACGCCAGGGGCGTCTCGCCGTGCCGCCAGCGCCGGGCGGTGACGTCGCTTGCCGCGACGTAGCCCAGGACGTATCCCAGGGCGTCGGCCTCCGCGACGTCGCGCGCCAGCGTGCCGATCACGACGGCCAGCTCACCTTCAACGTCGATGTCCGGGTCCGTGCCGTCGGACTGGGGAATCACGATCGGCTGCAATGGATCCTGGATCGCGCTGCGCGGCTTCATGAAGAGCTCCAGGTCTCCGGCGGGGTCCTCCGGCCCGTAATTCCTCCCGACGCAGAGAATGTCGCGCGGCACCAGCGGCGCCAGGACCCTGTTGCCCGTCCGCACGCGCTCGACACCGCGCACCAGGGCGCCGAATCGCCCGTTGGTCGACGCCCGGATCGCGTCGGCGACCTTGGCGACGAGTTGCTGCGGCGTGAACGGCTTGTACAGCACTTGCTCGCAGCCCTGTCCGCACGCCCGCACGACGGTGTGATTGGGGTCGTACCCGAACCCGGTGACGAGGACGACGGCAAGCCGGTCGCTGCGATTCCTGGCTGCGGCGAAGACCTCGTAGCCGTCGTGGTGCGGCATGACGCTGTCCGACACCACGACGTCCAGCTCGCGCTCTTCGATGGCTAGC
>JADFOJ010000044.1 GCA_022562915.1 Planctomycetota bacterium | reverse complement strand
CTCGCCCGTGGTTTGACGTCGCTCCACGGGCGAGCTCGCTATCGCTCGCTCGACCGTGCCACCCGCATCCCGAACAGTGCTATTCTGTTCGAGCGATGCCCGACACTCAAGCTTCCCGCATCGGCGTTCTCTTCGTCTGCATGGGCAACATCTGCCGCAGTCCGCTTGCGGAGGGAGTCTTCCTCCACAAGGCCCTCGGCCGGGGTGCCGCTGACCGTTTCCTCGTCGAGAGCGCCGGTACCGGCGGATGGCACGTCGGCGGACGCGCCGATCCGCGGGCGCGCGAAGTCGCCGGACGCCACGGCATCACGCTCAACGGGACGGCGCGGCAGGTGTGTCCTGCTGATTTCGACCGGTTCGACCATCTCATCTGCATGGACGACGCCAACCGCGCCGATCTGCTGGACCGGGGTGCGCCGCCGCAACGTATCCGGCTGCTGCTGGAGATCGATCCTGACCAGTCGATGCGGGAGGTTCCCGACCCGTATTACGGGGGCACCGACGGGTTCGAGACGATGTACCGGATGGTCGACGGCGCGTGCGAGGCACTGCTCGTTGACTTGCTCGGCACGGCCCCATGAGCACCGAGCGGGAGCTGGCCGGGGCACTGGCGGCGGCGGGATACGGCGCCGAGGTCACCGCGACTCGCATTCTTACCGGCGGCTGCATTCACGACGTGCGCCGCCTGACCCTGGCCGACGGGACGACGGTGGTGGCCAAGATCGACCGCGCCGAGAGGTACGGGCTCTTCGAGGAAGAGGCCGCGAGCCTGAGGGCGCTCGCCGCGACGCGGACCGTCCTGGTGCCCGAGGTGCGGTCGGTTGTACGCGCGGGTCCCGTCGCGGTCCTGTTCCTTGCGGTGCTCGAACCGTGCCCCGCCGGCCCGGACCAGTGGCGCCGTTTCGGCCGGGAGTTGGCACGACTGCACATGTCGGAGTCGACCTGTGCCTATGGCTTCGAGACCCTCAATCACCTCGGCACGACGCCGCAGCCCAACGAATGGTGCGACGACTGGGTGCACTTCAACGCCGAGCACCGGCTCGGCCACCAGTTGGCCCTGGCCGTCGAGGGGAACCTGCTGACCGCCGACGAGTCGCGGCGCGTCGAGCGCGTGATCGACCGGCTCGCCTCGCTCATTCCGCGGCGGCCGAGACCCGCACTGTTGCACGGCGACCTGTGGTCCGGCAACGCGCTTGCCGCCGTCGACGAGCAGGGCGCCGCACGCATCGCCATCCTCGACCCCGCGTGCTCATACGGCGACGGCTGGGCGGACATCGCCATGATGAAGCTCTTCGGCGGGTTCCCCCAGCCATGCTTCGACGCCTACCAATCGTCCGTCCCGGACGCCCCCCAGCTAGAGTCACGGCTCGCCGTCTACCAACTGTACCACCTGCTGAACCACGTAAACCTCTTCGGCCGGAGCTACATCGCCCAGGCCATGGACCTTGCGCGCCGGTTGGCGTAACAGATCTATTGTCTTCCCCTCTTCTCTCTACTTTCTACTTTCTACTTTCTACTCTCTAGAAGAAATAAAGGGGACGGATCTATTTGTTACAGGGGGCTGCCCCCTGTAACAAATAGATCCGTCCCCTTTATTTCTTCTTCCACGACTTCGAGCTCCACCACGGCGTGGCGCCGTCACGCCCGGGGCCGGTGGGTCCGCGCTGGTCCGGGGCCATCAGGTCGTTCCAGTAGCTGTACCACCTTGCCTGGCAGGGGTGCACTTCGAACATGTGAATCCCGTCCGTGTCCGCTGCCTGCATCGCGTTGAGCTGCCCGCCGGCGTGCGTCACCCTGATATTGCCGTTGTCCAGCTTCTGAAGCGTGTACTCGATGCGATCAACGGTGATGGTGCTGGACATGTGAGCCTACCCGTTGGTTGCGGCAAACTCGCGCATGAACGACGCGAGCGCCTCGCATCCGCCGGCGGGGAACGCGTTGTAGATCGACGCGCGCAGACCGCCGACGCTGCGGTGCCCCTTGAGCCCGGCCATCCCGTGCCGGCGTGCCTGCTCGACGAACAGCGTGTCGAGGCTTTCGTCCGGTGTCCGGAAGGTGACGTTCATGAGGCTCCGCGAGTCGGTGCGGGCGACCGGCCGATAGAAGCCGCCGGAGATGTTGATGGCGTCGTAGACGAGCTTTGCCTTGTCCCGGTTCCGCCCGGCGATCTCGTCGAGACCGCCCTGGGCCAGGATCCACTTGAAGACGAGGCCCATCGCGTAGAAGCCGAAGACCGGCGGCGTGTTCAGCCGGGATCCCTTGTCCGCGTGCTGCCGGTAGTCGAGGATGGCCGGGAGGCCGTCGTTGGCCCGGTCCAGCAGGTCCTTGCGGATGATGACGAGCGTGCAGCCGGCCGGGCCGAGGTTCTTCTGTGCGCCGGCGAAGATCACCGCATGCGCCGCGATATCGATCGGACGACTGAAAATGTCCGAGCTGGCATCGCAGACCAGCGGCGTGCTCGATGCCGGCGGATCGGCGTATTGCGTGCCGTAGACTGTGTTGTTCGAGCAGTAGTAGGTGTACGCGGCGTCGGCGGAGAGTTTCAGTTCGCCGGCCTCCGGAACGTGATCGTACGACCCGGCGCTTCCGTCGAAAGCGATGTTGACCTTCCCGAAGACCCTGGCATCCTTGATCGCCTTGTTCGTCCAGATGCCGGTATCGATGTAGTCCGCGGTGCGGTCCCGGCCCAGGAAATTCATCGGGACCATGGTGAACTGAAGTGTTGCCCCGCCTTGAAGAAACAGGACGTGATAGTCGTCGGAAATGCCCGCGATCCTTCGGCAGTCCTGCTCGGCCTCATCGAGCACCCGGCTGATGACGGCGCCGCGGTGGCTGTGTTCGAGGACGCCGATGCCCGAGTCGGCGATGTTCCACAGGTCTGCCCGGGCCTGCCGGAGCACCGTCTCCGGCAGCACGGCCGGTCCTGCGGAGAAGTTGAAGATCCGATCCGTCGAGGCCGCGGTGCCGTTCGCCGGAGTCGTCGTGGTGGTCGAGGTCGTCATGGGTGTCCGTGAGCTGGTGGTTCCCGGGTGATCGTAGTCAGGTCCACGCTCAACACGTCATCGTTGGCGCCGATCGCCGTGAGATGCTCCGGCAGCGGCGCCCCGTCGAGCTGGATGCGGGCACACGCGGCTTTCGCTCCGTCGTAGATGACGTTCTCCATCTCTTCGACGTTGATGCCCGCCTGGCCCAACGTGTAGAACACGTGAGCAAGGACGCCCGGATGGTTGAGATGGCGCACGACGAGAATGTTGGTGGCGGTCGTCGCGAGCGCCCGGTTCACGCAGTTCGGCACCGTTCCGTCGGTCCGGTAGGTGTCGATGATGCGTACGACTTCCGTGCTGATCGCATGCTGGGCCTGGTCGGTCGAGGCGCCGACATGATGCGTCCCGTACACGCCGGGTTCCCGGACGATCGGGTCCTCGAAGGTGCCGGTGCCGGTGGCGGGCTCGGTGGCGTACACGTCGAGGCCGGCGCGGACCCCTTTGTCGCGGATGGCCGTGGTCAGGGCGTCCTCGTCCACGACGCTGCCCCGGCTCGTGTTGACCAGGGTGGTCCCCGGCTTCATCGCGGCGCAGAATTGCTCGTCGATGAGCCGGACGGTCTCCGGTGTGGCGGCGACGTTGACGGAGACGACGTCGGCGACCTTGGCCAGATTAATGAGGTTGGCGCAGTAGCCGATGCCCAGGCGATGCGCCTCGGTCTCGGTGAGGCTGCGCGACCACGCAATCACTTTCATGCCGAACGCCTGTCCGCGGGACGCAATTTCCCGACCGATTCGCCCAAGTCCGACGACGCCCAGCGTGCGGCCATGGAGACCGGCGGCCTTGGCGTACTCCTTCTTGTTCCAGGTTCCCCGGCGCAGGTCGGCGGTCTGGTCGGGCACGCGCCGGTCGCACGCGAGGATCAAGGCCCAGGCCAGTTCCGCGACCGCCACGGAGTTGCGTCCGGGACAGTTGGCGACGAAGATCCCCCGCGCCGATGCGGCCGCGATATCGATGTTGTCATAGCCGGCGCCGGCCCGCACGATGAGGCTGAGTCGAAGAGCATTCTCCAGCGCCGCTGCGGGGACGGTCGTCGATCTCACCACCAGCACGTCCGGATCGTGCCGGAGAATCGCCGCCTGCAGTGATTCACCGGCAAGCTCCGGATCGAACTGCACTGTACACCCGTGCGACCGGAGGTCGTCGAGACCCGCAGCATCGAACTTGTCGGCGAGCAGCACGTTCAAGGCGCCCGGCCCCGGGGTCTCCGGGGCGGTCTTGATCGCGGTTGGCGTGGGACCGGTGGGCATGGCAATAGTGTATCGCGCCATGAGACACGGGGGGTGGCACGGTCGAGCTTGCTCGCCCGTGTCTTCGAACGTCCCTCCACGGGCGAACTCGTCCGCCTGCGGCGGACTCGCTCGACCGTGCCACCCACCCTTGAGAACAGTGTCGGCCCGGGCTAGAGCATGTGCACAAACAACCCGCTGCGCAGCTTCGGTTCGAACCACGTCGATTTCGGCGGCATGTACAGGCCGGCGTCGGCGACGGTCATCAACTCGTCGATCGAGGTCGCGTGCAGCAGGAACGCGATGCCGCCGGAGGACTCTTCGACGCGGCGTTGCAACTCGTCGGGCCCGCGGCTGCCTCCGATGAACTCGATCCGCCGGTCACTTCGGGGATCGCCGATGGCGAGCACCGGCCCCAGCACCCGCTCCTGCAGCAACGCAACATCCAGGGACCCTACGGGATCGGCGCGATCGATCGATCCGGGATCGAGTTGAAGCGTGTGCCACCGCCCGTCCAGACAGGTTCCGAAGATGCCCGGTCCGAGGGTGCCGGGGGTGGGAGGACCGTCCACGGCCGTCACCGTGCCGACATCGGCGAGGCGCCGGAGCACCTCGTCCGCGGTCAGACCGCCGGTCTCCGTCACGAACCGGTTGTAGGGCAGGATGGTCAGTGCCGGCGCGGGAAACAGCGCGGCGACGAACCAGTCGTGCTCCTGGTCGGGGCCATCGGGTCCGTTGCGCCGCTCGGCAGCAGCGCGGGCGGCGCCGGCGATCCGGTGGTGGCCGTCGGCGACGTACGCGCAGTCGATTGCCGCGAAGATGTCCTGGTAGACGCCGGCGTCCGGAACCCGCCACACCGTGTGCGTGACGCCGTCGGGGGCATCGAAGTGACACAGTGGCCGCGCGTTGACGTCCCGGTGTGCCTGGGTCTCGAATGCCTCCACGAACCGGAAGGTCAGCAGCACCAGGCCGGCTTGCGCGCCGAGCGCCAGGATGTGACGCGTCCGGTCGTCCTCCTTGTCCGGCCGTGTCCGTTCGTGCTTCCTGATGACGCCGGAGGCGTAGTCATCGAGGTGGCAGCAGCCGACAATGCCCAACTGCGCCTTGCCGTTGCTCACCAGCCGGTAGAGGTACATCTGCGGTGAGTCTTCGCGAACCAGGACGCCTTGATCCTGCATGCGGCGCAACGCCTCGCGGGCACCCGCATACACCGCGTCGTCGGAGGGGTCGGTGGCGGCCGGCAAGTCGATCTCCGACCGGATGACGTGCAGGAAGCTGTAGGGGTTGCCGTCCGCCAGGCCGGCGGCTTCCTCGCGGTTCACGACGTCGTACGGAACTGACGCGACTTGCGCCGCCAGGCTCGGCAGCGGTCGAAGGGCAGCGAAGGGTTTCAGGCGCACCATCGTTCTCTCCAGGGCCCGCGAGTGTATCGCGATTGGGCGGTCCTTTGGTTGAAGGACCCCGGCCAATCGACCGAAAGCACCGGTGAGACCGCAGGTGACGCGGCCGGCGAACGCCGGGCCCCTCGTCCATGCGGACCCCGGACCCGGGAGCACGAGCGTGAAAATAACCACCGACGGTTTCGCTACGGATGCCCCGGCGTTTTCGCAATCCCCCGACGCTGCGTCCGGGCCGCCGCTGCGGTTCGAGCGCCGCCGCGCCGATCGTTGGCCGGTGACGGGCGTGGCTGCCGCCTACGGAGCAGCCGGCGACCTCTTCGGGCGCCGGTACGTCCTGCGAATGCTCGACTCGTCGGATGACGGCCTCGGCGCGAGAACGGATCTCCCGATCGATCCGGGCACGATCGTCTCGGTTGTCTTCGCCGCGCCCGGACAACCCATGCGACGCGGCATCGTCGTGCGATGCCTTCCCTGCGGAGACGGTTATCGGGTCGCGATCCGGTTCGAGGCTCGTCTGGCGGCATAGCCCGCAGGGGTACCACAGGTGACACGAACTGCTTTGTCCGCCTGTCTTGCCGAGGTCGCAGAGTACGGCACAGCCGCCCGGCATATCACTTCTTCTGCACGCTCGAGGTCCATAGTTCGTTGACAACGGACGATACGAATCGTGCACTAGGAGGTGGGGAAGTCCCTGCGGTCGTTGAACCGCCGGCCCTCTTGGAAAGAGCCTTCTCAGCTTCCTCCGTCGTTCCTGACCTGTCATCAATTAGGAGTTTCACCACATGCTTTCTCACATCAGCCAGCGGGTGCGCCATGGTTTCACGCTGATCGAAATTCTGATCGTCGTCGTGATCCTGGGCATCCTTGCGGCCATCGTCATCCCGCAGTTCACCGACGCCGCGGGCGAGGCCAACCGGGCCAACCTGCAGAGCCAGTTGCAGACGATCCGCAGCCAGATCGAGTTGTACAACGTTCAGAACCCCCAGGATGCGTACGACGAGAACGAGGTCCTCCCCGACTTCTGGGTCAAGCTCGTGGAGTTCAACTACCTGCAGAGGTCTCCCAAGAACCCGCTCCAGGGCGGCTCCACCTCTGTCGCGGACGCCCCCGGAGCCGGTGTCGGCTGGATCTGGGCCACGACCCCCACAGGCGGTGACTGGTCACTCAACCTCTACGCCGTCGATGAGAACGACGGCTGGTTCGACGGCGACGGCGACGGCGAACCTGACTGAGGCCGATCCGTGTCTGTTTGAGAGCGTTACGGACGCCGGCGTGCACTCCACGCCGGCGTCCTCTTTTGGAAAGACGGGGACGGTTGCGATTCAAGACCTCAAGGGGCATTCAATGACCGTGTCGGCGGCACCGTCCGGAGCAATTCGGCACCGCGGCGGGACGATCAACGGCGTGCTGATCACGCTGTCGATTGTCGGTGCGTTGACCGCGGCCAGCGTCTTCTGGGCGCCGCAGTACCTCAATGCCCAGGTACGGCCGGGGCTGCCGGAGGTGACGGCCGCCCAACCCGGCCGCCAGTCGCTCATCGAGGACCTGGCCGCCGTCATCGAGCAGAGCGTGGGCGTGCTGGCAATACACCCGCGCGGCGCGACGCCGTACGAGGAGCTGGTGCTGTGGCTCGCCGATGACGACGAGCACGGTCGTGACGGGCGCGCCGATGACCCGGAACTCGCCGTCCTGAGCCACAGCAGCGTTCTGCGGACGATCACGATCTACCGCATGGCGGCCGGTGGACCCTCCGGATCGACAGGGCCCGCTCGAAGCTCGCCCGAATTCTGCCGGCGATGGCGGGCGGATGCCCGTGTGAGGAGCCTGGTACTCGGGCGGGATGTAGCGGACATGCGGGTTGAAACGGTCGGGCTCCGGCAGGAACAATGGGGGCAATCAGGCGAGTGGGGTGTGCTTCAGCGGCTCCGTCTCACGCTTACCTGGGCGCCGGATTCGGCCGATGGTGCAGACGAGGCTTCCGTCCTCGTTGACACCGTTCTCTTTCCGGACGGTGCGGGGCGCTGATGGATCGCAGGAGGCGTCCACACCTGCCGGGGCGGAGGCACTGGAGGGGATCGCCCATGCATCCGAACTCACGTCTACGCCGGGCTGCGCTGCGCAGCTACACCTTGATCGAGTTGATCATGGTCATGGCGGTGCTTGCCCTGGCGGCAGCGCTGCTGGTACCCCACATGGTGGGGAACGACAGCATGACGGTCCAGGCAGCCGTGCGGCTGCTGATCGCGGACCTGAGCTTCGCACAGTCCGATGCACTGGCAAACCAGGAGTTCAGGCGGGTCGTGTTCTACGACGACGGCGCCGGGTACTGCATTCTCATCGTGGACAGTTTTGACGAGGTGACCCCGGCTGACCTGGACGACCCCGCCGTCAACTACGTCTATGACCCCCTGGGAAATATGGGACGTTACATCGTCGACTACACGGTGGACGGTCGGTTCCAGGGAGTCGTGATCACCGAGGTCACCATGGACGGCATGAATCTCGCCGGTCGGCCGCAGATCACCTATGACCTGCTGGGTGGCACCATCCGGACCGACGGTACCCCGGGTATCGGCGGCAGCATTGTCCTGACATTCAAGGACTCGACCTACAGGATCACCGTCTCACCCTTCACCGGCAAGCTGACGGTGAGCGAGGAACCGTAGCCGCGCAGCAGGACGAGTTCCCCTCTGCCCGGTGCCACACAGAGCGGTCAGACGGGACTACCCACGCCAGGGAGATACTGTGTTCGCAGGTCGCTTCTCGGCATCGATCGGTCTGGTGGGCATCGACATCGGCGCCCGCGCCATCAAGATGCTCCAACTCCGTGAGCACGGCCGCAGACTGCGAGTCGTCGGTGCCGGAAGGGTGGACCTGCACGACACCGAATCCGGGACGGGAGACTCCCACACGCTCGTCGAGCAACTGCGCGGCGCGATCGGCTCCGGTGGCTTCACCGGCCGGAAGTGCGTCGTGAGCCTGCCGCGAACCGCACTCCGCGTCCAGTCGGTGCGGCTTCCGCGCATGCCTCTCGAGGAGCTTCGCCAGGCGGCAGCCTGGGAGGCGTCGCAGCGATTCGGGTTCGACCGCAATGCGATGGAGGTCGACGTGATCCGTACCGGTGCCGAACTACAGGGGGGGGAGAACCGGCAGGAGGTCCTGCTGATCGTGGCCCCGCATGACGCGATGAGCACCTGGCTCGAGCCCGTGATGGCGGCGGGCCTCCGGCCGATCGCCGTGGAGACGCATTTTACGGCGCTGGCGAGGGCGTTCAGTCCTCATGGCCCCGGCGGTGACGGGCAGAATCGCGTCCGGGTCGTGGTCGACGTCGGCGCAAGCGGCTCCACGGTCATGATCCTCCGCGGTACTCAGATCGCCTTCTGCAAGCCGATTGCCGTTGGCGGTGACCAGTTCGACCGCGCGGTTGCCGAGTACCTTCAGATCGATATAACGGCAGCCCGTGAGCTGCGCGCGGCCCGGATGGCGGCGGCGACCGGCAACGATTCCGGCACCGTGACGACCGATCCCGCCATCGATCGCGCCGGGTACGACGCCGTCCGGCCACTGCTGGGAAGCTTCTGCAAGCAGGTGATCCTCTGTATCCGGTACTACGGTGTCGCCTTCCGTGGCCACCCGCCGGAGCGGCTCATCCTGACCGGCGGCGACGGTCTCGAGCCTCGTCTCGGCGAGACCCTCGCCGAACAGTGCAAGATCCCCGTGGAACATGACGACGACGGTTCGCTGCCGGACAGGCTCGGTGAAGACATCCGCCGCGTGCTGCAGCGGCCGCCCGGCCCGTCGGCGTGGTGGGCCGTGGCCGCCGGCTTGAGCCTCCGGGGGCTGTCGCAGCAGCGGCTGCACCGGGTCCGCGCGACCTCGGCGAGACAGGAAGCGGCATGACGCAGCCCCTCATCGACCTGTTGCCCGATTCGATTCGAGCCCGAAGCCAGGCGGGTGTCGTTGCCGGCCGGTACGTCGTGTCCCTGCTCATCGCGGTTGTCCTGCTGGGCCTTGCCGCGACGCATTCCCGGCTCATGCTCGAGCTGGCCCGCCAGCGGCTGCGGGTGGCCGAGGAGCAGGCGGACATCGTCCTGTCCGCGGAGGCCAAGGCAGACCATATCCGTCAGATGCTGGACGACACGCGGAACTACATCCGCCGTTACGAGCTCATCGCACTGCCTCTCGAGATCAGCCGCGTGCTCGCCACGGTGATCAACGCCATGCCCGAGACGGCAACGCTCGATCGGATCGATCTCCACGCCGGTGTCGTCCGGTCCGGGCGATCCGCCCGCGGTCGCACTCGCGGCGAGACCGACGGGCCGGTCCCCCGCGCGCTCGGCGGAGAGTTGAGCGGCCTTGCGCTCACCGATCATGAGGTCGCCGAGTTCGTGAACAACCTCATTGACATCGGGCTGTTCCAACAGGTCAGTCTCGATTTCAGCCGGTCGCGCTCCGTCCGCGGGAAATCGGCCAGGGGGTTCCGCATCAGCTTCCATACCGATCTCGATGCCAGGTTCGACATCCTTGACCTCAATGATGAGGAGGCGTCCACGCGGCGCCACGGGACGGCTCATGTCCAGTAGCAGGCATCTTGGGATGGCCATTTTCTGGCTGGTCTTCGTCGTCGGCGTGGGCGGGCTGCTGCTGGTATGGCCTGCGTACCGTGCGGCGACGGGTCTCGACCGCCAGGCGGCGGCTCTTCGAGCCAAGGGCGAGAACTACGACCTGCAGGCGCGGAGGATCGCGAGCCTCACGATCGAACTCGATGAGATCAGGCACCGGGTGAAGACGGGACTCAAGGTGATCCCCGAGTCCTCGGACATCGCCGGCCTCATGCAGACGCTGTCCATGCCCGTGGACGGCGTGTTCGTGCACGACCAGATGTTCCAGGCCGGCGACGTCAGGGAGGCAGTTCCCGGCGGCGAGTTGTCGGCGCGGGTTCAGCCTCTCACGGTGGAGATGGTGGCGAGGTTTGACACGATCTTCACCCTCTTGCGAACGGCGGAATCGATGCCGAGGCTGTTGCGCGTCGCCTCGATCAGCATCGTGGCCGACCGGCGGCAGGAATACGAGGGTCTGGCGGTGGCGAAGGTGTCGATCATCCTTGAAGCGGTCTTCGACTCGTCGAGCCGGGAGGTGCGCTGACATGCAGCTCATGGTCAGGCGACTGTGGATCCAACTCGTCTCGGATCGCAAGCGATTCGGACTGCTCTGTGCCATGCTCCTCATCGGGCTGCTGTTGTGGGGACGGATTATCGTGACGTCCAACCTGCCGCGCACGGCGGTGGCGGACCCGCGCCCGTCCGCCACGGGCTCGACATCGACGTCAGCGGGGGGGACGGAGGGTCCGGATAAGCGCGGTCGACCGGACGTGCAGGTGACGCTTGCCCGGACGCCGCGACGCGATCCCCTTGTGATCAGCGACGTGCACTTCCCCAAACCAACCCCAGTTGTACTGTTGGGGCAAGAGAATCCGAAGTTCGGGCCCGATGGCGCCGAGAACGGAGAACAAGCCGACATGCGGCTGACGGAAGAGCTTCGGCAACTGGTCACCAGGTTCAAACTGGACGGGGTCATGGAAAGCACGATGGCCGTCATCAACGGCAGAACATTCCGGTTGCACAGCTGGATTCCCGGAGGGAAACCAGGCCAGGCCCTCTTTCAACTGATCGAGATCGGACACCGATCGGTGACGCTCGAATGCGAAGGTCGCCGCTTCAGGTTGCAGATGGACTATCCAGGGAGTGTAGAGCGCTAACAGCGCCCGGCAGGCAGGAGAAGACCCAGAAATGAAGAAGAGATGCACACACAACATGACGCGTTTTCTTGCGCGCGCCGGGGCCGTCTGTGCTGCCTGCGTGCTGATGGTGACGCCGGCAATGGCGCAGACGTGGGGAGATGAGGGGGGACCCGAGGTCAGCGTGACCGACTACGGCACCGTGGACCTGGCCGTCCAGGACACCGATCTCTCCCAGGTCCTCGAGATGCTGTCGATTCAGGGCCGCAAGAACATCATCACGAGCAAGAACGTGTCGGCGACGGTCAGCGCGAACCTGTACGACGTGACGTTCTACGAGGCGCTCGATGCCATCCTGACCGTCAATGGATACGGCTACGTGGAGGAAGGCAACTTCATCTACGTGCACACCAAGGAAGAGCTGGTGGAGTTGCAGGCGTCAAGCCGGCGGACCGAGAGCGAGATCTTCAAACTGGATTACCTGTCCGCGGTGGATGCCAACGAGTTCATCGCTCCGCTGCTGAGCGATATTGGCCAGGCCGCGGCCCGCGGCGACGTGCAGGCAGGCTTCCAGCCGAGCGTCTCGGACGGCGGTGCGGACACCTATGCGTACTCGGCAAAGATCGTCGTCAACGACTTCCCCGAGAACTTGGAGAGGATCCGGGCGCTGCTTGCCGAACTGGACACGCCGCCGCAGCAGCTCCTCATCGAGGCGACCATCCTTCAGACGTCGCTGGACGAGGCGAATTCATTCGGCGTGGACTTCTCCATCATCGCCGACCTGAATTTCCTGGATATCACGAACCCGCTGTCACCGGTCAACAACCTGCTCGCAGGCAGCGATCCCAAGACCGGGTTCCAGCCCCTTGACAACAAGGCCGGCGGTCTCCAGAGCACCGTCGGCAACACCGCGGGAGCCGGCGGCTTCAAGGTCGGTGTCATCACCGACGACATCAGCATCTTTCTGAAGCTGCTCGACGAGGTGACCGACCTCACCGTCCTGGCTCGGCCCAAGCTCATGGTCCTCAACCGCCAGCGGGCCGAGATCCTCGTCGGTCGACGGGTCGGCTACCTGTCGACGACCGCGACGCAGACGACAACCACCCAGACCGTCCAGTTCCTGGATACGGGTGTCCACCTCGTCTTCCGTCCCTTCATCTCGGACAACGGGATGATCCGCATGGAGCTCTCGCCGAGCGTCTCCGAGGCCAGCCTGCGTACGGTCACCGACGCGCAGGGCCTCCAGGTGACGATCCCCGACGAGTTGACGAACGAATTGACGACGAACGTCCGCGTCAAGGACGGCAATACCCTGGTTCTCGGCGGCCTCTTCAGGGAGTCGACGCAGACCACCAGGCGGCAGGTTCCGTTCCTGGGTGACATTCCGATCATCGGCGCGGCCTTCCAGGGGCAGGATGACGTGGTCGATCGCGATGAGATCATCTTCCTGATCACCCCGACCATCATCCACGACAACGTGCTGTGGGCGATCGGCGACGGGGCGCTCGGGTTCGTTGACGCCGCCCGTGTCGGCATACGGGCGGGCCTCCTGCCGTTCAGCCGGGATCGGATCACCGCCAACTACAACAACAAGGCGATGGACGCCTTCCGCGACGGCAACCTGCGCAAGGCCCGGCACTGGGCGAACACGTCACTGAACGTGAACAAGAACCAGCCCGCGATGATCATGCTCCGCGAAGACATCTCCGGCGACGTTGAGCACGCCTTTGAGGGCAGCGTCATGGAGCGGGCGATCCGCCGCGAGCTCGGCCCGCTGCCGAGGGACTCCGCCGGACTGCCCCACGAGATCGCCGCGATCGGCGGTAAGCGGCGCGCACCGATGAGTTGGGTGCCCGTGCCGTCGACGATGACGAGCCCTCCGGAGACGCCGCAGCCCGGCCCGACGCGGCAGCAGCCGTCCGGCACCAGTCGCCTCGGCGGCGACGCCGGCCATGACCAGACTGATCACCCGGTTCAGCAGTCCGATGCCGGCCAACAGCCCGCTGAGGCACCGGGGCCGGTTTCGGCCGCCCCGGATCGCGATGCCACCAAGGGCGTTCCGCACATTTCCGCCAACCCGACGTTCTGGCAGGCCGATCATCCCGCCGGCTTCGACGATCCGGCATGGCGGCAGACGGTTCCGTTCGCCACGTTCGATGACGTGATGGACGGCGGTGGCACCGACCCGATGTGAGTCGGCCGGTGCGCGCAGGGGAGGGGAGACACTCATCCAGCGGGGCGCCCGTCGGGCGCCCCTGGGGAATCAACTCGGAGAGCAGACGCATGTCCACCCGACCGATCATCATGAGTGCATTACTCGTCGCCGGCGTCCTCGCCGGCTGCGCCCCTACCAAGAAAGGGCTCGAAGCCCGCGCCAAAGCGAGAGAGCGGCTCAATATCATCAACGCTCAGCTCAGCCGCGACCAGGCGGTCCAGGCGCTGGAAGCGGGTCAGTTCGAGAAGGCGACCAAGGAGATCAGGCAGGCCATCGCGATGAATCCGACGTGGGCGGAGTACCACCTGGTGAATGGGCGCATCTTCCTGGAGACGCATCGCCTGGAAAAAGCGCAGCGCTCCTTCGAGAAGGCGCTGGAATTGAGGCCGGACTATCCTGAAGCACATTACTACTCCGGGATCGTCTACCAGCGCTGGTCCGATGACGCCCGGGCCTACGACCACTACCTGTCGGCATTCGAGCAGGAGCCGGACCGGGTCCCATACCTGCTCGCCGCCGCGGAGTCGCTGGTGGCGCTCGATCTGCTCGACGAGGCCAGTTACCTGATCGACTCCAAGATCGTCTACTTCGAGCACAACGCGGCGCTGCACCACCTGTTGGGGCAGATCATGTTGCTCCGGGGCGATCCGGCGGGAGCCGCGCAACTGTACTTGGAGGCGTGGCGGTTGAGCCCCGAGGACGACCTGCTGCTGGAGGAACTCGCCCGGACCCAGTATGCGGCCGGGATGTACGGGGACTGCTACCGGTCGGTGACGCTGCTGCAACAACAGCCGGACGGAGATCGCCCCCAGCTGAAGCGCCTTGAGGCCCGGTGCCTGGCAGCCCTGGATCGACACGCGGAAGCCAGGAACATGTTCCTGGAGCTCACGAAGCTGGACCCGACCGATACGGGACTCTGGATTGAACTGGGCACGGTGGCGTGGGAGATCGGTGACTATCACCGCATGGCCCTCTGCGGCGCTCGCGTCGCCGTACTGGCGCCGGAGCGGTTCGAGGGGTACCTGCTCAAGGGGGTCAACGAGCGGCATCACGGCAACCTGGCTGAATCGATCATGTTCCTGCGCCAGGCGGCGATGCGAGCTCCGGAGGTCGCGCTGCCGCACCTGCTGCTCGGCCGTGTTCTCGATCAGGCGGGCGACCAGGAAGAGGCGCTGGCGGCGTATGCGACGGCCGTTCGGATCGAGCCCGAGAGCGAGGAAGCGCAGCTGCTGTGGGGAGACGGTCAGGAACGGTTCCTGCTTGCACAGCCGTTGACCGACGGGGCGCGCAACGAGTGAGCCCCGGCGGGGAGGCACCGATGAGAAGGAGCGCTCGTGAGGGCAGGGAAGTCGGCCAGTCTGATTCTCGCACTGATCGTGTCCGCCGTGGGAGTGGCGGTCTCCTTCGCTGCGACGGCCGTTCCCTGGATGGCCTCGCTTGCCCCCCCGGCGCGATTCCTTCTGGTGGGCGGGGCCCTCGGGCTCGTGACCACGGCACTGCTCCTGCCCCTCGGGGCGGCGATTGACCGCACCGTCAGCCGGTTGCGCAGCTACCTGGAGGCGACCGGATCATCCGAGGGCAAACCGCCGGTGTTCTACGGGTCGAGGTGGATGCGCCCGATCTCCACTGCGTTCACGGGTGCTGTTGATCAGTTCCGGGCTCGCGAGCGAGCGCTGAACAACGACCTGCGCGAGATGGAGATTCGGTGCCGCGTGTCGGAGGTCGAGCGGCGGCAGACCGAAGCCGTGCTGCACGCGCTTCGCGACGCCGTGCTGGTGACCAACGCATTCGGCGACATCGTCGTGGCCAACGAGTCGGCGGGGTTGATCCTCGGCTTTGATCCGACCGAGGCCATTCACCGCCCGCTCGAGGAGTTCGTGAAGGATTCCCGTTTCTGCCAGTTGATCCGCGATACGTCGGAGACCGCCAACTTCGCGGAACGACGCCACATCGAGCACGAGATCGAAGTCGCCGCGCCCGAGGGTGACGCGGCGCCGGGCAAGACGAGGTTCTTCGACGTCACGCTGGCGTGCATCGAGAACCACAAGCACGAGGTTGCCGGCGTGGTGACGATTCTCCACGATCTCACGCGAGTCCGGGAGATCTCGCAGATGAAATCGGACTTCGTCTCCAAGGCGAGCCACGAGCTTCGCACGCCGCTTGCCTCCATTCGCGCGTATGTCGAGATGCTCGTGGATGGCGAGGCGGGCGATGAGGACTCCCGGCAGGAGTTCTACCGCACCATGCAGGACGAGGCGGAGCGGTTGGGACGGCTCATCGACAACATGCTGAACATCAGCCGCATCGAGGCGGGCATCGTCCAGATCGAGCGGGAGAACGTCGACTTCAAGTTGCTGATTGCCCGGGCGGTCGACTCGCTCGAACCGCACGCGCGCGAGAAGAAGATCTCGCTGATCACGAAGCTGGCGGACGTCGACCTCTCGGTCGAGGGCGACAGCGACATGCTGTACCAGGTCGTGTTGAACCTGATGTCCAACGCCGTCAAGTACACGCCGGACGGCGGGCGGGTCACGATTGCCGCCGACAGCGACAACCTGACGCGTTGCGTCGTGTTCTCGGTGTCGGACACGGGGTTGGGCATTCCACCTGACGCCATGGGGCATCTCTTTGAGAAGTTCTACCGCGTCGAGAACTACAAGCGCGTTGCCAAGGGGACGGGCCTGGGGCTGAACCTCTGCAAGCACATCGTCGAAACACTGCACCACGGTCAGATCGGCGTCGAGTCGGAGCTGGGCATGGGATCCAAGTTCTGGGCGTTGATCCCGATGCGGTACGCCGGCTCGCAGGCCGCGTGAGGGAGAAGGAGGTCGCTGATGGCTGGTCGAATCCTGGTGGTCGATGACGAGGCTCACATTCTGCACGTGCTGTCGCTGAAGCTCCGCAATGCAGGCTACGAGGTGTTCACCGCGGTGGACGGCGAGGATGGCTACGAGCTGGCGGCGCAGCACCTGCCCGACCTGGTGATCACCGACCTCCAGATGCCATACATGACCGGCGTGGAGTTGTGCAGGGCCCTTGCGAACAACGCGTCGACCGCCCACATCCCCGTGCTCATCCTGACGGCTCGCGGGTATGCGCTGGATGATGACGATCTCAAGATTGGCAACATCAAGGGTGTCTTCCGTAAGCCGTTCAGTCCGCGTGCGGTGCTGCAATGTGTCAAGGAAACCCTGGCCGCGCCGGCATCCGGCACGGGGTCGAGTTCGGAGGCGGCGTGAACCACCGCGATTCACATCTTCGCACACACGGTGCTCCGTCACTGCCCCGGCGGCTGCGTGACGTGGGACTGCTGCTGCTGGACTGTGACGCGACCGGGAAGCTCGTCTCGCGCCCGTCGCCCGGCCGTGACTGGCTGACCGACCTGTTCTGCCAGGCGCCGATCTTCATCATCTCGCTGCGCAAGGCGGCCGCGGAGTGGGCCCGGCAGGAGCCGGTGCGACCGCTGGAGGTCTTCCCGGGCTGCTGGTTGGCGCCGCTGCCGCGCGTCGCGCGTCGCAGGCGGATCGGCTACACCGTGGCGGTGATCGCGACCACACCGTTTCTCGACAGCGAGCAGCTCTCGGCGATGTGCCAGGCGGCCAAGGCCGACTACACGCTCATCCGGCAGCGGCTGGCCGGGCTCCCGTTGGTCGATCCCGGCGATGTCGGACGCATCGCGGCGCTGGTGCGCTGGACCCTCGAGGACCAGCTCCGGTTGGCGGCCGACAGGGAGACGATGGAGTCCGTCGGCCAGCAGCTCGCCGAGTGCTACGAGGAGCTGAACCTCATGTACACGACCATCCAGGGCATGTCGGGCGTGCAGCGCCCGCTGGACGTCATCGCGATGGTCTGCGAGAAACTGCGGGAGACGCTTCCCTACGCGTGGATCGGGGCGCAGCTCGCCGATGACAACGATCGCCTCAAGAAGCTCTCCGGCAAACTCATCATGGCAGGAGAGCCCGGCCAGCCCGTCGAGACGATCCGCGCGTTGGGCAAGCGGACTCTCGCCAAGGTGACGCCCCAAACACCGATGGTACTCGAACCGGTGACGAACACCGACCATGCAGGCTTTGCGAAGCTCGGTTCCACGGTCCTGGTCCATCCGGTGGGTCGTGGTGAGAACGTGATCGGCGTGCTCATCGCCGGTGAGAGGCTGGGGCCGGACCCCGCCCCGTCCTCGGTGGACATGAAGCTGCTCGGTGCGACCGCCACGATCCTCGCGGTCTTCCTCGAGAACGTGGCGCTGTACGACGACCTTCACACGAATTTCATGGGCACGCTCGAGGCGCTGACGGCGTCGATCGACGCCAAGGATACGTACACGAGCGGTCACTCGCTGCGAGTCGCCCACCTCACGGAACTGCTGGCGAAGGAGATCAATCTCGACGAGCACACCGTCAAGCGCATGCGCATCGCGGGGCTCGTGCACGATATCGGCAAGATCGGCGTGCCGGAGGCCGTCCTGACGAAGCCGGGCAAGCTCACCGAAGAGGAGTTCGCCTCGATGCGCCGGCATCCGGAGATCGGGCACCGCATTCTCAAGGACATTCCGGAGCTTCGGGACATCCTGCCGGGCGTGCTCTCTCACCACGAGCGTTTTGACGGGCAGGGCTATCCCCACGGCATCTCCGGAGACAAGATCCCGCGCGTGGCCCGGCTCATCTCGCTTGCCGACGCCTTCGACGCGATGAGTTCGACCAGGACCTACCGCGCGACACTGTCGCGACCGGAGGTCATCCAGGAAATCCTCGACTGTGCCGGGACCCAGTTCGATCCCGAGCTGGCTCCGGTCTTCGTCAAGCTCGACTTCAGCGAGTTCGACCGGCTCTTCGAAGAGCACCGGATCCGCGAGCGCACCGAGCGCGGCAAGGACCAAGCCGCATGAAGCTCAGCTACGAGGACCACGACACGATCACGGTGCTCACGCTCAGCGGCGACCTGTCCTGCGACCAGGTCGACGCCTTCCGGCGCTCGTGCCAGGACCGTCTCGATGCGGGGATCCGGCACGTGGTCCTCGACCTGGAGCACCTGACCTTCATCGACTCCGCCGGGCTGGAAGCGCTGCTCTGGATCATCGACGAGGCGGGCCAACGCGGCGGTCAGATGCGCATCGTCAAGCCCGGTCCCACGGTCACCAAGATCCTGGAGATCAGCCGGCTCGACCGGCGGTTCAACATCCACGACACGATCGAGTCTGCGGCGAAGAGCTTGAGGTAGTGCATCAGACGGCGTTCCAACCCGAGGGCATACCACGCGACCTGACCCCCGCGCCCCGGATGCGGCTCGGCGAGGCGCTGGTCGGGAAGGGGCTTATCACCCGCGAGCAACTGGAGGACGCGCTGGTCCACCAGACACAGAAAGGTCACAAGAAGCTCCTGGGCGAGATCCTCGTCGAACTCAGTTTCGTGACCGAAGAGCAGGTCATGGAGATGCTCGCCGAGAGCTACGGCCTGCCGTTCGTCACCGAGACGGCCAAGATCGCGGACCCGAAGATCGTCGAACTGCTGCCGCGTGACTTTCTCGAAGAACACCACGTGCTGCCGTTGTTCCTGGTGCGAGGCATGTTCACGGTGGCGGTTGCCGAGCCGGCGAACCTCTTTCTCGTCGAGGAGATCGAGCGTCTCACCGGTCACGAGGTTCAGATCGTGGCGGCCACCAAGGCCGAGATCTCCTCGTCGCTGCAGGCGTACCTTCCGGCGGCCAACGTCTTCGTCGTCGACGACATCTACGAGGACATCGATGACGCGGACTTCAGCGTCATCGAGAAGCAGGTGGCCGATCTCGCCGACCTCCAGGAGGTCGCCGGGCGCAGCCCCGTCGTCAAGCTCGTCAACTACCTGATCTACTCGGCGGTGCAGGAGAGCGCATCGGACATTCACATCGAGCCGGGCAACCACCGGCTTCGCGTGCGCTACCGCGTGGACGGCAAGCTCTACGAGAAGCTCTCGCCGCCTTACCAGATGCATGCGGCGATCACGAGCCGCATCAAGATCATGAGTAACCTCGACATCTCAGAGCGGCGCCTCCCCCAGGACGGCGACATTCACGCCATGATGGAAGGGCGGCAGATCGACCTTCGCGTCTCGACGATTCCCGGCAAGTACGGGGAGAAAGTGGTCATCCGGATCATCGATCACCGCAGCTCGATCGTCTCGCTTGACAAGCTCGGGTTCTCGCCCCAGATGCTCGAGGCGTGGAAGCAGGTCGTCGCGCAACCCAACGGCGTCGTGCTCGTGACCGGGCCGACCGGTTCCGGCAAGTCGACCACGCTGTACTCCATGCTCGCGCTGGCCAATTCGGACGAGCTGAACATTTCCACCGTCGAGGATCCGATCGAGGCGACGATCGCGGGCATCAACCAGTCACAGGTCAACGAGCGCGCGGGCTACACGTTCTCCGCGGCCCTGCGGGCGCTGCTCCGCCAGGACCCGGACATTCTCATGGTCGGCGAGATTCGAGACGCGGAGACCGCCTACACCGTCACCCAGGCGGCGCTGACCGGCCATCTCGCCTTCTCGACGCTGCACACCAACGACGCGCCGAGTGCAGTCACCCGGCTGGTCAACCTCGGTATCGAGCCGTACCTGGTGGCCGCCACGCTCCGAGGCGTGCTCGGTCAGCGGCTCGTTCGCAAGATCTGCCCGCACTGCAAGAAGGCGTACGAGCCGGACGCGGTGATCCGGGAGACGGTGGAGAACTACTGCGGTCCGGTGGAGACCCTCTACCAGGGCGAGGGCTGCGCCCGCTGCCGCGGTACGGGTTTCGCCGGACGGATCGGCATCTTCGAATTGATGGTGCCCGACGAGGTCCTGCTGGCGGCGATTGCGCGTGGTGCCACGTTGCAGGAGTTGCGCGAGATCCTCACGAAGAACGGGTTCGTGACACTCCAGGCCGACGGCATGGAGAAGGTAAGGGGCGGCCTCACCACGGTCGGAGAGGTCTTCTACGTCACCAGCGGGTGACGGGAGCACAACGTTGTCGGCACAGAGTACATACGCCTTCAAGGCCCGAACCAGCAGCGGTGAAGTGGTCAGCGGCACCATGGTTGCCGCGAGCGCCGACGAGGTCAGTGCGCGGTTACGAGCCGAAGGCCAGTTCGTCTTCGAGATCGAGGCAAGCCCCCTTCGGACGGCGCCCGAGCTCGACAAGAAGCAGATCCGGCGCAACGAGGCGGCCAAGCGTGTCCGCCGTGACGACGTCATCGCGCTGTGCACGCAACTCTCGGTGATGCTGGAGACCGGTGTCCCGCTCGCCGAAGGGCTCGACGCATTCCGCCGGCAGATGGAGCGTGCCGAGTTCCGTGAGGTTCTCGAGGCGCTCTGCGATGACATCGACGGCGGCGAGCCGTTGTCCGCGGCGATGCAGAAGTGGCCACGGGTCTTCCCCGGCATGGTGGTCAGTCTCATGAAGGCCTCCGAAGCATCGGGCACGCTCGCCACCATGCTCGGGCGAGTCGGCGACTACCTGGCCAAGGAGCGCAAGACCGTCAAACAGATCAAGGGTGCGCTGGCGTACCCGATCTTCATGATGGTGGCCGGCCTCGGCATCACGATTTTTCTCGTGTCGTTCGTGCTTCCTCGATTCGCCGCCATCTACGAGCAGCGGCAGGCGTCGCTGCCGACCCCGACGAGGATCCTTCTGGACATCAGTGAATTCGTCACCACGCAGTACCTCTGGTACGGTCCCATGCTGGTCGCCACGGGACTGGCACTGTTCATCTGGATCCGGCGGCGCTCCGGTCGCCAGGCGATGGACTGGCTTCGATTGAACCTGCCGATGCTGGGTTCGATGTACCGCCACCTGTACGTGACACGGGCGATGCGGACCATGGCCACGCTGCTGGCGGCGGGTGTCAACGTCCTGGACGTGATCGACATCTGCCGCGGGGTCACCGACAACATCTACTACGCCAGGCTCTGGGATGCGATGGCCCTGGGTGTTCGGGAGGGCCGGCAGGTCAGCGATGCGATCTTCGACAGCGATCTCGTGCCGCCCAACGTGGCCTCGATGATCGCGGCGGGTGAGCGGTCGGGCCAGCTGCCCGTGGTCATGGAGAAGATCGCCGACTTCAGCCAGGAAGAACTCGATGCCGCGGTGGCCCGTGTGACCGTGTTCATCGAGCCGCTCATGATCGTGTTCATGGGTATTCTCATCGGTGGCGTGGCGACGGCGCTGCTGCTTCCGATCTTCCAGATGGGCAAGGTGATGTCGGGCGGGTAGGAAAATAAAGGGGACAGATCTATTTGTTACAGGGGGCAGCCCCCTGTAACAAATAGATCTGTCCCCTTTATTTTCGGACGGCTACGATTGAGACGGTGACTGACCGTCCGTACGAAGCAGTTGCGAACGCACTTTCCCCGACCGGATCGCGCAGCGAGCGCATGGTCGCCGTCGTGGATGCGCTGTGGGAGGGCCTCCGCGACACCGGTGTGACGTGGGTCGGCTTCTACGTCGACGTGCCGGGGGAGTCCGACGACAGGCGCCTCGTGCTCGGGCCGTGCAGGGACACCCCTGCCTGTTCGCCGATCGGACTGCACGGCGTGTGCGGCCAGGCGCTGCGCTTCGGGCAGCCTCGCATCGTTGATGACGTCACCGAGCTCGGTGCCGGGTACATCGCCTGCGATCCACGCGACCGCTCCGAGATCGTCGTGCCGCTTCTGGACGGCTCCGGCTGCTGCTGGGGCGTGCTGGACCTCGATTCACACACCGTCGGCGGGTTCGACGAGTCGGACGAGCAGGGCCTGCGCCGAGTCCTCGCCGCCGCGGGGTTGGGGAAAGAGTAAGAGAAGAAAATAGACCGGGAGGAAAATAGACCGGGAGTAATTTCCGGCCCGTGGCCCACTGTTATGCGGTGACAGCCGCCCGGAAAATACTCCCGGTCTATTTTCCTCCCGGTCTATTTTCTTCTCTTACTCTTTCGCCCCCACTACCCGCACGTCACTAACGATGCCTTCGACCGACGTGCGGCCCTGCCACGTGTTGATCTTCGGCTCGATGACGGCGTCGATGGCCATGCCCGCGGAGAGATCGGCAGCCAGTGAGCCGGCGCCGAACCACACCAGCCGCAGCCACCGTCGACCGCGGTTTCCATCGGCGCGCACGCTCAACGACAGGTGATTGCCGTTGGCGCCGATCTGTCTGGGCGGCTCGGTGAGCGTCGCGCCGCGGATGCACACCGCGGGTCGGGGGTTGCCGCGACCGAATGGTCTCAAGGTGTCGATGCGGCTGACCACCTCGACCTCCAGTTCGTCGATCGCGGCGTCGCAGTCGATCCAGATGCCCGGCGTGAGCTGCTCGACGTCGATGTGCGCGTTGGCGTGCTCGGTGAGGGCCGCCGCGAACCTGTCAAGCCGATCGCTGGGCAGTACCAGCCCCGCCGCCGCGTCGTGGCCGCCGAAGCTCGTCAGGTGGTCGCTCGCGGCGACCAGGCCCTCGTGGATGGAGTATCCCTCGATGCTGCGGGCCGAGCCCTTGCACACGTCGCCCTGGCGGTGAAGCAGGACCACCGGCCGGCTGAATCGGTCCACGAGCCGCGAGCAGGCGATGCCGACGACGCCGGCATGCCAGGAGTCGTCCGCGAGCACGATCACGCGGCAGTCGTCGGTGGTCATGCCCGTGTCCTCGGCCATTCGTGCCGCCTGCTCGGTGATGCGGCGCTCGGTCTGTTGTCGCTCCCGGTTCAGACGGGTGAGGCTCTCGGCGATGCGTCGGGCTTCCTGGCCGGAGGCGTCGGTGAGTAGTCGTACTGCCTCGTCGGCGTGCCCCATGCGCCCGCAGGCGTTGAGACGGGGCCCGAGCACGAAGCCGACCTTGTGCGTGTCGATGTCGGCACCCATCAGGTTGGCGGCCTCGATGAGCGCGCGCAACCCGGCGATCGGAGTCTCCCGGATCGTGCGCAACCCCCACGTGACGATCGTTCGATTCTCGCCGACCAGGGGTACGACGTCGGCGATCGTTGCCAGCGCGGCCAGGGGCAGCATGTCCAGCAGGACCTGCTGCACCCGCTTGCCGACGCGCCGGGAGCCGCACCAGTGCACCGCGAATGCCCAGGCGAGCTTGAACGCGACGCCGGCGCCGCACAGGTCGCCGAAGGGATAGGCGCTTCCGGGCAGACGCGGGTGAACCACGGCGATGGCCTCGGGCAATCCTTCATCGGCGTCCGGAACGTTGTGGTGGTCCGTGATGATCAAGTCGAGGCCCGCCTCGCGCGCCGCGTGCGCGGGCCCGTGGGCCGTGGCGCCGCAATCGACGGAGATCACCAGGTCCGCACCCTCGCTGCGGAGCCGCAGGAGCGCCTCGGTGTTGAGCCCGTAGCCCTCCTCGAGTCGGTGCGGGATATAGATGCGGACCGCCGCATCGGGAGCGACGGCCTTGATCACGTGAAAGAGAATGGCGCCGGCGGCGATGCCGTCGACGTCATAGTCACCGTAGATGACGATCGATTCGCCGCCCCGCACGGCCCGGGCCAGGCGCTCGACCGCGGCCTCGATGTTGGGCAGCAGCTTCGGATCGTGCAGGTCGGTGAGCTTCGGCGCGCAGAAACGCCGGGCCGCCTCGTCGTCGAGGCCGCGTGCCCGCAGTAACCGGTCGAAGAGCGGGATCGGGCCCTGAGCGTCCTGCTCGACCGGCCGGCGCCATCGCCACCGTCGCGTGAGTCCGTGCATCGTGAGAGCGAAACATACGGTCTCCCCCGGCATCGTGCCACCGGGGGAGCCAAAGTGCTCTGGGGAGCCGTCGGCGTAAAGCCTTGTGGAGCAACGGGCTCGGCGCCGGTTTGCGGGAATGGCCACGGTCGCAATACTGGCTATGGCCCCGATACGGGCAGGAAGGAGTTTCGAGTGCCAGACCTCTATCGCAGCGTGCTGCTTTTCGGGGCTCCCGGCGTGGGCAAGGGCACCCAGGGCGAGTTGCTCGGGCACCTCCCCGGTTTCGTGCACATGGCCAGCGGCGACATCTTCCGGGCCCTGGATGCCGACAGCGTTCTGGGACGGAAGTTCCACGAGTACTCGTCACAGGGCCTGCTCGTCCCGGACGAGGTCACGATCGAGGTCTGGCGCGACCACGTGCACAGTCGCATCGAGCAGGGAACCTACCGGCCGGACGCGGAGTTGCTGGTGCTGGACGGCATCCCCCGCAACACGGCGCAGTGCGCGGCACTGGAGGCGCACATCGAGGTCCTCCAAGTAGTACACCTGCACGCGCCGGACATCGACGAAATGGTCGAACGTCTCAAGAAACGCGCCGCCAAGCACGGCCGCGTCGATGACGCCGATGAATCCGTGATCCGCCGGCGTTTCGAGGTGTACGACGAAGAGACCTCGCCCGTACTGAAGTACTACGACCCCGACCTGCTCAGCGAGATCCCCGCGGTCGGCCTGCCCGCCGAGGTGCTCCTGCGCGTCCTGGAAACGATCGTGCCGGTCTACAGGGCCCGGTTCGGCAACCCGCTCTGAGAAAACAGACCGGGAGAAAAGAGACCGGGAGAAAAGAGACCGGGACTATTTTTTCGCGACCACGAATCGGCGATATTGCGGCGTCCTGAGCCGCGAAAAATTAGTCCCGGTCTCTTTTCTCCCGGTCTCTTTTCTCCCGGTCTGTTTTCTCCCCCGCTCCCGGTCTCTTTTCTCAAACCCCCGGCCACACACGGACCGGCGGTTCGCCTGCCGTTACGGACAGTCGCCCCAATTGGCCAGGAGCTTCAGGAAGTCCACGATGCCGACTCCGCCGCCGTCGAAGTCGCACGGTGTACCGACCAAGCTCCACTGGCCAAGCAGCGCCAGGAAGTCCACGATCCCGATCATGCCGTCACCGTCGCCGCAATCCCATGGGCAGGGCACGTTGTCCTGCCCCAGGAACGCCAGTCCCTTCGCCGTGTGGTCCAAGGCCCCGATCAGCGTCGGCGTACCGGCTGCCGTCACCCGGAATAGCGGTCCGGGGGAGCAGTGATCCTGCTTCCACAGGAAGACGCCCTGGGAGTTCCAATAGGTGATCGCCTGGGCCTCCTCGTCGGTGAGGGGGGTCGTGATCGGGATATCCGTCACGGTGCAGGCGCCGACGGCGGCAGGCGCCACCGCGCCGTCGACCGTCTCGAAGATGACGATTCCGTCGCCGACGTGCCCCGAGGCGTGGTACAGCGCGTCGTCGTCGGGGTTCCACCCGATCGTTTCGCCGTCGGTGCCGTTGCCAAGGGCGCACACGAACGTCGGACTCCCGTCGATCTGGCTGAGCGTGAACAGCGATTCGGGGTCGGGGATCGAGCCGTCTCCGCTCACGGCGTACAGCGTCGACCCGTCGCCGTTGAAGGCGATCCCCGCGAAACGGTGGCCCGCAAGGAGCGGGTCCGTGTCGCCGATGCTGGTGGCAACACCGGTGGCCGGGTCGATGGTGGCGAGCTCCCGGCTGCCCTGACCGAGGAGCTTCAGCAGCCCCCACAGCTCGTTCGTCCCCGGTTTCGCGGCCAGTCCGAGGCCCCCGGTCACGATCTCGCCCACGAGGGTGATGGGCACGCTGGAGACGGTCGCCGCCGTGAGGGGGTCGATCACCCGCAACAGGTCGCTGTCCCGGTCGACCGAGTACAGCGTCTCCACGGCAATGACCGTAAGCACCGGGGTGCCGGTGTATGGGGCGTTGCCGGAGAGTTGATCGGCGCTACCGAAACCCCCAGCCCGCGGACGATGATGTCTCCGGTGATCAAAGACAGCCCGCCCCAGCTCGCGGGGTCGTCGAAGCTCGAGGTGCCGAAGCCGGCCAGGTTCAGCAGGAAATGCTCGTCGGGGCTGGCAGACAACGGGTCCGACACAAGCGTTATCGCTGCGCCGGCCTGCGTCGCGACGAGCTTCACTATGCCGGTCCAGTCGGTCGCGGTTGTGCAGGTACCCACGGTGAGCGTGCAGCCGATCGAATTGATCGCATACATGCCCGTTGCCGCCATGCTGTCGTCGATCTCGATCTCGAGAGTGAACGTACTCCCTGACGGTGCGGGAACACCGCCCACTGAAGCGCCGCTCCCGTCAACGGTCCCCTCAAAGAAAAGCAGTACTGAGCCGAGTACAGGGTTCGACGAGATTGCCAGAACGCCTGCAAGGACCGCGATCGAGCTACGTGTATTCATGTCATCCTCCCCGGACCGCGTCCCTGTGATTCGGCGCGGTCCATGACCTGCCCTGACCGCACGCGACGCGACCCGATGTCGCCGTCGCACCGGCGGCATCATACTTCCGGTTGAAGGTGGCACAATCACGAACTACTCAGAAGGCACCAAGTCCCTTTGACGTCGCGTCGACGTGCAGCCGCATGCCCTCCCGGTCGGCGATGTGCCGCAGGTCGGCAACGGGATCGATCGACTGCTCCAGCGCATCGATCCGGATGCGGAACTCGTCGGCGTCCATGACGGGATCTTACTCGAGCGTGAACGACGAAACCGCCGGACCCGGCTCGAACGGCGTCGCCAGCCCCTGCACCCACGCGCGGTGGCCGTCACGGTAATGCGGCGACAGGGGATGGCCGGACTGTCCCGTGGGCATGTGGAACAGGCCGGTTTCCGTATGACCGGGACTGACCGCCATTCTCAGCGACGCGCCGTAAGACGGCGTGTTCACGCGCACCGAAGTTCGCGCACCCGGCAACGGGTCGGCAGGCATGTTCAGCAGGCGTCCAAGAGCCGGCAGGGCCAGGCTGATCGGGTGGATGATCGCGGCCCGGTTCACCTCGCCCCACGTCGCGTCGAGCCCCGGACCGTCGCCGGATTCGATGCGTTGGATCGTCTCGACGAGCGCCGATCGCAGGAAGTCCGGCCAGTCGTCGTGGCCCGGCGGCAACAGGTGGTCCGGCCTGGTCTCGAGCAGCCGGCGCATCGGTTCGTCGGCGAGCGGCCAGTTGTACCGAAACGACGGGTCCGCCTCGATCGCCGGCACCAATAGCGCTGTCAGTATTCGTTCCTGGAGCGTCTCGTGGTAGCGGACCACCAGCCGGAACCCGATCTGGTCCGTGTCGGCGTGACCGTTCCATGACTGGACATGCCGTCGGACCTGTACGAGCGTTTCATCGGTCTCCCCAGCCGCGACGACCTCCAGCACGATGTCCCTGGCGAGGTCGTGCATGCGGCTGCGCGTGTCCAACTGGATGTCGAGCAGGTCCCGCTCGGTGAAGGTGTCTTTCTCGGCAAGGCGTTCGGCGATCCGGCTGGCCCTCACCGGTAAAACCCACGTGTGTCCCAGTCGCCGGGAGATTTCCGTGGGCACGGTGCGGTTGTTCGCGGTGTAGAGCACGCCCTCGGGCGGATCGACGATCGTGGGACGTTGCGACTCGTCGAGTTCGCCGTCGGAGTGCCGGCTTCCGTCCGCCCAGGACACCGGCGCTTTACCGGTGTACCCGATGCGGCGCGGTAGGTAACCGCCGAGAACCCATCCGATGCGCCCGTCGCGATGCGCGAGCAGCCAGTTCATTGAGGGACCTCTCCAGCGGCGCAGGATCTCGATGCCCTGTTCGATTGAGGTCGCGGTGAACAGGTCGAAGATGAGAAAATCTGCGCCGCCGGGACCAAGAGCCGGCGACCGCAACACCAGCGGTCGCCCCAGCCAGTCCGTAGAGGTGACCGGCCCCCAGCGCGTCACCCGGATCTCCAGCGTCCGCGATTCGTCACCATTGACTTCGATCGTCTCCACGACCCGCTCGAACGGCTGCGGCCCGTCCGGTGTCAGGTACCGCGACGGGTCCGCCGGGTCGACCTCGACGACGACCAGGTCGTTCTGATCGGCGAGGCTGTTGGTGACGCCCCACGCAAGGAACGTGCTGGCGCCGATGATGATGCCGGGTATGCCCGCCGGACCCGCGCCCTGGATCGCGCCCCGGATCGCGCCGTCATCCCAGACAAGGCCGGCGCGGTACCACACGTTCGGCACGGTCAACGTCAGGTGCGGGTCGTTGGCGAGGATCGCGCCGCCGTGGGCGGTGCGATTGCCCGCAACCGCCCAGTTGTTGGAGCCCGGCACCGAAGTTCCCAACGGTCGGACGATGTCCCGTCCCGAAGGCCGCGGCGCCCGGCCGCGCAGATCGACGACGTCGGGACCGGGGATGGGCAGCGGCCCGCTGGAGGTCGTCTCGTTGGGATCCGGTATCAACGGCGCATCGAAGCGGCTCGTGTCCGGCGTGAGAAACTCGAACAGCGCCAGCGGCAGCGTCGCCTGCATCACCCCCAGCGGCTTCTCGAGTATGTGGTTGATCGACTGGGTGTGCATGAAAAAGTACAGGACCAGCACGCTGTCCTGGGCCAGCCACGGAGCAGGCTTGGAACGCAGCAGCAGGTACTCCGGAGGCCGGGCACCCAGGTCCGCGAGCCCCGCGTTGACGCCCTCGGCATAGGCGTCGATGAGAACGCGATGTCGAGAAGGCAGCCCCGACAGCACACGCCCCGCAAGCCGGCGATATTGAAGAACCCGCATGAACCGATCGTTGCCGACGGCAAACGGACCGAACAAAGCCGCCAGCTCCCCCGCGGCATAACGCCGCGTGAGATCCATCTGGAAGAACCGGTCCTGTGCGTGCACGAACCCCTGCGCGCGGACGACATCCACGAGCGTCCGCCCGCGGAACGTCGGGATACCCAAAGCGTCCCGACTCACCTCGACGGGCCCCGACAGCCCGGCAAGAACCACGGTCCCGGAGGTGCGCGGCAGGCTCGCGCGAAGCACCAGGTACCCCGTGCCCACGACGCCACCGAATAGCAGTACGACCGCCAGCCCCGTCCACAGGAGTCCGCGTCTGAGTTTGGCGGGCAGGCGTTTCATCGCAAGAGCCGTCAGGGTACCCCAAATCGCCGAGACCTCGCCGGGACCGGACAGAGCCGGACGGGACTCGGTCTGACTGGGCAGCCAACCCGATCCGACCGATGGATGGATGCAAGCCGTGGCGGGATGGAGTCACGCGCTACAATCGACCTGTTGGCAGCCGGGATCGCCAACCGGGATCGCTCTTTGACAATTGGGGCCGAACAGGTTTCGACCGGGCACCACCAGCTTGTTGTTGCGCGCCGTGGAGCATCCGTGCCACGTAAAAAGGATGCACACTTTTAATTGCCGACACTCAGTTGGCCCTCGCCGCCTAACTCGCGGTGACGATCTTCCACCTGACGCCCGATGGGGCGGAAGATCGACGCTCATCGGGCTGGTCTCGCAGGGCTGACAGGCCTCCGCGGGGCGAGAAAACAGTCTGTCATGGCGAGGTGAAACGTCGTCGTTCGTGGTTCACCAAGCCAAGATCAAAAGAACGACTACGCGTGTAGACGTGACTTGTTGACTGCTCCGGCACGGGGGTTCGATTCCCCCCGGCTCCACTTCTTCCCTTCCTGGTAGCCTTCGCCCTGAACTGAGGCGAGGCCAGGATGGCCCGCCCGATTGCTTGTATGCCTTTCCGGCTGGCGGCTTCCACCAACGATTTCTACAGTACTCCGGCTGTCTGCATGGTGGGGCGCCATGATCGGATGTGATGTGGTGGGCATTGCATGCCGACGGAACCCCGGTGACTCCCGTTGGCGACCTCCCGAGGTGCGTACTGTCAGTCCCGCCAGTTCTGTCACGTGTCGGAACCGTCGAGCGGTCGAAGTTCCTGCCAGTATGCGGAGACCAGCACGAAGGCGTGATCGAGATCCTGCGTTGAGATACCTGCTTGCGCGGCCATCGGCGGGAACTCAGCCTTCCACGCTGGCGGCGGTGTGGTAATCGGCGCCCAAAATGGACCCACATCGGCGCCGAATTCGGACCCAACTGGGGTTCACATGATACGGGATTGATTCTTCACGGTGCGGGGTGTTCCTTCGAGCTGGGGGCGTCTTGCGGAGCGGAGGCGAGCCTGATCTCAGCCGCTCCGCGCCCACGGACCACCGGGTTGCCATGTCTCGTTGTCCAAGTGATCCGATGGCAGAACGACGGGTTCGAGAAAGACTCGGATCTGCGTCGCGATCTCGCTGAGCGTTGGGGTTTGGTCGCGGTCGCCCATCCTTCGGATGAACGCGGCCCATTGCTGTTGCTTGGCGCCATCCTCGGCAAAGTCGTCGGACAGACCGATGGGAAGCGATGCCGGTATTGGCGTGCCACGCCGCTTCGCGGTGGCCTGCGCCGCTTCCCGCAACACGCCCAGCAAGAACGTCATCGTTCGGCTGAGCGTCCAGAGGTCGAAGTAGTCCTTCATGCGGCTGTTCGCCATGCCGCGCACGATGATCGCATCGAGCTTCTCGGCGACGACGGTCTCGGGGGGATAGGCACGAATATGCGGGGCGGGCAGATCGAGGATCGGGCCGAACACCATGGCTTGGGGACCGGGCGTGATGGCGTCACCGAAGCCGACATCGACCTGGATTGGCAGGCGGGCCGTGCCCAACGATGCGGCGATCCGCACACGTAGTCCGTCGTACATCGCTGCCTCCCGGATCGACTCGACGCTGACCGACTCGGCGTCAAACACCAGCCCGTCCGGTTCAACCTCTGTGGCGCAGACCGTGCGGAAGATCGTCGCGAGGCGATCCATGGACGGGTCGCCGAACCCGAGAAGATCGACATCCTGCGTCGGGCGATGAGGCTTGTCGGCCCAGGCTGCGAACAGCATCGCGCCCTTGGCACGAACTGATCAGCATGAGGGCTCTGCGTGAGGCGATAGAGCAGTCGCTCGATGGTGAATCGAACGAGAACGATGTTGAACACCTCACCCCGTTGCCTGGCGTAGTTCAGGAGGCGCTGCTTGATGGACTGGGCGAGCCCGTTGCCGGGAAGCGTGCTCATGCGACCGCCTCCAGGTATGGCCGAATCACCGATGCGACGCGGCACTGCCGGGCATACTCCTCGATCTGGCTT
>JADFOJ010000043.1 GCA_022562915.1 Planctomycetota bacterium | reverse complement strand
AATTGGGAGGCACGACGTAGGTCACGGCCCCCCCGCCGGGGACGGCTACACGGTACACGAAGATCGCGACCAGGATCTTCCCCTGGTAACGACGGAACATGCAGTCCCATACATACTGCGCAGGACCGCGCTGGCCGGCTTTCTCGGTCTGCATGGGAAAGGATCGTTCTCCCTGGTTGAAGATGACCACCGGTGCGTCATCTGCGTTGGACCCGTAAAGCCCCGAGTTCCACGGGATCTCTGAGTCTGCATCGAGCATTGAACTGCCGTTCGTAAAGATGCTGATGCTCCCGGGAAAGACGGTCTCTGAGTACGATGCGTCCGTATTCGGATCGACGAGGTTGATCGTCTTCTGGTTGAAGTAGAAGCCGGGTCGTAGCCACGGCCAGTCTCCATTTACAGTCCGAAGCGGGAGGAAGGGGCCGAACTCCTCGAATGTTCCGAAATCCTCCTGTCGCAGGCGGGTGCGCAGGATGGCCAGCGCGTTGTTGGCGACGATGGGGCCGATGATGTCGTCCACCGACCGGCGCTGCTGCGCGATGCCCGCGGGGAACAGCGCCGCCACGGCGATGACGCCGATCCCCAGAATGAAGATCGCCAGCAGGACTTCGACGAGAGAGAATCCGTGCCTTACCCTCATTTCATCACCACGCCCGTGTAACGATTGAAGTGCAATCTGTTCGCGTTCTCGGCGATGTAGCCATCCGGACCGGTGAGGTCGTCCTCGTACACGCTGAGATCACTCCAGTCACCGGTCTTGAACGTGCGGGCCTCCTTGTCGTCGTAGACCGCCAGGAACGGCGCCATGACGATGAAGGGCTCGTCGTCGTCGAAGTTCTGGACGTAGAACGTCGTGTCAGCGAGGTCGGCGATCGGAGGAGGTGGGATCATGCCGGCGCCCGGTAGGAAGTCCGTGCCCATGTTCCGGATGAAGGGCCCGCCGATCGTCGGATCAAGATCAAACTTGAAGTCCACCCACGAGAGGTCCGAGTCGGACTGGGCATTGCTTGAGATCGTTGTGCCGTCCGGCCCGTACATCACGCCGAAGATCACGCCCGCGACTTCCTGGCCGTTGGCGGTCGCCGGGAGGTGACTCTGCGTCACCCACATGTCGTCCAGGTTCATCGCGTAGAAGGGTGCCGCCACCTTGATGCCCGGCGGAAGACTCCGCACCGGGGCGTCGGATATTGGCACGAACCGGTCGATGACCATGCCTCCGTTGCCGTACGACTCACCTGTCCACTCGCAGGGAACGATGTCGACCACGACACCGTCCCCGTCGAGTCGGGCTCGGAAGACCACCAACACGATGGTGTTGTTCTTCATGGCCAGCGAGCGTGCGTTGTCCAGCGACGCGACGACGGAGTTGGTCGCGGAGGCAAGGCGGGCATCGTCGATAATCGCGCGCACGGAGACGAGCGTCAGGACCGAGAGAACGGCGATCACGCCCATCACGATCAGCAGCTCGGTCAACGTGAAGGCACGCGACGGGCGGTGAGGCGATGATGTCGTGGAGGTCCGGGTCATGGAGCCGGCGCCGTCGGGGTGTAGGAGTAGAGGTTGTCCCTGGTCTGCTCGAACTCGACGGAGTCCGAGGGCGTTGCGCTCGCCGAGCTTGCCGTCGGGGCCCGCGGAGACGAAGCAGATCTGCCGGTTGACGGCCACACCGCAGATCTTCTCGATCTCGGTCTGGATGGAGCCGTCGTCGTCGCGAACATAATTGAAGTTCGTGTCATCACCCACGACCCACAACCGGCCGGGCAGCACGGCGATGTAGGGGTTGCCCCACGCGTCTGAGACGATCATCGTCTCGACGTCGTCCGTCGAGGTGTCGTCGTCATGGTCGAATTCATTGTGCTCGGTGAACTCCGGATCGATCTGTGCCAGGATCTGCCGAATGGACTCGGGCCGCATGATGATCGCAAGGAGTTTCTTGGTGACGAGGATCGCTGCCGATTCGTCGGGGGAATTCGGCTGGAGAATCTCATAGCTCTCTTCCCTGTCGAACGGCTCGTCCGGCTTGCCGTAGGTGACACTGCGGTCGGCCTGCGTCTGCCACTCCTGGATCGCTGAATCCAGCAGTTGGATCGTCAATTCGGTCTGGCGGATCTCCGAGCCCTGGACGACCGAGACGCTCACCGCCAGGGTCAGGCCCGCGAGCAGGATGACGATGCCGATGACGATGGTCATCTCGACGAGTGTGAATGCGCGTCTGGCGGTCATGGTCCCAACTCCACGATGTTGTCTTCGTTGAAGAAGTCCGTCTGGAGCGTGTTGTTCTCGGCATTCGGGTCGTCGTAGCGAATCTTCTCGTTGAGCAACCCGTCGCGCCCGGCCGACAGCAGCGCGAACTCGGCGCTCTGCAGCGCCATCGTCGTCGAGGAGTCCCCGGAATCGTCCTCGATGCCGTCAATGGCGCTGCCTGCCTTGAAGCTGACCGGCCGCAGCACGAACACGTCCGACAGCGTCGGCGGAGCGGGGATCGGACCGCCGCTGGAGTTACGGAACGGCCGGAAGTCCGACGCGAGCGAGCCCGGTGCGTACAGCCGCCGGTAGTACCGGATCGGGTTTCCCCAGTAGTCGACGATGACCTTGGGGTTGTCGGGGTCGTAGAGAGCGTCGCCGGGAAACGACACCTGCAGACGCCCCTGTTCGTCGATCGTCCCGTTGGTACTCGCCAGCAGGTTGTCGTCCTTGAGTTCGAGATACGGGCCGTAGACCTTGCCGCGGTGGATGTTGCTGCTCGTGCCGCCCATGCGCGAGCCGAGCAGACCCCGGCTGCTGCCGGCAACGTTGCCGGCGCCCCACACGCCGTCGGGACCCGGATCACGGATGCCCAATGGGGGCCGCTCCTTGTCCCACCGATCATCGTCGTCGTCGATGCCGTATCCATCCTGACCGTGGTCACCGTAGCCGAGCAGGTACTCCGCCGGCGAGGTCCAGGAGAACCACTCCTGGATATTCTCGGGGTAGCTGTCGTTCGCATCCCCGTCTTCCTGTTGGGGAAGCACGTCGTCGCCGTCACCCCAGATGAAGTTCGGTCCCCTGGGGTCGAAGAGCTTGCGACGCAGATCCGCATCGGCCGGGGTCGGGTTCAGATCGGTATGGCCGAGTATCGGCGGCAGGTAGCCGATGTCGGTGCGGAACTGAATCAGAGCTTGTTTCATCGAGTTCATCAGGGCGCGGGTATTGGCGGTCTGCGCGGTCTTCGCCGCCCCGGAGAGGGCGACGACCAGGATTCCCAGCAGCGTCGCGATGATGCCCATCACGACCATCATCTCGATCATCGTGAAGGCCGGGCGCGCAGGCCATGCACGGCGCGCATGGCGCGCATGCCACGCACGGCGGCGGGTCGACCTGGTTCCGGGATCACTGCACACGGATCGGTCTCCGATTCACATCTGGCCGCTGGACACGGACTCGATCATCTTCACCAGCGGCATGAACAGGGCCAGCACGATCGTGCCGACGATGCCTCCGAGCACGACCACCATCAGCGGTTCGAGCAGGCTCAGCAGGCCGGCCACGGCAACGTCGACCTCCTCGTCGTAGTTGTCCGCGATCTTCATGAGCATCACATCGAGGTCACCCGTCTCCTCGCCGACGTCGATCATGTTCACGACCAGCGAGTCGCACACTTTCGACTCGCGCAACGGGCCGGCGAATGTCTCGCCCTCGCGGATGGAGTCGTGGACCTTGGTGAGGGCCTTCTCGTAGACGTAGTTGCCCGAGGTGTCGCGAGTGATCATGATCGCCTCGAGAATCGGCACGCCCGCCGAGATCAACGTACCCAGCGTTCGCGTGAAACGGGCGACCGCGGTCTTGCTGAGCATGCCTCCCAGGACCGGGATTCGCAGCACCACGATGTCCGTGACCGCGCGGCCGGGGCCCGTCTTGCGAATGAGCTTGAGGAACAGGAAGGCCATGACCGGCGAGCAGAGAACCCATATGAATCCGGGAATCGCCTGCCCGGGATTCTTGCCGGCCACCCACAAGCTGACGTCGATCAGCCAGATGGTGAGCCCGGGCAACTCGACGTTGAAGTCGTTGAAGATCTCCTGGAACTTCGGGATCACGAAGACCATGATGCCGGTCACGATCAGGACGGCGACCATGATCACCACCACCGGATAGATCAGCGCCCCGATGACGCGACGGCGCAGCCGCTGGGCCTTCTCGAGGAAGTTGGCCAGCCGTTGCAGGATGATGTCCAGCACACCGCCGATCTCGCCGGCGTTGACCATCTTGCAGTACAGCCGGTCGAACGCCCTGGGGTACCGGGCCATGGCGTCGGAGAGGGTCGTGCCGCCCTCGATCTCTTCGGAGACGCCGCCGAGAATCGACTTGAGCAGCCCCGGTTTCTGCTGTGCTTCGAGGATCTGCATCGACCGCAGCAGCGGCAGGCCGGCGTCCTGGAGGGTCGAGAGCTGGCGGGTGAACGTCGTCAGGTGCTTGCGACCCACGCCGCCGATGCTGATCGACATCACGCCGCCCTTCTTCCGCTTCTTCTTGACCTTGTCGCCGCCACGGACGCGCCCGTCGCCCTTGACCTTCTGCTCGCGTACGGAGGTCGGGAAGAAGCCCTCGCCCTTGATCATCTGGACCGCTTCGTCGCTGGTGGTCGCCTCGACGGTCCCCGACTGGGGCTTGCCGGCGGCGTTCAACGCTTCGTAGGCATAGGTCGGCATACTGTGGTTTCCTCAATACGGTGCGTGTCGCGACAACCGCGGCACGCGGTCATTCGTCGGTAATCGTCTCGCGGACCACCTCGTCGATCGTGGTCTGGCCCTCGTAGATCGCCATGAGCCCGGAGTCACGAAGAGAGCGCATGCCTTCCTTGCGGGCCTCGGCACGGATCACGTTGGTGGAGATCTGGCTCGCGACCGTATCGCGGAGATTGTCGCTCATCGGCATGATCTCGAAGATCGCCATGCGACCGCGATAGCCGGTGTGGTTGCACCCTTCGCAGCCGCGGCCGCGAAAGAACGTGCGGCCTTCGACGGTGGCGCGGGTGAGTTGCAGCTCCATGAGCTGCTCTTCGGTCGGGATGTACTCTTCCTTGCACTTCAGGCAGATGCGCCGCACGAGCCGCTGCGCGATGACCGCCTCGATCGTCGCGGTGAGCAGGAAGCTCTCGATGCCGAGATCGAGCAGACGCAGGATCGCCGACGGTGCGTCGTTGGTGTGCAGCGTCGAGAACACGAGGTGGCCGGTGAGCGAGGCCTGCACCGCGATCTGCGCCGTCTCCAGGTCACGGATCTCACCGACGAGAATGATGTCCGGGTCCTGGCGGAGAAAGCTTCGCAACAGTCGGGCGAAGGTCAGACCCTGGTCGGTGTTGACCTGCGACTGGATCAGCCCGTCGATGTCATACTCGACGGGGTCCTCGGCGGTCAGGATCTTGGTCGTGGGATCGTTCAGCTCGTTCAACGCCGCGTAGAGCGTCGTGGTCTTGCCACAGCCTGTCGGGCCGGTCACGACGATAATGCCGTTGGGCTTCTTGATCAGCCTCCGGATCTTCTGCAGCTCGTCGTCGCGCAATCCGATCTTGTCCAGGCTCAGTTGGACGTTGGAGCGGTCCAGCACGCGCAGGACCACCGACTCGCCGAACATGGTCGGCAGCACCGAGACACGGAGGTCCACCTGGCTGTTGTGGACGGTCAGTTCGATCCGGCCGTCCTGAGGCAGCCGACGCTCGGCGATGTCCAGGTTCGCCATGACTTTGACGCGCGAGATAATCGGCAGCGCCAGGTGCAGCGGTGGCGGAATCATCTCGTACAGGATCCCGTCGATGCGATACCGCATCTTGAACTCGGTCTCGAACGGCTCGAAATGGATGTCCGAGGCCTTGTCCTTGATCGCCTGCAGCAGCACCAGGTTGACGAGCCGGACGACCTTGTTGTCCTCGGCGGCCTTCGTGAGCTCGTCGAGGTCGATCGAGTCTCCCCGGCCGGCCAGCGCCGCGAGGGTGTCCGACTCGCCCAGCTCCGCCATCATGCTCGCCATGGACTTCGTCTGTCCGCTGTAACGGGAGGAGAGCACATGGTCGATCTGCGCGGCGGGCGCCACCACGGCCTCGACGGTGAACCCCATGAGAAGTCGCAGGTCGTCCACGGCCCGGAAGTTGTCCGGGCTCTTCATGGCGATGACGATCGAGCGGGTGGCCTTGTCGAATGTCAGCGGCACGACCTGGTAGGTATTGGCGGTCTCCGGCGGCAGTGCCTCGATGACCTCCGCCGGGATGTCGATTTCGTCGAGATCGACCATCCTCATGCCGGCCTGCCCGGCGAGCGCCGCGGTGACGTCGACCTCGTTGATATAGCCGAGCCCCACGAGGATCTTGCCGATCGGCTCCTTGCGGGACTTCTGGATCTGCAGGGCCTCGTGGACCTGGTCGCGGGTGATCTTCTTCAGCTTGGTCAGCACCCGGCCGAAGCGACGGCCCTTGAGCTCCTTGGGATCGATCGGTGCCTTGGTCCTGGATGACGCTTCCGTATCGGCCATGATGAAGCATCATACGCACGGGCTACGCAGGCGATCCCTCCAGTTGCCGAATAGAACAGTTGGACACCTGGATTATGGAACTATTTTAGACGCTAGTCTTCCTCGGCATCCAGCTCGGTCCGGCCGACCATGCCGCCGGCCCGGTGGACCTTCTCCGTGAGGTCGCCGGGGTCCTTGCTCTTGTCGATCATCTCCTCGGCATTGATCTTCCCTTCCTCGTAGAGCTGCCAGAGGTGATCGTCCAGGAGCTGCATCCCGAACTTCTTGCCGGTCTGGATGGCCGAATCGATACGGAATGTCTTGTTCTCACGGATCAGGTTGGAGATGGCCGGCGTCACCACCAGGAACTCGAACGCCGCCACGCGGCCGGGCTTGTCCGCCCGTGCCATGAGCACCTGGCTGAGCACGCAGATCAGCGAAGTGGATAACTGGACGCGGATCTGCGCCTGCTGGTTGGTCGGGAAGGCATCGATGATGCGGGTGATCGTGCCGGCTGCCCCGGTGGTGTGCAGCGTGGCGAAGACCAGGTGGCCCGTCTCGGCGGCCCGGACCGCGGCCTCCATGGTCTCCAGGTCGCGCATCTCGCCGACGAGGACCACGTCCGGGTCCGCACGCAGGGCGCGGCGGAGTGCCTCGGAGAAGCTCGGCACGTCCACGCCCACCTCGCGCTGGGCGATGACGCACTTCTTGTGGTAGTGGTAATACTCGATCGGGTCCTCGATCGTAATGATGTGGCGTTCGAGGTTGGTGTTGATGAAGTCGATCATCGTCGCCAGCGAGGTCGTCTTGCCGGAACCCGTCGGTCCCGTGACGATGTAGAGCCCGCGCGGGCGGCGCACCAGCTCCTTGCAGATCGGCGGCAGCCCGATCTGCTCGAAGGTGAGCAACTGGTTGGGGATCAACCGCAAGGCGATGGCGATATCTCCGCGCTGCCGGAAGACCGCCACGCGAAAACGCGCCTCGGTGCCGTAGGCGAAGCCGTAGTCGGTGCTCCCCTCCTCCTGGAGTTCCTGCTGGGCCCGCTCCGGGGTGATGGCCTTCATCAGGGCAACCATGTCGTCCGACTCGAGTACCTTCGTGTCGAGGCTGCGAAGCCTGCCGTGCAGCCGCAGGGTCGGCTTGCGACCGACGGTCAGGTGCAGGTCGGATGCATCCTGTCGGATGACGGTGTCGAGCAGTCTGTCAATCTGGATCGTGGACATGGGGAAGAAGAGGGACGAAGGGGCAAAGAGCGTCAGTCGTCGATGAACTCCGTGGTGGATGACGATACGGCCTGGGCGAACTTGGCGACCTCGCCGGGGGTGGTGTCGCCCCGGAGGATCTTGATCTTGCCGTCGCCAAGCAATGTCCGCATGCCGCCGCGAACGGCGGCGTCGCGGACCTCGGCGATCGAGGCGCGGTTGAACGCGAGTTCACGAATCTCGGTGTTCATCACCATCATCTCGAAGATCGCCTTGCGGCCGTGAAACCCGATATCGCCGCACTTCGCACAGCCGACGGGGCGGCAGATGTTGCCGCTGGCGACCTCCTCCTCGCTGATGTCGGTCAGCCCGAGTATCTTGCTGTCGGGATCCGGATCGCGTTCCCTGCAGTTCTCGCAGAGCATCCGGATGAGCCGCTGGGCCATGACCGCCTGGATGGCGCTGGCGACCAGGAACGGCTTGACACCCATGTCCAGCAGGCGTGTGATCGCCGACGCCGCGTCGTTGGTGTGCAGCGTGGAGAACACCAGGTGACCGGTGAGCGCCGCCTGGATGGCGATGTTGGCCACCTCCCGGTCGCGGATCTCGCCGATCAGCACGATGTCCGGCGCCTGGCGGAGCATGGCCCTGAGGATCGCCTGGAAGGTCAGGCCGATCGACTCGCGGACCTGGCACTGGTTGATGCCCGTGAAGTTGTACTCCACGGGATCCTCGGCGGTGATGATCTTGCGATCCGGCCGGTTCAGGACGTCCAGTGCCGAGTACAGCGTCGTCGTCTTGCCGCTGCCGGTCGGCCCCGTGACGAGAAAGATGCCGTTGGGCCGGCGAATGATCTTGTTGAACCTGTCCAGGTTGTCCTGCTCGAAACCGAGGTTCGACAGGCCGACCTTGACCGATTCCGGCCGCAGGATGCGCAGGACGATCGACTCCCCGTGGTAGGCGGGGCAGGCACTGACGCGGAAGTCGATCTGCTCTCCCTCCACCGGCATCATGATGCGGCCGTCCTGGGGAATGCGCCGTTCGGAGATGTTCATGCCCGCCATGAGCTTGAGGCGGGCGATCATCGCCGACTGCATGCGCTTCGGCAGGTTGTCACGGACGTGGCATACGCCGTCGATGCGGTAGCGGAGCACGACCCGGTCGGCCATGGGCTCGATGTGAATGTCCGAGGCGCGGGTCTTGCACGCTTCCACGATCATCCGGTTGACGAGCCGGATGATCGGTGCGGACTCGCCGGCGGTGATGTCCACGGAGGTGTCCACCGAGCGGTCCATGGTCACGTCCACGGACTCCGTCACCAGCGACTCGTCAGAGAACATGCCGGAGGTCGTCGAGCCCGTCTTGCCGTCGAGGAACGTCTTGATCGCGCTCCTGGGGGCGATGGCGGTCACGATTTCACGGTTCAGGCGGAACCGCAGCATGTCGAGCAGCTCGAGGTCCATCGGGTCGTGGATCACGAGCTTGAGCCGCCCGTTCGTCGACCCCATCGGCAGGACCAGGTGCTTCTTGACCAGGTCGTCGGGGATCAGCGTGAGGTCGATCTCCGCCTCTGCCTCCGGCCCGTCGAGGTTGATGTACTCCAGGTCGAACTGTGCCGCGAGCGCCTTGGCGACCTCGGCCTCCTTGACGAAGGCCGCTTCGATCATTGCCTCGCCGAGACGTTTGCCGGCGCCCTTGGCCAGCGCGAGGGCCTGTTCGACCTGCTTCTCGCTGACGTTGCCCCACTCACGGAGGATCTCGCCGAGTTTCTTCTGCTTGCGCGCCATGGAGCGTGTCCCGAGTATCTTAGTATGTCCCCGGAGGGGAGGGTGGCACGGTCGAGGGAGCGAAGCAACCTCGCCCGTGGTGTTGGGTTGCCCCACGGGCGAGGTCGCTTCGCTCCCTCGACCGTGCCACCCACGAATTCATGCCCCCCATGACATCCAAGCCGTCCATCTTGATCACCGCCGGACCGACCCACGAGCCCGTTGACGCGGTCCGCTACATCGCCAACCGCTCCTCCGGCCGTATGGGAATCGCCCTCGCAGAAGCCGCGGCGAGCCGGGGAAGCAGCGTGACCCTGTTACTGGGCCCGACACCGTCGGCGCCGCCACACCATTCGCAGATCCGCGTGCGGCGGTTCCGCACGACGGCGGACCTGCAGGGCCTCCTGGCCGACCTGTGGCCTGAACACTCCATCCTGATCATGGCCGCGGCGGTCGCCGATTACCGGCCCTCCAAGCCGGCCGATCACATGGAGAAACGCCCGCGACAGCAGGGCCGGTGGACGCTCGAGCTGGAGGCAACCCCCGATCTTCTCGCCGAGGCCGCCGCGGCAAGCCGTCCCGACCAGGTCACCGTGGGCTTCGCGCTGGGCCCGCCCGACCGCCTGCTGGATACGGCCCGCGACAAGCTCCGGGCCAAGCACATCGACGCCATCGTCGCCAACGGGCTTCGAACGATGGGCGACGATCGGATCCAGGCGACACTGATCCTGCGCGACGGCCGGGAGATCTCACGGCCGGAGTGCCCCAAGCGGGAGTTCGCCGACTGGCTGCTGGAGCAGGTGGAGCTACTGCGGGTCGGTCGGTAACACCGGCTCGTTACGGGCACGCACCCCAGTTCCCCAGCAGCTCGAGGAAGTCGGTGATGCCGACACCGCCGCCGTCGAGATCGCACGGCGTACCGATGGCGCCCCACTCACCGAGCAGGGCGAGGAAATCGACGATCCCGACGATCCCGTCGCCGTCGCCGCAGTCCCACGGGCACGGCGGCGGCGCGAACTCGATGACCAGCATGGGGTGCACCGCCGCGTCCCCGGCATCTCTGCTCGCAAATTTCTTGGCCGTGTTGGCATCAACTTCGTTGCCGATAAGCACCCACCCGAACGCGCTCAACGGGTTGTCGAGCCACGCCTGGACGTCGGCGACCATCTGCGGCGTCGACCCCCAGGTGTAGCTACCCAGCGCCGTGCCCACCGTCTGGCTGGCGCTGATAGTGGTCGAGAAGTCTCCTCCCGAAACCAGCCAGAACTGGTCGGGATAAAACGTATGCGTCCAGGTCGCGTCCCCGGCAGTCGGCGGCGCCCCGGTGCCGCCGCCGGCGATCGAGGTGCCCTCACCCCAGTCGGCGGACAGGCGGTGAAGCGCATGGCTCTCCTGTCCACCCTTGACGCTGGTCTGGATGAGCACCATCTCGAGCCGAGCACTGATGATCGTCGAGCCCGCGCCGAGACTGTCGGCGACACTGAACGCCAGCAGGCCCCGCTGGATGTTGAAGCCACCGAAGCCACCGGTCCGGCCGCTGAAGATCGCGTTGCCGAGGCCGTTGCTGTTGCCGTTGGAGAACATGGTGTTGTCGCGGCTCGGCGTGAGCACCACGACGTCCGCCAGGACCGGCGTCGACACCGCCGTGGCAAGCCCGATCCCTGCAACGACCCGGAGGGTGCAGGACAACCGCACTTCTTTCATGCCGAACCTCCTTTACCGACCGGCCGATGGGCGAGCGTCCGGCCGGTCATCCACACTCAAGAATAGCGCCGTGTACCTGCGCCCAGCGATAAAAAAGCGACACGCCGCCGGAACGGCGGCGTGGGGTGGTTGCGGCGAGGCTCCTTCAAGGTCGGACCCTCGCTCGCCTGGATCGGCCCGCTGTACCCCTTTCGCTTGACCGGTGGCGACCTCAGTCGCACCCGGAGACCCCCCCTTCGTAACAGTCGTCGTCATCCTCGTGTGCCGCGTCTTCGCTGTTGGCCTGCTCGACGAGCTTCCGCAGGTAGGTGTTCTCCCTGCGTGTCGCCTCCAGGTCGAACACGAGGTACTTGATCGTCAGCCGGAGATAGTCCAGCGACTCCTGAAGCTCGCTCACGGACGCCTGGAGTCGCTCGCGCCGGGTCTTCGCCTCCTCGGCGAGCCGCGCCAGCGTCGGCCGGTCCTGTTCGGGCAGTTGCTCGATCTTCTTCATGAGTTCGGTGAGCTTTGTCTGAAACGCCTGTTCGTCCATGATCGACTCCCCCAAAGTTCGTGCCAGACATCTAACAAGATCCGCGCCAACCGGCTGCCGTGGACGTGCCATCGGCGGCCCGATGGCCGCGCAGCATCGTGACGCCCGATACTCTCGGACTCCGGCATCGGAACGCCCGTAACGGGTCGCGCGGGATGTTGTTCTGGATCAACGTTCGACGGTGAGTCGTCGCACGGATTCACGCGCCGCGGGGTTTGCGGCGGCCACGAGCTTCTCCACGAGTTGCCGATCGCCGCGGGCCTGGCCGAGCAGCAGTTGCAGGTGCTCGGTGCGGTTGCCCGCCCACTGGTCGAAGAAGACCTCCAACTCGTGGCGGGTGAAGCGGCTCAGCGGATCGTCGAGCCCCGATTGCGCCACCGCCCAGTCCAGGAGGCTGCCACCGGTTCGTTCGAAGCGAAAGAGGTCGAGGCACGCCCCCAGGCGATGCTGGAGGGAGTTGAAGGGGTCACGGACCGCTTCGCTGAGGCTCACCATCGCCTCGTGAACCTTCCGCTGGGCGACCTCTCCCAGCCAGTCGCTCTCGCTCATCTTGTCCCAGCCCGCCAGCGGGTGCTTGTCAACGTCAGGTGGCCCGGCGATCGCATCGGTCATGACCTCCAGTTCGGCGTGCGCCGTACTGATGGTCTTGAGTCCCGCGTTCGGAAACCGGACCGCGACCCGCTGCGCGTCCTGACCGTTGACCGACAGGTGCTCAGTCTTGACGATCGACCCGATGCCCCACTCGGGCCGCTTGGTGTGCCGCACACGATCTCCGAACTCAAACTTCCGGGTGGACATTGCGTTCTCCGTGTCCGTGTCAACGCGTCAAAGAGTCCATTGAATGGATTCCGCCGATCCGCATCACCCTTCGCAAGGATCGGCGCGGCCTCGTCAAGACGCTGCTAGCCGGTTCCGGCCCAGTTCAGGCTGGAGTCCACTGTAGACCCGCCGCTGCGGCCACCGGATCTGCCCGCCCGGCGGCAACCGGACGGGACAAGGCCGAGCGAAGTATAACCACACCAGCCATCACGTGTCGCCATGTGAATCTGGGTAATTCCAATGGGAAATTCTGCTCATTGCACCAAAAAAGAGTTGACGAAACGGTCTGGGCGCTGTCGCATAGAGGCAGAGAGAGAATGAGAGTTGGGTGGGTTGCAGATCGCCCTGAGAGAGCGGTCGCCGACCCGACCAGGTTCAGAGAGAGGAGTCCCTGACAATCCGGCCTCGCGTACCGACCTGTCCGCATGATTAACCTGGACTGACGCGACCGGAAACTGACCCCACTCAAAGCGATTCGGTGTACCGAATCAGTGGCTGGCTGCGCAACGTCTGATGCGTGGGCGGAGAGAAGAGAGCGTTCCGGCGCCGTCAACGGGACGGCGCCGGGGCAACGGCCTGTGGCGAAACGGTTCGGAGAGAAGAGAGAGAGAGGGAATCTCAATGGCGAGCGGTTCGAACGTCCTGGACCGACTCGATGCGCTTTCCGTGGAAGGCATCGAGTCGCAGGGCGGATTCGCGAGGACAGGCAGGCAGTGGATCGAGCTGGTCAAACGAGCGGCGCGATCCAGTTGCACCATCCTGATCACCGGCGAGACGGGGGTCGGCAAGGAGCATCTCGCGAAGTGGGTCCACCATCACAGCACGCGTCGCGGCCGGGCCTTCGTCCCGGTGAACTGCGGTGCGATTCCCGAGTCGATCGTGGACAGTCAACTCTTCGGCCACGTCCGCGGGTCGTTCACCGGCGCCACCTCCGATCACCTCGGGCTGGTCCGCGCGGCCCAGGGCGGGACGCTCTTCCTTGACGAGATCGGCGAACTGCCGATGTCGTCGCAGACCCGCATGTTGCGGCTGCTTCAGGAGCGTGAAGTGCAGCCGGTCGGCCGCTGCGGTCCGATCGTCGTCGATATCCGGGTGATCGCGGCCAGCAACCGCGACCTCCGCCAGGCCGTTGAGGACGCCCGGTTCCGGGAGGACCTGCTGTTTCGCCTCGACGTCATCCAACTCCGGGTCAAGCCGCTGCGGGAGCGTCAGGCCGAACTGCCCGTGCTGCTGGAGACGTTTAACCGGGAGTTCGCCGACATCTACCGGCAGCCCATGCTGAAGGTGGACCGGGGCGCCTTGAGCGTGCTCAAGAACTATTCGTGGCCCGGCAACATCCGCCAGCTTCGCAGCCTGCTCGAGAGGCTGCATGTGCTCGGCCCCGGCCAGACCGTCACGGTGCGGCAGCTTGTCGAGATCGGCCAGCTCGCGGACCGGCCGGCCAGGCCGGCCCCGTTGGATTCGCTGTTGCAGGTACGGTCCGAAGCCGTCAAGCGGGTCCTCGCCGATGCCGGCGGCTCGGTGACCCGGACAGCCGAGATCTTCGGCGTCCACCGCAGCACGATCTACCGGTGGCTCAGGAAGTAGGAAGTCAATATTTTTTACGAGTCTCCCGCGGGCTGGTTCCGCCCGTTGTGTCGCCGCGCCGCAATCGTGCGACACACTGTCGCACGAATGCGAATCACGCGAGTTCCTGATACCGGGAGCCCTTCTCGGCGCCGCGATGATGCACCGGTTCCGGGGCCCGGGACGGCTCTGCCACGCCTGCTTCAAGCCCCCACGAGGCCTTGAGCCGGTTCGCCGCCCGGTCTGCATGGCGCGCTGTTTGTAGTAGCTGCATGCAGGCATGAGGAGAGGCACCGCACATCTTACGATCGTCCTGGGCGATCCCGCCAAGGTAGACCAATTGTGCTCCGCGCTGGCCGACTACGGTGTCGCTCACGCGGCGGTGGTGACACATCCCTGGTCGATCCGCCGCAGCCTGGTGCTGGGTGAGAACACGTTCGTGGTGTTGTGCATTGCCCTCGATGAATCCACGATGCGGCAGCATGGACGCGCACTGCGAAACCTGCTGTCCGACCACGAGTGCTTCCCGACCAAGGTGCGAACCGTCGGCCTGCTGAGTGACCTGGGTCTCACGCGAGAGGCCGCGGAGCTCGGCTGTGACGTGTACGTCGAAGACTCCGCACAGGCGGCCGCGGCCATCAAGCTGCTGGACGAAGCCTGGACGAACGATGGCCCTCATGTGGGCCATGCGCGCCGACGGCTTCGGATCCGCGGCGGCTGGATGGTCGGCTCGCCCGATCTGCCCGCCGAAGTGTGGTCGCTGGTGTCCACCGAGTCTGACTCGTTTTCTCCTGACCCGCTCGACAGCGCGGGTGAGGATTTCGGGGACCTGTCGGGTCCCCCGTAGGCTCTCTCTCTTCTCTCCGCGCCGTGCTGGCGAGTACGGCGTGGATTTCGCGGGGATCAGGTCGGTCCCCGAGGGACTCTCTCCTCCGCGTCCCGCTGGAAAGCGCGACGCGGAGTTTCGGAGCGGTTCGTTCCGAAGAAGCTCTCTCTCTTCTCTCCGCGCCGTGCTGGCGAGTACGGCGTGGATTTGTTTTTGGACTTGGGCCGTGTCCCGCACCAGACGGTACGGCCCCAAAACCCGCCTGTTGCAGACAAGTGACGCCGTTCCGGGTGGCACGGTCGAGGGAGCGAAGCGACCTCGCCCGTGGGGCGACGCCCAAAACCACGGGCGAGGTCGCTTCGCTCCCTCGACCGTGCCACCCCTTGTTCGGTCAGACAAGCCCCTGGTGGAGCATCGCGTCGGCTACCTTCACGAAACCGGCGATATTGGCGCCGTTGACGTAGTTGCCGGGAGTCCCGTACGTCTCCGCCGCCTCGGCGCAGGCGTCGTGGATGGATCGCATGATCCCCCGCAGGCGTCCGTCCACCTCCTCGCGGCTCCAGGTGATCCGCATGCTGTTCTGGGCCATCTCCAGGGCCGACACCGCCACGCCGCCGGCGTTGGCGGCCTTGCCCGGTCCGTAGAGAATCCGCCGCTCCAGGAACATGTCAACCGCTTCGGGTACGGTCGGCATGTTGGCCCCCTCGCTGACGAGCATGATGCCGTTCTCGAGCATGTGCTCGGCATCCTTGGCGTTGATCTCGTTCTGGGTCGCGCAGGGAAACGCGCAGTCGGCCTTGATCGACCAGACCGGGTTGTGATGCATCGTCGGGTCCGGGCGGGTAAAGCTCGCGTTGCGGAACTGCTCGACGTATTCCTCGAGCTGCCCCCGCCGCTTGTTCTTCAACTGCATCACCCAGGCGAGCTTGGTCGCGTCGATCCCGTCGGGATCGTGGACCATCCCGCTGGTATCGGACATCGTGACGACGGTGCCGCCGAGCTGGGTGATCCTCTCCACGGCGTACTGCGCGACGTTGCCCGCCCCGGAGACGATGCACGTCTTGCCCTCCAGGGACTGTCCGATCGTCTCCAGCATGGCTGCCGCGAAGTACACCGCACCGTACCCGGTCGCCTCCTTCCGGATCTGGCTGCCGCCCCACTGCAACTCCTTGCCGGTCAACACGCTGGTGAACTCGTTGGCTAGCCTCTTGTACTGGCCGAAGAGGTACCCGATCTCGCGCGCGCCGACACCGATGTCGCCGGCGGGCACGTCGGTGTTGTGGCCGATGTGGCGGTAGAGTTCGCTCATGAAGCTCTGGCAGAACCGCATCATCTCGGCGTCGCTCTTGCCCTTGGTATCGAGGTTGGCGCCGCCCTTGCCGCCACCGATGGGCAGCGTCGTGAGGCTGTTCTTGAAGATCTGCTCGAATCCCAGGAACTTCAGGATGCTCAGGTTCACGCTGGGATGAAACCGCATGCCGCCCTTGTACGGGCCGATCGCGCTGGAGAACTCCACGCGGTAGCCGCGGTTGACACGGGGCGTCCCGGCATCGTCCATCCACGTGACCCGGAACTGGATCACCCGCTCCGGTTCGACCATCCGTTCCAGGATCCTGGCCTTGCGGTATTCCGGGTGCTTCTGAAGAACCACCGCGAGAGAGCTCACGACCTCACGCACCGCCTGGTGGAACTCCGGCTGATGCGGATTCTGGTTCTCCACGCGGACCATGAAGTCGTCCACGAAAGTCGATACTTTACTACTGGTACTACCTGTCATGGAACCGGTACCGGGTTTGGTCAGGGTGCTCATAAGAGCCGAGAGTCTAGCGGCCCTCGCCCCGGTGAGAAACCCCCAACTCGTGCAAACGTATCGACTTCCCGGCGGCGGCCGGCGAGAAAAAACCCCCGGAAGCCCCCCCGATGCCCCAACGACCGGATAGCAGCGACCCTTCCGGGACCCGGCCGCTGGCCGTGCTCCGGGCACTGATCGACGCCGTGGATCACGAGATGCTCGAGTTGCTGGCGCGCCGCAACGCGCTGGTCGGGGAGATCGCCGCCTTCAAGCGGGCGCACGGCGTGGCCATTCGCGACCGGCAGCGTGAGCGAGAGATCATCGCCGACCGGCGGCAGCGCGCCGAGCGCATGGGGCTGCGACCGGAGGTCATCGAGAGCATGCTGAGGCTGATGCTGTGGGCCAGCCGCGACCGCCAGGCGGCCCTGCGTGCCGAGGTTCCGCCGGACGCCCCCCGGCGTACGGTCGCGATCATCGGCGGCGAGGGACAGATGGGCGGGTGCATGGCCAGGCTCTTCGCCGACCTCGGCCACGCGGTATTGATCGCGGACCGCGACACGGAGCTCTCGACCAGGGAAGCGGCCTCCATCGCGGACGTCGTGGTCATCAGCGTCCCGATCGCCGTGACCGTCGACGTGATACGCGACCTCGGGCCGCTCGTGCGGGACGATGCGCTGCTCATGGACGTGACCTCGATCAAGACGGAGCCGGTCAAGGCGATGCTCGAGTCCTGCTCGGGGAGCGTCGTCGGCACCCACCCGCTGTTCGGACCGTCGGTCCACTCGCTGCAGGGCCAACGCATGGTCCTGACGCCCGGCCGCGGCGACGAGTGGTACGACTGGCTCCGGGTGATGCTCCAGGCGCGCGGCCTGTCGATCATGAAGTCGACGCCCCAGGAGCACGATCGCGCCATGGCCGTGGTCCAGGTCCTCACCCATTTCTCCACCGAGGTCATGGGCCGCGCGCTTGCCGACATCGGCGTCCCGCTGGAGATGACGCTGAACTACACCTCGCCTGTATACCTGATGGAGCTGCTCATGACCGCCCGGCACTTCGCCCAGTCGCCGGAACTGTACGCCTCGATCCAGATGTCCAACCCGCTGACCGCGGAAGTGACGGCAGCCTTCGTGCGTGCCGCCGGCGAGCACGAGAAGGTCGTCCTGGCCGGCGACCGGGAGGCGGTCACCGCCATGTTCGAGCAGGTCCGGAGCTTCTTCGGCGACTTCACCGACCGCGCCCTGGAGCAGTCCAGTTACATGATCGATGCCATCGTCCAGTGGCAGGAATGACGCCGCTTCTGCTGCCGGATCAGGACACATTCTGCGCCGTTCTGCCACGACTGAGCCACCAAATCCACAACGCGTCTGGGCGGATCAGTTCACCAAAACGACTCCGATGAGCTCTCACGCGATCGCGCTGGTGGCGGATCTAATGGAGGACCTATCAAGCCTGCTTCCTTGAGTTCTCGTACGATCTTGCTCGTCGCGGAACTGATGAAGGCACTATCCGTTCGGTTCCACCATTTACCTTTCCCAGTCACCTTAATCTCACCTCTCCACGCAATGTCGCCGGATCGGCGATCGAAGAGCGCCAACTGGCCGAAAGCAACTCTTATGGAGCTGTAGACGGGTGTCGATGCGGATTGCCCCGTGCTGCTCCAGTATGCGCTGTTTCCATAGAAGTTGATGGAACCCGAGGCCGATGACGAGGTGATCGTTCCCATGTAGCGGGTATCAGTCTGATCGGCCACCAACCCAATAAACAGTACTCCGTCGGCACCTGACTGCGCCAAGTAATGCTGAACCTCTTCGGCGGTGTACTGGCGCGTGGGCGGAAGAACCGACTGCCCCGACACACACGGAGTTGGCGCGACCTTTTCGCAGAGTTGTCGCTCGAACTCAACCGCGTTGTCGAGCGTCATGCCCTGTGCAAAGACAACGATGGACTCGAACTGCTTTGTCGCAAACGCCAGATCGCGGAAAGCAGTGATCTCAGAGTGCGCACAACCCGGCAGAATGAAGCCAAGCACGACGAACGGACCGGGGATCAATAGCCAGCGCACGGCAGGGTAGAGGAGCGTGTTGATTGAGAAGGGAATGAGCATCGGATGATACGGCAAGGTCTTACCGGTAAAAGGACCGACCGACAGCACAAGGGCATAGCTCCAGTTGCGAGATCAATTTGTCGGAGACGTGGCCCTACCTGCGGATTCGAACTCGATGCTCTTCGACGATCCACAGGCACCTGTCGATGGGCTCGCTTTGCAGAAGCCCGGAGAGCTGCGCCGGCACTGCCAGTATGTGCGGCGTGTCCTGGCGAGCCAGGCGAAACACGGTGATGCCGGGACAGGATTCAGGAGGGTAGGAACGGATGTCGGCCGGCGACTCAGCAAGTTCGACAGGAAGATTCTCGTCGAGCTTGAACTTCATACTCCTGAATCAAGCAGGCATCGACAGGACACGCTCGCGCGCCAGTTCGGCAGCGAGGTTGTCGAGAACTACTGAGACGGGGATTCGCGTGCCGACGAAGCAGGCTTTGCCGTGGCATACTCCGGGATCGACTGAGATGTACGTGCGCCAGTCCATGCGACTCTCCATGGATTCGGAAACCATAGCCTCACGGCGTTAGACAAAGGGGACAGACCACCTGCGCCGACTTGGGACAACGACTGCCTGATCGGGGTCACAGGTGGGTGTTTGGCGCCATACGTCGGTGTCTGGCGCCATACGTGGGCGTCTGGCGCCACAGGCGGGTCGAATGTACGCTGGCGGGTTGTCACTGTGCCGCCGGCGCTGCCGGTTCGCCGGCCAGGTCAGCGACTGGGAGGAAGATCACGATAACGATGAGCCGGCGTTTCATGGCGACGCTCAGGGCAGCGGGCGCCCCCGGCAACTGCAGCGATTCCTCAGGCGGGTTTCATTATGGCGAAACCGGCCCAGATGAGAACAAGGCCGATCACGACGTCGCACAGCACTGGTAGTGACAGCAGGGCAATCCCGAGGATGAGCAGGAAACGCTGCTCCGCTGTGGCCCGAGGGCGTTGTGCCGATGACGCCGGCGAACCGCATTCGGGGCAACGTCCGGTTGACGCGCGAACGTCGTAGCCGCAAGCCGGGCATTGATATCGAGTCCTACCCTGCCCCTTGGAAATGACGATCAACACGCCCCTGCGGGAACAAGGGCCAGGTGAAGCAGAATGAGCAAGGGGTAGACGATCATCGCGAGAGAGAATAATTACTCCCGGTCTATTTTTCCCCACCCGCCGCCGCCGGGGGTTTTCAGGACCAGGCGGTCGCCGGGGGCGACCTCGGTGCCGGCGATGGGGGCGAGGGGCTCGGTCGTGCCGTCGGCCCGGACGATGTGCTGGGTGCCGGGTTTACCCGCGCCGCCGCCGTGGAGGCCGTAGGGTCCCTCGGTGCGATGCTGTGAGAGAATCGACAGGCTCATCGGCTCCAGGAAGGTGATCTCGCGGACCACGCCGTCGCCGCCGTGATGCGCTCCGGGGCCGCCGGAGCCGGGGCGAATCGCGAATCGATCGAGGCGTACCGGGTAGCGATGCTCCAGGATTTCCGGGTCGGTGATCCGCGTGTTGGTCATGTGCGTGTGCACGGCGTCGGTCCCGTCAAAGTCGGGGCCCGCCCCGCTGCCGCCGCACACCGTCTCGTAGTAGCTGAACCGGTCGGTGCCGAACAGCGTGTTGTTCATCGTGCCCTGGCTGCACGCGCATAACTCCAGTGCCTGGAACAACGTGTCCACGATCCGCTGGGAGGTCTCGACGTTGCCGCCGCCGACGGCGGGATCCTTCATGGGATCGAGACTGAACTCAGGATCGAGCATCCCCCGCGGGATGCGCAGGTCAACCGCGCCCATGATGCCCTCGTTCAGCGGCAGCGTCTCGCCGATCAGGACGCGCAGCACGTACAGCACGGCGCTGCGAACGACCGCGGGCGTCGCGTTGAGGTTGCCGCGGTGAACGCCGGCCGTCCCGGCGAAATCGATCACCGCCCGGTCGGCACCCGGATCGATACAGACCCGGATCAGCGAGCCGTCGTCGAGGCGTTGCTCGGCCTGGTACCGCCTGTCGGGGAGCCTTCTCAACGCCGCCCGGGCCATGACCTCGGCGCGCGACTTGAGCAGGCGCATCTGCTCGGCGATCTCCGCGCAGCCGTGCTCGCCGGCGAGGGCCGCCAGTGCCGACACCCCGTGGCGATTGGCCGCAACGGCCGCCCTGAGGTCTGCGAGATTGTCGGCGATCGCCCGCGACGGATGAACCGCCTCGCGAAGCAGACATTCGACCCGGTCAAAGTGCGACACGCCGCCGCGAACCAGGTGACACGGCCTGATCACGACGCCTTCTTCAGCGAGGCACGTCGCAAGCGGCGGCATCGAGCCCGGCCGCACGCCGCCGATCTCGGCATGGTGGGCGCGGCTTGCCGCGTAGCCGAGCAGCACGTCGCCGTTGCCGTCATGGATCGGCGTCACCACCGTGATATCGGGAATGTGCGAGCCGCCGAAGGCCGGGTGATTGGTCATGACGACGTCGCCGGGCTTCATTTCGACCTCGTCGCGCAGCGCCCGGACACAGAGCCCAAGCGCCCCGAGGTGCACCGGCATGTGTGGCGCGTGGGCCACCAGCTCGCCGTCGGCGTCCAGCAGCGCGCAGGAGAAGTCCAGGCGCTCCTTGACGTTGGTCGACAGCGCGGTGCGCTCCAGCCGCCGGCCCATCTGCCGGGCGATCGACATGAACCGGTTCGCGAACAGCTCCTGCCGGGCGAGCTGGGTGTGCGCTGCAGGCCGGGCAGTTCGGTCCTCGCGTCGCCGCAGCACCAGTGCGCCGGCGTCGTCGATCGCGCCGGCCCAGCCCGGCTCGACGACGTAGCCGCTGTAGGCATCGAAGACCAGCGCCGGACCGACGATGACCGACCCCCTGGGCAGGTCGGACCGCCCGAAGCAGGGCACGTCGCTCCAGGACCCGTCGAAGAAGCAGCGGGTGAGGTCATCGGTCAGCGCGGATGAGCCCTGTCGTTCGCCGGGGCCGGCCTCGACAGGGTCCTGCTCCGGGGGCGGCGGCGGCGACGACGCGACGACGCGCACCGACTCGACCTCGATGACGCCCTGCGGGCGATGGCCGTACATGGCCTGGTACCGCTCGGCGAAGTCCGCGTCGAGCGTCTCGCCCATGGTCACGGCGATGGACGTCTCCTGCCCCGCCAGCCGCAGGTTGACGATCCGCCGGCGGACTTCGATGACCGATTCAGGTATGCCTTCTGCATGGACTTCCGCCGCGGCAGTACAGCCCAGCTCGGCCAGTATCGCCGGCAGCTCCGCCGCGACGTCCGCGAGACCGGCCAGGATCTGCCGCTGCGCGAACCGCTCGACGACCGCTCCCGCCAGCCCCGTCGCACTGAGCAGCGATGCGTCGGCGGGCATCACGACGGTCTCGATTCCGAGATGGGCCGCGATCGCGCACGCGTGCTGCCCGCCGGCGCCACCGAAGGCCACCAGGGCATGGTCGCGCGGGTCGTACCCCTGGCGCAGCGATACCTCGGCGATGGCGTCACCCATTCGCTGGTTGGCGATATCCAGGAATCCGCAGAGCAGGGCCTCGCGATCGGGCACCCGGCCGGTGTGCAGCTGCATGCCACACTGCACGCTCGCCAGCGCGTGGGCCGCGGCGTCCACGGAGACGGGGATCTCGAACCGGTCCGGGTGCAGGCGGCCCAGCAGCAGGTTCACGTCGGTGAGCGTCAGCGGTCCGCCCGCGCCGTAGCAGGCGGGCCCCGGCCGGGCCGCCGCGCTGTCGGGCCCGACGCGAAGCTGCCCATCGACATACCGGCACACCGACCCGCCGCCCGCCGCGACCGTCTCGATCGCCAGCGCCGGCGCGGCGAGCCTCACGCCCCCCGCGCCGCCCACACGATGCTCGAACTGGTACTCGAAATCACCGTCGTATCGCGCGACGTCGGTGCTGGTCCCGCCCATGTCGAAGCTGATGATCCTGGTGAAGCCCGATCGCCGCGCCGCGGCCACCGCGCCGGCGACGCCGCCCGCCGGGCCACTGAGCAGGCTGTCCTTCGCCCGGCACTTCCCGGCCGACACGAGCCCGCCGGCACTGGTCAGGACGTGCAGGCCGCCGCCCGCCAGATTATCCTGGATCTCGCCCAGATAATCCTCGATCTCGGCGGCGACGAAGGCGTTGACGACCGCCGTCTCGGCTCTCGGCAGCAGTTTTATCAGCGGCGAGAGTTCGGCGGAGCACGACACGTGCTCGAAGCCGAGGTCACGGAGCACCTCGGCCACGAGACGCTCGTGCTCCGGGTTGCGATAGGCGTGAAGAAGTGCGACCGCGGCCGTTCGGACTCCCTTTCCCAGCAGTCGGAGGGCGGCATCCCGCACCTGATCCGGATCAGGCGGCGTGACCACCGCGCCGTCGGCGGCAAGCCGTTCATCGACCTCGACCACTGCGCCGTACAACGGCGCCGGCTTGTCGATTCTCAATGCAAACAGCTCCGGCCGCTGCTGGTCACCGATCCGCAAGAGGTCGCCGAAGCCCCGCGTGATGAACAACGCGAGATCCGCTCCGCGCCGTTGGAGCAGCGCGTTGGTCGCCCGTGTCGTGGCAAGCCGCATGTCGATCGGAGGCAACTCGTCGCCGTAGCCGGTCCCGGTGACCATCCGGGTCGCCAGAATCGGCGCTTCCACGCCCGAGCTGAGTTCAAAGGCAGCGCCCGCGGCCGGCGCGGGCGGCGGTGCGTGGGCGAGTTCCAACACGGACGCCGAGGCGTCAAAGCCGACGACCTCGATCGGGTCGCCGCCGTCGTGGTCGAGCCACCGAAAGGCAAAGCCGCGCACGAAGTCGTCGGGGACGGCCCACCGGTGCTCGATCGCCAGCCGCCGCGCGTCGAGCAGACTGCCCACGCGGCCGCGCAGTGAGCCGGTGCTGAGCACCTTCACGCGGTGAAGCCGCCCGGCGGGGTCCCGCGCAAGACAGTCCGTGAACGTCCCGCCGGTGTCGACCCGTATCTGCCAGGGACTCATGGCGGCAGAGGCTCGGCGGGGTCGCGGTCGCGCAGGAGCGTCGAGATGTCCCAGGTGACGATCTTGTCCGTGATCGTCGGCCCGGCAAGAGTCTTCGCGACGGCTACCAGGCGGGACCCGTCCGTCTCCAATCTCGCCCTCATCCAGGAAGTCACCGGGGCCGCGCATACTCCCGCCCACGTTGACGTGTCGAGATCCCAGAGGTGCAGCTCATTCGCGGCAGGCCCGGGCAGCACCACGAACCGATTGTCGGCGCCGAGCATGAATCTCCGGGAGACGCCCGGGCCTTGTCCCCACGACGGCCGGATCGTCTCGCGGAGTGTGCGCGTCTCGAGGTCCCACACGTCAAAAACCGGCGGTGAACCCCTTGGACCCACGAGCCACCGCCCGCCGGACGACATCAGGAACGACGAGGCAATCGGGCCCAGTGAGCCGACCGGCGTGCGGGTCGTGAGGTCCCACACCGTCGAGTCCAGCAGTTGCGGGTTCACGCCGATCGACCCGGTCGGCTGCTCCTGGCAGATCAGCCGGTCGTGATAGGGAATCAACCGGAGGAACCGGAACTGCCTTTCGCGGCCACCGGTGAGGTCAACGACATCCAGGACCCTCTCGCGGGTACCGTCGGCAAGGTGCCACGCCCACACGACGTTGTCCATGGTCATTGCGTAGACCGTCTCGCCCGGCGCGTCGACGGTGAGCCGGTGCAGGCGCCGGGGTGATGATTCATCCAGCCGGAACGCGCCGAGGCGTCGCCCGTTGGCGAGGTCGTGATGCGTTATGACGTCGCCCTGCGAGAAAAAGAACGATCGCCCATCCGGATGGAGCACCAGCGGTCCGGGCCAGATGCCGTCGCGCGACACGAGCGTCCGGGTCACGCTCCCGTCGGCGAGGTCGATCTCGACGACGCGGCACCGCCAGGACTTGTGGTCCAGAAGCCAGGATTGACGGTGTCGCAGCGCATAGTCGTAGAGACCGGGTGAAAGCCACTGGCACCACGTGCTGACACTGCCTTGCCGGGCCAACCGGCGGTACCCGGTCGCATATCCCGCGAACACCGCAACGAGCAGCCCGACGGTAACTGCAACCCGCAGGCGCCTCGGCCGCCCCACGACACGGTTGCGGCTGGTCAACTCGATACCGCACTCGGGGCACACGTCGGCGCCGAGGTTCACCAGCAGGTAGTTACACCGCCGGCAGTGAGGCTGACCGATCACGCGCCGTCGATGCAGCAGACGCAGCAGGGCCACGACGAGAATGCCCACCGCCACGGTCGCGACGATCTCGATCCAGCCGTAGACCAGCACGGACCACAGGTTCACCGAACCGATCCGGAACACCGCCAGCAGATGGCTGCCGTCGGGCAGCAGGACGATGTCCTGGATATTCGTATCGCCCGGATAGGTGAAGACACCGGTCGGCGGCAACGGCGGAGCGACCACGCAGGGAGCTTAGCTGCTCATCTCGCGTCAGGCGGAAAGGGCCCGGCGCGAGAGCCAGCGGTACACCGTCGAGCGATGCACGCCCAGCGCCGACGCCGCCCCGGTGATGCTGCCATGGGTGGCGAGCGCCTGGCTGACCACTTCGAGTCGCGCCTGGTGCATGGATGTCGGCGGCGGCATGCTCGCCGGGCCCACGGAAAGGCCCGCGACGGCATGGAGGTGCGCCGCGGTGATCCGTTCGCCGCTGCACAGCACGTGCAGCCGCTCCACGACGGTCCGCAGCTCCCTGACGTTGCCCGGCCAGCGCATCGCCTTGAGCATGCCCATCGCCTTGCGTTCGAAGTGCAACGGCGACTGGCGGTACAGGCCGGCGAACTCCACGTTGAAGATCTCGACGAGGTCGGGGATCTCCTGCGCGCACGTGCGCAGCGGCGGCAGGTCGATCCGGATGATGTCCAGCCGGTAGTAGAGATCCTCACGGAACGTCCCGCGCCGGACCGCTTCGCGAAGGTCCTGGTTGGTCGCGACGATGATCCGCACGTCGACCCGGACGGGCCGCGAGAAACCGACCGGCTGCGCCTCGCGTTCCTCCATGAGCCGCAGCAGGCGGGTCTGGCACGCGAGGGGAAGCTGGCCGATCTCATCCAGGAGTAATGTCCCGCCCTCGGCGGCACGAACGAGCCCGGTGTGCGACCGGTCCGCCCCGCTGAACGCGCCGCGGGCGTGACCGAACAACTGGCTGTCGACAAGGCCCTCCGGGATCGCCCCGCAGTTGACCGGGATGAACGGTCCCGCACGCCGCTCGCTGTTGGCGTGGATCCACTGGGCCAGGACGCCCTTGCCGACCCCGGTCTCACCAACGATTAACAGGGGGCAACCAACGACCGCCGCCCGTTCGGCGACGACGCGGACCATCGCCGCGGGCCCGGACAGTGTCGAGCGTTGGCCAGTTTCGATTACCCGCGCGGACGTTCTCGCCCTTCCCATTTCTCAATCCTCCTCACAAACAGCCACGACGCTGCACGAACACCGTGTCGCGCGGTGACTCTCCGCAATCGAGGATCGGTCGGTCAGTATGGCTCCCTCTGCGTCAGGCCCACCGGGCTATCCCGGGCTCGTTTCGGGGCTCTTTCTTCTTCCTCACCGACGCAGAGCGGAAGGGACTCTCATCTCCTACCTTACAGAGTGCCGGGGACCATTACAAGATCGAACTGCCCGAACTTGCGTGCATCCGGCCAGACACCCTGAAACAGCCACATCCCCCACCTTCACACTCTCCGCGGCGGTAGAGCATCCTCAGTCCTGGTCCTCCAGCGCCTTCTCGATATCGCGCTGATGCTGGTCGGACCGTTCGACAGTCCTCGCCGCGGCCGCCCTCGCACCTCCCAGGCTGGGCCTCGCCGAGCTCCGGCCGCTGGGGGTGCCCGCAGCCGGTACCGACGTGCCGCCGTCAGGGGCAGACGCGGCTGCGGCCGGGGCCGGGGCCGGTGCGTCCTCGTACTCATAACAACCCGACATCGCCAGCATCGTGACGACGGCGACCACCGAAAGCAACGTCCCCGGCATGTTCTGTCGCATCACAGGCTCCCGTGCATCCCCCGGTGCAGAAGGATAGCCCGTACTACGAATCTCCGGCGGCGTTGCGCTCAGGCCGCCTGGCCGCGGTCCTGCGGGTACGTGGCCGGGCGGTGCGGAGCCGATCCTGAGATCGCCAGCTCGATCTTCGCGAACAGTTCGCTCGTCGGCACCGGCTTGTAGATCACCGACTGTGCCGGCAGCTTCGGCACGGTTCCCAGCCGGATGGCCCGCTCGCCGACGAGGAAAATGATCGGAATACCCATCAGTTCGGGATGCTCGATGAGTTCGTCGTGGAAGCTGGTGTTGTCGTTGTAGGACAACGCCACGTTGACCAGCAGCACGTCGGGCCGCTCCCGGTGAGCAGCGGCGAGCGCCTCGACGCCGTTGAGGGCACAGGTGACCTGGTATTCCTCGTTGCGCAGATGCAGCGAGAGCGTCGACAGCAGGCTCGCGTCGTCGTCTGCGACAAGGATCTTGTGAACGGCCATCGTGCAGCTCCTCGGTGGGTCCCGGCCTGCCCGGAATCTCGGCTCGATCGAGGCACGACTTCGCCCCGTATGCTTGACAACACGTTGTCACCGGCGGCTTATCGGGCGTCGCCGGAGCATCGAGTCGGCGCTCAGGTCATCTCCCAGCCGCGAACGAGCATCTGGCCCACGGTTCCCAGCGGCAGCGATCGCTTCATGCCGGTCGGCTGCGGCCATATCCGGGACATCGCCAGCCAGCCCTGCCAGGTCCGGTTCACCTCGACTGGCGAGGCGAGTGAGGCCGCCACGATGAGCTGGAGCCCGACGACGCCGACCGAGGCGGCCCTGCGAAGCCGCTCCGTGTCGCCGTCGAGGTCGGCGATCCACTTGTTGGTGGACCAGTCGTGGATGATCGTCAGCTCGACGACCACGCGTTGACCGGTGGCGGGGTCGAACACCAGCAGGTCCGCATGCTCGCGGCTGCCGGCGACGCCGACCTGCGCGTACGCCGATTCCGGAGTGACGGTCCAGCCTGAACCGAGGCACGCCGCCAGCAATTCCCACCTGCACCACGGCTGCCAGCTCCGGCCCGTCTCCGTGAACAGGGCGACGTCCGCGCTCCGTTCGGCGAGCCGATCCGCTGCCACGGCGAAGACCTTGCCGCTGAGGGAGGCGACCGCCGCTTTCCTGGGAGCTCTCGGCGCCCGAGGGGCTTTCTTGACCGTACCCATGGCTTCCAGTTTACCCCCCGGGGCGCCCCGGCGTGGTGTCCGGTAAGTCATCCGGGCTTCGGGGCCTTGCAGCCCGTTGAAGAAGTCACTTCTTCAACGGGCTGCTTGGGCGTCACGCATAGACCGCGGAGCATATTGGTCCGATGAACGCAGGGGGAAGGGACCGGCACCGCCATCATCGCGCCGATCGGGGGTGGCGCAGCCGCCTTCCAACGGAGACGGTGCGCCACCATCGAGACGTCCCTCATGACCACCACGATGACGCAGATCTTCTGGACGGCAGCGGTGGTGGCTGTCCTGGTCACGATCCTGGAAATGCTGTTCGGGAGCAAGCGGCGCGGCGGTCCGTCGATCATCGTCGGCGTGGTCCTGCTGGTTGCCGGCGGGATTCTGGCGGCGGCCGATCACCAGACGGTTGTCGGGCTGGTCCCGTACATCGACACCATCCGTGAGTTCCGCTTCGCGCGCGACATCGTGGGATTCTTCGGCGGCGCGCTGTTCCTCGGATGCGGGCTCTTCGGGCGGCTGGCCACAGGAACGGCCCGCGACCAGATCTTTCGCCTCCACGGGGCGATGGCGATGGCGCACCAGGACCTGAAGTCCGCGCAGGAGCTCCTGAACAGCGTGGTTCGCAGCTCGATCAGCGGCGTCATGATCCTCCAAGCGATCCGCGACGAGTCCGGCGTCGTCATCGACTTCACCTGCCGGCTCATGAACCACGAGGCGGAGCAGATCCTCGGCCGCGCCGCCGCAACGCTGCTCGGCCAGCCGCTGCTGAAGCACGTCCCGTGCCTTCGGCGGGAGGGGTTCTTCAACGACGCCGTCAGCGTCATCGAGATGAAGCTGCCCTACATGGACGAGCGTCAGTGCCGGCACGGTGATCGACAGCGGTGGTACCAGGTCGCGATCGTGAAGCACGGCGACGGCGTCGTCGCGAACTTCGCCGACGTCAGCGACCGCAAGCGAACCGAGGAGCAGCTCCGGCACGCCGCCGAGCACGACACGCTGACCGGTCTGCCCAGCCGCTCCCTGCTGACCGACCGGCTTCAGCAGGCGATCAACCGGGCCAAGCGCATGCCGGGCTACGAGTTCGCGGTCCTGTTTCTCGACTTTGACCGCTTCAAGATCATCAACGACAGCCTCGGTCACGAGGTCGGCGACCAGTTGCTCATCAGCATCGCCGAGCGTCTGCGCGCCAACCTGAGAGACATCGACACACCTGTCCGGCTCGACGAGGGGCACCTGCCGGCACGGCTCGGCGGCGACGAGTTCGTGATTCTCCTCGACGGCATCGACGGGCCCCGCGCGGCGGTGATCGTGGCGGAGCGTCTCCAGGAGGCCCTCTCCAAGCCGCACATTCTCGACGGTCACGAGGTCATCTCGACCGCCTCGATCGGGATCGTCATCAACGACGGCAAGTACGAGAACCCCGACGAGATCCTTCGAGACGCGGACACGGCGATGTACCAGGCCAAGAGCTCCGGCAAGGCGCGGCACGTCGTCTTCGACGAGACGATGCACAACGAGGTCATGCAGCGGCTCACTCTCGAGAAGGAGCTGCGGGCCGCCGCGGAGGAGCTCCAGTTCACGCTTGTATTCCAGCCGATCATCGCGATGGACACCGCCGCCCTGTCGGGCTTCGAGGCTCTTATCCGGTGGCCGCACTCTGAACGGGGCACGGTGCTGCCGGCGAACTTCATCGCGCTGGCCGAGGAGCTCGGACTCATCGTGCCGATCGGCCAATGGGTGCTGCGCGAAGCGTGCGGGCAGCTCAAGACCTGGCAGAAGCTGCACCACGGTCCGCGCCCGCTGTACATGTGCGTCAATCTCTCCAAGCAGCAACTCATCGACGCCAACCTCGTGTCGAGCGTCGAGGGCGTACTCGCCAACACCGGCATCGCGCCATCCTCCCTCGTGCTGGAGATCACCGAGAGCACCGTCATGGACAACCTCGTCGATCTGCAGCCGGTGCTCACCAGGCTGCGCAAGTCCGGTGTGCGGATCGCCATGGACGACTTCGGGACCGGTCACTCGTCGCTGAGCTTCCTTCAGAATGCGCCGATGGACATCCTCAAGATCGACCGAAGCTTCGTGAGCGGCGGCGGCAATCCGCGCGACTACGGCGCGATCATTCACACGGTGATCCAGCTTGCGCACAACCTGGAGATGGACGTCGTGGCCGAGGGCATCGAGACCGTCGAGCAGCTTGCCATGCTTCAGAGCCTCGACTGCAACTTCGGACAAGGCTATCTGTTCAGCAAGCCCGTGAAACCCGAGCACGCCGTAAAATACCTCGACCGGGATTTCCGGTTCACGGTCCAGGCGGAAGGCACGGACCTGATCGCCCGGGAGCAGTCGGAGGAGAAGGCGGCGTAGGGAGAGCTTCTTCAGTACCGCTGATACCCGACACCGATGCGATGCGGGTGGCGATCGTAGTAGCCCCTCGGCAGGCGCCCGAAGGTGGCACTGCTCGTCACGGACTCGCCGTCGATGACCAGCGTCCACCGTACGTTGAGGCCGCTGAGATCCATCTCCCCGGGCGTTGCTGCTTCCGGATACGGGAAGCTGGCATCGATCATCCCGCTGTCGCCCGGCGCCAGATCGATCGGTCCCGCGGGCCGCACGATCGCGTCGGCGAAGCGCTCGAGGCCGGCGGAGAACAGGACGAGCTTCGCCGGATCCAACGTCACCGGGTACGGGCTGGTGTTGTCCACCCGCAGACGAACATCGACGCCGGGCGGCAACGCCGATCGATCGTCGGCGCGTCGAACCCCCAGGATAGTGACCAGCGTGCGAACCGGCTCCGCATCGACGGCACCCGGTTTCGACGCAAGGACGTCGACCGGGCCGGGGTCGAACGCATACCGGCTGTCATAGACCGAGCAACCGCTGACCACGACCGCGGCCAGCACCACCAGCGACATCGAACCCTTTCGAGCAGTCATGGGGCATGATTAGCCGCCCACCGGGCAGGATCAAGGACCGGGCCTCTCACCCCGGTTCGGCGAAGGGCCGATAGAAACCGGGGCCCTGTCGGGGACAAGCCCGTCTGCTACAGTGGGCCCGGAGGTACTGTCTTGAAGATTCGAGCCGCGTTCGCGGTATTTTCCGCGCTCCTGGCCTGTGCGAGCAGCCGAGCCGACTTCATCTGGGACGGCAGCGTCGACGACGACTTCCTGGAGGACGGCAACTGGGTCGGGGGCGTCGCACCGGGGTCGAACGTGGGCGACACCCTGGTTTTCGGCGACACGATGGGTGGAATCCTGACGCCGGACGTGGCGGGAAACGCATTTACCAACATCACGGCGATCACGTTCACGGCGGCCGACGGCAGCTACACGATCGGGGACACGGTGATGGGCGGGAGCTTCTCGTTCATCGACGGCGGCTCGATCACCAACGACGGCCTCGTTGACCAGACGATCAACGTCGACCTCATCGCCACGGGCAGCGACTTCTTGCTCACGGCGGTGATGGCAAACCTCGACATCGGCGGGACGATCGACCTGTCCGACTCCGGCGGCGTTCTCATGACGGTCGGCGGCGACTTCGACACCATCCTGAATGGTGTGATCAGCGGCGGCGGCGGGCTGCTGCA
>JADFOJ010000042.1 GCA_022562915.1 Planctomycetota bacterium | reverse complement strand
CCGGCCTATTTTTCCCGCTTTCTCCCCCGCCTTTACCCCCCCTTCACCTTCGACACCACCCGGATCCCCTCGACGCGCAGATCCTTGTCGACGGCCTTGGTCATGTCCCACAGTGTCAACGCGGCGACGGCCACGGCCGTGAGCGCCTCCATCTCGACGCCGGTCCGGGCGGTCGTCGAGACCGTCGCTTCGATACGCAGGCGGTCCGTCCCGGCACGGTCGAAGTCCACCACGACGACGTCCAGCGGCAACTGGTGACACAGCGGGATGAGCTCGTCGCACTTCTTGGCGGCCTGGATCGCCGCCACCCGGGCCACGGCGAGGGCTTCGCCCTTGGGAAGCTCGCCCGCCTCGAGCATGTCCAGTGTTCGGCCCGCCGCGCAGAAGAACCCCTCGGCGACCGCGGTCCGGCGCATGGGCGGCTTGGAGCCGACGTCCACCATCCGGGCACGTCCCTGCTTGTCGATGTGGGTAAGCTTGTCGTTCATAGGTCGATCCCGTTCGGGGTGATCGTAGACTATCCTGTGTCGAACATGCGTGGGCTCGTACTGATATCGATCGTCGCGGTTGGAACCTTCACCGCCGGCTGCGAGCGACAAGAACCGGTCGAGACGATCGCCCCGCCGGCGGTCGTGCCGCCGACAACCGCCCCCGCCGGCGATCCCGTCGCCACTGCCACCACCCCCACCGCCGGGCAACCGGCCCGGCCCCCGTGGCGACCCTCGGACGACCCGAAGAAGGCGACCTTTCTCGGCCTCGAGGCCGACAAGCCCGCCACGTGGATCGAGCACCCGCCGCAGGGCTCGATGCGGCTTGCGAACTTCACAGTGCCGGGTCGCGACGGCGCCGAGGCGGCGCACATCGTCGTGTTCTACTTCGGTCCGACGGAGGGCGGCTCGATCGACGCCAACATCGATCGCTGGCAGATGCAGTTCGAGCCCGACGCCGACAACGACCTCGTGGAGCCCAGTATCGAGACCTTCGAGGCTGACACCATGGCTGTCACGCTGGTGGAGTTCGCGGGATCCTGGAAGAAAATGGGCGCGACCTGGTACACGCCCGACCAACTCTTCATGACGGCGATCGTGGACACGCCCAGGGGCAACCTGTTCATCCGGTTCGCCGGCCAGACGGCAACCGTGGAAGCGAACCGCGCAGACTTCGTGAGGATGATCCGCGGTCTGCGCAAGGCCGACGTTCGCTAGCCCCGATCATTCATGAAGCTCCGTCCGGACAAGTGCAAGTCGCGGATGAGTTCCTGCATCCGGCGCCGGTGCTCGCGCCCCCCGAACCGGCTCGCCCCGGCATATTCCACCCGCGGAAAGACATCGGAGTTGCGCGGGGCCGATGCCGCCCAATCCTGCAGGGACTCCACGCCGCAGACGTACCGCAAGCCACGAAAGGTGCTGGACGAGGCCACTCTCCGGCGGTCGGCCGGGCTCGGGCCGGCCCCGGCGTTCGCATAGCCCACCAGACCGAGTATCGGCGGCCCTCGCGGGTTGGGAATGTTCAGCCACAGGCTCGCGTTTGGAAACACGTCCAGGAACGTCGCCACGATCATGCGAAGCTGTTCCACGGTGAGCTGCTGGCCCGGCAGCCACTGGACGAAGATCCCTCCCTGTGCCAGGCGTCGGGCCACCGTTCGAAAGTGCTCCGTCGTGTACAGAGACCCGGTGCCGGCATGCCAGGGAACGAACAGATCGCCCACGATGACATCAAATCGCTCCCGCGTGGCGAAGAGATGATTCCGTCCATCGGCCAGCACGGTCTCGGTGCGCGGGTCCCGGAGCACGCCCCGGTTGGCGTCCTCGAAATACGCCGTCGCCTCCATCACCTCCGGAAGCAGCTCGATGGCCACCACCCGTTTGACCGGAAACTCCAACACGGCGCTGACGCTTACGCCGGTCGCCACCCCGATGAAGGCCACTCGGACCGGATTCCGATGCAGCAAGAGCGGCAGACCGCCCTGACCTCGCTGGATGGCGACGGCCATGGGGCCCGTTCCCCCCAGGTTGTAGTGGTTGTTGACCTTCAGGATCCGGTTGCCATGCTCGTCGTCGATGACGGCGACCGTCACGGACTTGCCTTCGCGGAGGTAGACGAGCTCCTGCCCTTCCTGCAGTCGGATGGGCCGGCTGTCCCAGGTCTTCAGCGATCCCAGACCGCCCAACAGAATCGCCACACCGACCCCGGCCGCGACCGCCGGCCCGCGGCCGTACCCTCGAAACCAGCATACGACGGCCATCATGCCGTAGAGCGACGCAATCAGCACGATGCCCGGGCCGATGCCGAGCAACGGCACGATGACGAAACCGGTCCCCACCGACCCGACCACCGCCGCCAACGTGTTCAGGCCGGTCAGTCGTCCAACGTTCCGGCCCGAGTCAGCGGCGCCTCGTGTTGCGATCCTCCACGCCGTCGGCAGGGCGGTCCCGACGAGCAGCGCGGCCGGGCCCATCACCGCCACCGACCGCAGCATCAGACCCAGAAAGTAGCTGGTCGACGTCGCGCGCTCGCGGTCACTGGAGCCCTGGTCGAACAGGTGCTGAAACACCATGGGGGCGGCCATGATGGCCACCAGCCCCAGGGTCTGCGTCCAGGCCAGGAACCTCCACGGGCGACCGATGCGATCAATGACCACGGACGTCACGAGCGACGCCAGCGCCAGGCACATGAGGAACGTCGCCAGCATCAACGCGAAGCTGAACGTACTGCTGTCGGTGATGTTGACGAGCAACCGCGTATACAGCACTTCCAGGGAGAGCGTGCCGAAACCGGATACCGTCACGACCAGCAGCACGCCCCGGTCAGCGCGTCGCCGGAGGCCCGCCCCGGGCTCGCCCGAATCGCGGACCGCTGCCGTCGAGCCCCGGCGTGATCCCCGCGCAAGAGCGATCGCCGCCACGCCGACCGCGACGTTGAGTGCCGCCGCGGCATAGACGGTGTTAATCGTTCCCAGGCGCGGCGGCAGAACGAAAGCGGCCAGCAGGACACCGATCGTCGCTCCCAACGTGTTCAGGGCATAGGCGAATCCGGCCCGGCGCCCGAAGTGTCCCGCGGCCCCGACCAGCGCCCGGATGATCAACGGCAAGGTGGCCCCCATCGCCACACAAGGTATGCCCATGGCGATGAACGCCAGCACGAGCTTGACCGCGGTCATGCCCCAGCCGTCGGCCAGTCCTGATGCGTATAAAGCTGGATAGACCGCACTGAACAGATGGATCCACAGCGGCACCAGCAGCGCCCCGGCCGCGATGCCGAACTCGGCCATGCCATACCGGCGTAACGCGGTCGTGCGATCGGTCGCCAGACGGGCGCCGATCCAGCTTCCCAGGGCCAGACCGGCAAAAAAGGCCGCCAACACGGCGGACGTCGCCTCGCTTGCGCTGCCGAAGACCAGGCTGAAACTCCTCAGCCACATCGCCTGGTAGATCAGAGCGGCCATTCCGCTCAGCAGGAACAGCAGGTACAGAAGACCCCGTCGTGGGGCGCCGTGACCATCCGCGGGAGCGACGAATTCCGGATTCGCTTCGTCGCATGGCGTCGCAACGAGCTCGTCGGGCGCGTCCCTCGTTGCGATGAGCTTCCGTGCCGCCACGATGGTGCCCTACGACGTGATCACCGGGCGGAAGGTCGTGCCGCTCTGAACGTAGAAGTTGACCAGGTTCCCCTCGCGCAGCGTATCGAGGTCCTGCTCCGCGGGGACGGTCACCCACATCGGCACGCTCACGTCCACCAGCACGCGTCGATGGGACTCGTCGATCGTACACACCGTGCCGGCGACGATGCGCGGTGCGCCCCAGATCGGCTCGATGAAGCGGCCACCGGCCTGCGCGCGATGAATGCGCAGCGCCGTGGCCTGGATGACGCCGCGGATCCGCTTGCCCACGCAGCCGCCGAACTCGCCGGCGGGCACCGTCGGGACCAGGTGCAGACGGTAGTCGGTGTGCGGGATCGCCAGCACCAATTCGTCGTCCGAGACGGACTCCAGGATGCCGTGGGCAAGGGCTTCGGGCTCGGTGTCGGTGGTCACGTTCGGAAGGCTACCAGATCTCAAACCGCCGGAGTGCCGGCCGGGGCCGGTCGAGGCAGCCCGAGAAAGTTCGCCATGAGCCCGGGGCCCGACGGGGTCATGAAGCTCTCCGGGTGGAACTGCACGCCGTCCATCGGCGCTTCGCCCTGGGTCCCGGCGATCCATCGCAGTCCCATCACCTCGTCCTGGGCGGTCCAGGCGCTGATCTCGAACGCGTCGGAAACGGATGCCCGGTCGACGATCAGCGAGTGATATCGCATCGCCACCAGCGGGTTCGCCAGCCCCTCGAAGAGGCCGCGACCGTCGTGGTGTACCTCGGAGGTCTTGCCGTGCATGAGCGTGTGGTGCCGTTGCACGGTCATGCAGTGGACGTCGGCGATCGTCTGGTGACCGAGACACACGCCCAGGACGGGCGTGCGCCCGCGGAAGGCGCGGACCAGGTCGGGGCTGATGCCGGTCTCGCCCGGCGTGCACGGCCCCGGCGAGATCAGCAGGTGGCTCGGGTCCATCGCGAGGGCTTCGGCGACGGTGATCTTGTCGTTGCGGACGACCTGGACATCGATCGAGGCGTCAAGTTCACCGATCCTCTGGACGAGGTTCCAGGTGAAGGAGTCGTAGTTGTCGATCAGGAGCACGCGCACGGTCGGTGAACAATAGCCTTGACCCGGACTATTCATGAACTTCTGCTGCGAAGCCGTTCGAACCCCCCTGGACGGCGTCGATAAAGCGATTCGACTCCTCAACGGCCTGACAAGCCGCCGGCGGGAGAGAACCATCGCATCTCCTTGCCAGGAAGGCCCGAACTGCTTCTCGCGACGAAGTACATGAATAGTCCAGCCAGGCCGTGGTCGCGCCGATCACCGTGAACCGCGCGAACCGGCGGGTTTCGCCGAAGCGGCTGACCCGGGTCGGCGGCGGACAGGCGTATCTCCTGCCCTTGCGGGCGCGCACTGGAGCACCGACAGCTCCGGCACCGAGGCCGCTGGAGCGTTATGCGCACGGGCCCCAGTTGCCCAGCAACTCAAGGAAGTCGATGATGCCGACGGTGCCGTCGCCGTCAAAATCGGCCGGGTGCCCGGGGTTGGCACCCCACGCCGCCAGCAGCGCCAGGAAATCCGTGATGCCGACGTCGCCGCTGCCGTCGAGGTCCCAGGGGCACAGCGGCTCGCACTCGTCCGGGATGCCGTTGCCATTGGCATCCTCGCTGGGGCCGAAAAGGATGTCGCACGTGTCGGCTCGACCCGTGCCGTTACAGTCGGTGCCGAGCAGCCCCGCGAACAGGTATGCCCCGCCGGCCTGGGCCTGTTCACCGATGGCACCGGCGATCGCGGTGTCCCCCGAGAGTGCGACTGACCACCCGAAGATCGCCGTCGACGGGCCGGGTTCGGGAAGCAGCTTCTGCTGCTCGACCCACCCTTTGCCCTCGATGAAGCGGAATACGTACGCGGAGCCCGAGGAGGGACCGACATCGTCGCTGAACAGTGCCCCGATCACCGCCGTGCTGCCGTCGATGGACAGAGACCGGCCGAACCTATCGCTTCCGACACCATCGGAGGCGACAAGCTTCTGCTGCTCGAACCATTCCGCAAAGACAGGGTCGTACCGGAACACGTAGGCCGCGCCTGTGCCGCCGTCGTCGTCCGACCCTACGAGCGCGGTGTCATCGCTGATTGAGACGCTCTCGCCGAAGCTGTCTCCGAAGCTGCCGTCCGATGCAAGCAGCTTCTGCTCCTGGGTCCAGCTTGAGCCGTCGAACCGGAAGACGTACGCCGAGCCGGAGTTGATATCGTTGTCATCGTCTCCGGGCGATCCGATCACGGCGCGATCACCGCTGATCGCGACCGCAAAGCCGAAACCATCGAACTCGGCGGCGTCGGACGCGGTCAACTTCTGTTGCTCGATCCACAGGGAGGCCTGCGAGTCGTATCGGAACACGTAGGCCGAGCCGGATGCAAACCCGTCGTCGTCGTTACCGGAGGCACCGATGACGGCCACGTCACCACAGATGGACACGGCCCGGCCGAAAGCGTCACCGATAACACCGTCGGAGGCGAGCAGCTCTTGCTCCTCGATCCACGTTGACCCCTGACGGCGGAACACGTACACCGACCCATTGCCGGAGTTAACATGCAAATGCTGCAAGGCTCCAATCATCGCCGTGTCGCCGTCAATGGCAACCGAGAAACCAAACGAGTCACCGATATGACTGTCCGACGCCAGGAGCTTCTGTGTCTGCACCCAACTCGCGCCATCGAACTGGAAAATGTATGCTGCGCCTGCCCCGTTGCCGTTCTCGCTGTCCTCGATGGCTCCAACCAGGGCGATGTCGCCCGAAACGTCAACGGCCCACCCGAAGCTCTGAAACACTCCGCCGTCGAGGGCGGCGACATGGGCTGTTTCGCAGACTGTCTGGGACAACGACGCAGAGGCACCACCAAGCGCCAAGACCGCAGCCGCCGGGGTTCGCCCACGCCGCACGAGCCACTGGACGACGTCGCGCATCGATCGGATTCTCCCCGGTGTGATCGAACGGCCAGTGTGCCACGCGCACCCTGGTGAATCATTGTAATTCCGCGTTTCTGCCCAGGCAACTTTTTCGACAACGCGATTTCGCCGGCTGGATTGCCTGCCCACAGACCCAGAATCCCGGGCTGCCGCCAATCGCCGCCGGGCCAGTACATGCTCTTTGCCGTGTCTCTTGTTGAGGGTGTACCTTCCATCGCTCGCTACGTGACGCTGCGCCAGGAACCTGGCACAGGGCCGATCGCCTGCACGACCGGGTGCTTCCGGTGCGACGAGCAGGGAGGCCGGACAAACCAGAGGCCGAAGCGCAGCCGAACTCGGCTGAGGTTGACCTTCGCGGATGGTCGGAGTCTTCGGGCCGCTCGACCTGGTGCGCATTGCATTCGCCGGCTGACTGACGATGAACGCCGGTTCCTGGCCGTCAAAAAGCGGGTGCCGGGGCGAGTCTTGGGGCCGTCGGTGCAAGGCCCGGAGCCTCGTGAATCGGATCCGGGCGACTACGGGAACGTGCTGGACGGCGCCTGGGTGTTCACAGGTCTGGTCGGCCAAGCCCCCGCACGTCGGTCATTGGACCGTCATTGCACCCACGGATTCTGCGGAAGAACCAATCTCTTCACGCCGCCACGGTCCCCGCGACCCCGTCCCGCGTGACGACGAACAACGAATCCGTGATGGGGTACGGCAGCCGCCGGTACTCGCGCTGGATGCGATCCAGGAGCCGATCGACGAAGTCACCGGGGTCGCAGGTCAGCGCCAGGAACATGTCGCGCGCCGGCGCGGCAACGTAGAAATCGCCGTGCAACTCCGGCGCCAGCCTGCCGTGCAGCGTGTCGAGCAGGAGCCGCGCGGCGTCGTAGCCGTCCTGGCAGGAGACGATCGCGGCCCGGCCGCCCTCGGCTGAATCGACGAACTGGATCTGGAGATCGGGAGCGTACCCGTCGAGATTCTCACGGGAGATCGTGTCGAGGTCGTCGACCTGGAGACCCCACCGCAGCATCTGCTCCACCGTGATGCTGACGGTCATCTGCGGCATGTCGAGCACGAACACGATGACCGTGTCGTTCACGAACGGCACGTGCGCGACCTGCTCGCGATCGAGGTGATCGAAGATCGACAGCGGTTGGATCCGCGGCATGATGCGCGGCTTGGCCACCGACAGCGGAAGCGGCATCGCCGACAGCGAGTCGCCCTCGATCAGCCGGTCGAGATAGTTCTCGACAAGCTCGACGCCGCGATCCGGCTCGTGCAGCACCATGCGATAGAGGTTTTCCAGGCCCAGGTGCTTGCCGCTGAGAACGAGATCCAGCGGGCCGGCGAGTTCAACCGACTTGTCGGGATAGTGGCGCTTCAGGATCCTGGCCACGTGCTCGCCAAATGCTTCCGGCTCTCGTGGCATCGTTCCCATGGACTTCTCCGGGCGTGAAATTCAAGCGCAAGACCAATAAATCCAAGCACTTATATTTTCGGCATGCAGGGCGAGGATTTCCACCAAAAAGCCGCGGCGGACCCCTCTATCGGCACGGGCTCGGCCGCGCATGCGTTTTTGTTGGTCCGACCACGCCTCCCGGACAGTCGGAGAGGTATTTGCGCGGCTTCCCCGGGGGCGACTCGATTCGCGCCGTCACGAACGACTACGCTACTGGCTGTGAATGTCCAATGCACGATCGGCTCGGTGGTGGCGGGCGCCGGCAGACCGTTGGTCGTGATCGGTGGTCCGTGCGTCCTCGAATCGTCCGCTGTGAACACGCAAATCGGTGTGGCACTGCGCGATACCTGCGCCGGGCTCGGCCTCGGTTTCGTGTTCAAGGCCAGCTTCGACAAGGCGAACCGCTCCAGCATTCACTCGCCGCGCGGACCCGGCCTCGACGCCGGCCTTGCGGAACTTGCGCGACTTCGCGACGAGTTGGGCGTTCCGATAACGACCGACGTGCACGAGCCCCGTCAGGCAACACCCGTCGCCGAGGTCGTGGACCTGCTCCAGGTACCGGCTTTCCTCTGCCGCCAGACGGACCTGCTGCTGGCGTGCGCGGAAACGGGCAAGCCCGTCAACGTCAAGAAGGGGCAGTTCATGTCGGCGGCGGAAATGACGCACGTCGCGGGGAAGCTGCGCGAGGGCGGCTGTGCGCAAATCATGCTCACCGAGCGAGGGACGTTCTTCGGATACAACCGGCTCGTCAACGACTTCATCGGGCTCGGCGATCTCATGGAGCTGGGATACCCCGTGTGCTTCGACGTCACCCACTCCACGCAGCTTCCCGGCGCCGGCGACGGGCACAGCGGCGGGCGGCCCGAGCGGGCGCCGTTGCTGGCCAGGGCGGCCGTCGCCGCCGGCGTCCACGCCGTGTTCATGGAGTGCCATCCGCAGCCCTCGGCGGCGTTCTCCGACGCGACGACGTGCCAGCCGCTCGATCGAATGGGGCCGTTGCTGCAGTCGTTGGCGGCGATCCACGTTGTGCTCGCTTGATGTCGAGCCGGGGTGCCCATGGGGCCGATTGACCTGTTGCGGGCGGCCGCGCGCCTAGGATCCTTCCGAGCCATGAACCCACCGAAATGCGACCATTGTGACGAGCCGGCGGTGGTGCACGAGGTCACCCTCAAGAACGGCATCAAGTCCGAGATCCACCTCTGCCAGGAGCACGCCCGGGAGGCGGGTGTCTCGATGCCCACGCACCAGCCGATCAACCAGTTGCTGAGCCAGTTCGTCATCTCGCACTCGGCCAAGGCGAGGGCGAAGTCGAAGAAGACCTGCCCGGGGTGCGGCATGACCTTCGGACGATTCCGGCAGAGCGGCGCGCTGGGGTGCGCCGACTGCTACGAGACGTTCGAGCAGCAACTCGCGCCGCTGATCGAGCGGGCACAGAACGGCGCAACGCACCACCGCGGCAAGACGCCCGTTCGAGCCGGATCCTCCGTGGACAGGCAGTTGCTGATCACGCAGCTCGTCAAGGAGCTCGACCAGGCGGTCGGCGCGGAACAATACGAGCGGGCGGCGCAGCTGCGCGACCGGCTCCGCGACCTGAACCCCGGTACGGCCGGGAACGGCCCGGGGGACCGGGGGCGGACGGCCTCGAGCGAGACCGCGCCAACCGATTCGTAGGACACCCGGCACCGATGAAATTCTCCACACCGGGACCGTGGCTGAGCGACGACGGCCCCGACACCGACGTGGTGATGAGCTGCCGTGTGCGGCTCGCCCGCAACATCGCGGGCTTTCCGTTCGTGGGGCGGGCCAACGACGCCCAACGCCGCGAGATCCTCAGGATCGCCCAGCAGGTCGTGCTGTCGCTGGACCTCGCCGACGGCATGTTCTGGGTCGATCTCTCGCACTCGCCTGCACGCGACCGTCAACTCCTGATGGAGCGGCACCTGATTTCGCGGCACCTCGCCGAGGCGGAGTTCCCGCGGGCGGTGGCGGTCTCCGGGGATGAGACCCTCAGCATCATGGTCAACGAGGAAGACCATCTCCGCATGCAGGTACTCGGGCCGGGGATCGGGCTCAGTGACCTGATGGACCGCATCAATGAAGTCGACGATGCGATCGAGAGCCGCCTGGACTTCGCCTTCTCGCAACGGTGGGGATACCTCACCGCGTGCCCGACCAACGTCGGCGCCGGCATCCGGCTGTCGGTCATGATGCACCTGCCGGGCCTCAAGCTCACCGGCGAGATCGACCGCCTGCGCCGCGCGGCCAAGGACCTCCACCTCGCGGTGCGGGGGTACTACGGGGAGGGCTCGGAGTCAGCCGGCGACTTCTACCAGGTCAGCAACCAGATCACCCTGGGGCGCAGCGAACAGGATCTTCTCGCCGAGTTCCGCGATCGAATCCTGCCGCAGATCATCGAGTACGAACAGCATGCCCGGCAAATGCTCGTCGAACGCAACCCGACTCTGCTGGACGATCGGATCAACCGGGCCGTCGGCATCCTCCGCTCGGCGCACCTGCTCGGGGCCGAGGAGGCGATGAAGCTGCTCAGCCGCGTGCGGCTCGGCATCCGTCTCAAGCGGCTGCACGGGATCGATCTCAACAAGGTCAACCACCTGCTGCTGCAGGTGCAGTCCGCCCACCTTCAGCAGAGTATCGGCGCCGACCTCAACCCCGATCAGCGCCGCGAAGCCCGGGCCAAGCTCGTTCGGGAAGCGTTGAGTTGAATCAAGATTGGGGGGGGGTGGCACGGTCGAGGGAGCGAAGCGACCTCGCCCGTGGTGCGACGTCCAATCACGGGCGAGGTCGCTTCGCTCCCTCGACCGTGCCACCCCCGGAGGATTCAGGACGCCCCCTTCGCCGCCGGCAGCGAACCGTCGGTGGCCCGCGCCGCGGTGAAGTCCTGCTCGGTCAGGCCGCCGGCATCGTGGGTGGTCAGCGTGAGCGTCACCTTGTTGTACCGGATCATGATGTCCGGGTGGTGCTGCATTCGTTCGGCCTGGTCTGCGATCCTGACAACGAACGCCATGGATCCGGCGAAGTCATCGAAGCGGAAGGTTCGCTGGAGCAAGTCACCGTTCAACGACCACTCCGGCAGGTCGCCGAGGTACTCGTTGATCTGTTCCGAGCTGAGCTTCTGCATGAAGGCCTCCATCCTCGACCGACGCACTCTATCGTATCTCGCTCTGTATACTCGGCCGGATGGCCCGCCTCGGCCTGATTCTCGGCGTACTGGTCTGCGCGGCGGCCGGCTGCGACGGGATCCGGAGTCGTCCGGGGACCGTCACCGTCCGGATCGCCGGTGAGCCGTTCACGATGGACGTCTCCGCGGACGACGCATCCCGTATCCGGGGCCTCCGGGGTGTCACCGAGATTCCGCCCGACGGCGGCATGATCTTTATCTTCCCCGACAGCCAGGTCCGGTCATTCCTGATGCGTGACTGCCTCATCGACATCGACGTGATGTTCCTGGACCCCCAGGGCCGGGTGACCGCCGTACACACGATGCCGGTGGAGCCGCCCCGGCGGGCAGATGAAGCTCCGCCGGAGTACGAGCGGCGCCTGCCTCTCTACCCGAGTGGTTATCCGGCCCAGTTCGCCATAGAGCTTCGCGCAGGCACGCTCGACCGGCTGGGCGTCGAGGTCAATTCCAGGATCCCCCTGGACCTGCCCCGCCTCAAGGCTCTCGCACGCTAGGCCGATGAGCACTCAAGGCAGCCGCCGTTGCCTGTGAGACTCGCGGCATATGAGCAACTGGAACATCGGCATCATCGTGTGTCCCGGCGCAGGAAGCGGGACGAGATCGATCCAGCGGCTCCTGTGCGCGGCGTGGAACAGCGTCCCCGGCGCGGACTTCAAGATCATCAAGGTGCACAAGCTCGATCAATCGATGATGGAGCAGCTTGACGCCGCCGTGCTGCTGACCACCGTGACGGCGAAGCAGCCGAAACTGGTGCTGCCGCTGACGGAACTGGACGAGCATCACGTGCCGGTGATGGCACTGCTGGACGGCCCGCCGGAGCCCGGCGGGATCCTCGAGACCGCCGGCGTCCTGATCGAAGACCGGAGCACCAACGGATTGGTCCTGTGTGCGCGGCTGCACGGCATGTTGCATCGTCAGCGCGAGGTCGACCGTCTGCGCGACGCCCTGGCGATGTCGGGACTGTCACACACCGGGCTCGGTGACGAGGTCCAGCGGATGCACGAGGAACTTCAGCTCGCCGCGCACGCCCAGCGCGAGCTGCTGCCACGCGAGCTTCCGAAGCTGCACGGCGCCTCGGTGGCGACACTGTGGCGCCCGGCCCAGTACGTCTCCGGGGACATCTACGACGTCAAGCAACTCGACGACGACCGCATCGGGCTGTTCCTTGCCGATGCCGTGGGCCACGGCGTGTCCGCCGCACTGATGACCATGGTCATCAGCCAGTCGCTGACCACCCGCGAGCGCCACACCAATGCCGATGGCACCACCGGCCGGCGGATCCTGGAGCCCGCGGAGGTGCTGAACCGCCTCAACCGCAGGCTCGTCGAACACTGCACGCATCCCAGCCGGTTCAGCACGGCCGTCTACGCCGTCGTTGATTGCCGCCGCCTGGAAGTCACGGTGGCGACCGCGGGCCATCCCCCGCCGATACTCGTGCGCGCCGGCGGCGACACGGAGACCCTGGAAACATCCGGTGGCCTGCTCGGCGTCTTCGACGGGAACGACAACTACGAGCAAATCAAGGTGCAGTTGTCCCCCGGCGACCGCCTGCTGCTGTACACCGACGGATTCGAGCACGCGTTCCCCGACAAGGACGCCGGTGGCGAGCGGTTGCCCGGTACCACGCTTCATTACCGCGACGAATTCGGCAGGCTCGGTGAGACCGAAGATCCACAGGGACTGATCGAGGAGGTCTGCCGCCGACTCGACGTCCAGCACGGCTCCCTGCACCAGGCCGACGACCTCACGCTGCTGTGTCTCCAGGTCGGGCCGGCTTCACAGGCAGAACCCGCCGTCGACACGCTGGCGGCGTGAGCCCGAAGAAGAACAATCCCGTCGTGTTCTAATCGTCCTCCCGAAAACTTCGTAGTTCCGCTTGTGCAATAGACTTGCGCGTGCAGGCTGAGCAGGGCTATCGCTGCTACGGTCGCCGCCGGTGAGACCGGCACGTCGGTCAGATACGAAGTCACGGATTGGGATCCTGCCTGGCGCCACAGGTGGGTAGCTGGCGCCATAGGTGGGTACTTGGCGCCATATGCTGGTAGGTCAGTCAATGACCGGGCACGGCAGCGGCGTGCCGTCGTCGTCGAATGCCTCGATGTCGAGTTCCGCGGCTTGGCTCGTCGCGAACTCCTCGCGGCGCATTGTCCAGATCATCATATGTCGCACGGGGTCATCGAGGGCGTCGTCACGCAACCGGGGACCGTTACCTGGTGCGCGGAGCCGAGCTTGCCGGGTACGGCGGCGCTGGCCGTGTCGGCCGGTTCGCAAAGGTGTCGAACGCGACGCTCGGGAACACATTGACGAGTGCGGGGTTCGGTGCTTGATCATTACCGAACCCGGAACTATAGAAGGTGCCACGCTCCACCTGAGATGTTCAGCGGCGCGTTCGGTGTTCAGTGCCGCCGTCTCCAGCTACTCCGCCTCGGCGAAAATGGAAGTGACCTGAGGAACCAGAGGAACTCCGAGAACACCCCAGTCGCGGAGCAAGGCAAGCAGTTCGCCAAGATCAACGTCGGCGTCCGCGTCGGTCGGGGGTCTCGCGATCGGCGTGAGCAGAAACCCGTTTGCGTTCCCATGGGCGTCCCAGCCTTGCCCGGCAATCTGGCCTGCATTGTTGATGGTCCACGCGCGCCGCAGTGTCCAGCCGGTGTTCCTCGCGAGCAACTCATTCAGATCGAAAGTCTCCCCGTTGTCCCAGAGCGTCGCCCGACCCTGTGGAAAATCGACGCTCGCTGTTTCACCGACCACCTGGCCAAAATCGTTGATGTCGTGAGCGCGAGACTCATCGTGGCTGAGAGCCACAATCGTCCACTCATCGGTACGGGGGTCTTGCTGCCACATGGCCGCGCGGTCAGCAAAAATAGCTCCGTCCTCGTCGGCCCAACCCACTATCTGACCGGCCTTGTTGATCGCGACGCCGAAACTTTGCGAGCCCCCGGATAGCGTGCCGAGATTGATCATCGCTCCGCCTTGCCACAAGGTAGCCCGCCGGCTACCGCTGGTTCCGACCAACGCCCCGGTACCCACGATCTGGCCCACCTCGTTGATGTCCTGGGCGTAGCTCACCATGCCATCGGGATACGTCCCGAGTTCAATGAGTTCTCCGTTCTGCCACAAGACGGCGCGGCGGTTCTCCTCAACGGCAACAGCGGACCAGCCCACGATCTGACCCACATCATTGACGGCTGTCGCCCCGGTCCAGCCGCCGAGCGACGGAAGGATGATCACGAGTCCGTCCTGCCGGACAAACGCCCCGCCGCTGTCGGGCCGGCCAATGTCGTCCCATCCACCGACTATCTGTCCCACATTGTTGATGTCATTCACTCCGCTGACGCCCAGCGACTCGAAGGGGTGCAGGTCGAGTGGGATTCCGTTGCTCCAGACGACGGCGTGCTGGTAGGAGCAAAGGCCGTAGTGACATCGCTCGGACGCTGTGAGGCCCTTTCCGACCACCCGACCCGCTTCGTTGATCGCCTGGGGCGTAGTGGCCGCGCCGTTCTTTCCCAACGAGGCGAGTGGAGTGAGCGTGTAACTGGGCTGGGCGAGCGCTTCGGGCGTCGCCAGAGAAACGAACGCCCCGGCCAAACATGCCACGTGCAGCTTCATAGTCCTTGGGATCGGCGATTCTCCCGATCCGGCAACAAAACATGTCGCGTCTAGCAGGCCGCAGGGCATGGCAGCGGCATGCCGTCGTCGTCCTACCCTCTGTGCCAACGGAGGATCGTATCGGGTGTGATGATCGCCCCGATCTCTCGCAGGACCTTCCGCCCAAGTCGTGTGCCCTTTGCCGCGAGCCGGCGCCGCTGGTCATTGGTGAACCGGAGGTGCCTGTCACCAGTCAGTTCCTGGAGCACTCGTACCTGCTCCTGCAGGAACTCGATCTTGTGTCGTTGTTCCTCGTTGAGCCATCCGGCGATGGCGAACAGCATCATTTCGACTGGAGTCGTCAGCATCGCGCCGGTCTACGAGGGTTCCAAATCCGGCCGAGATGGATGCGCCCGGCGCGACCGCATATCGCTGTCGTGTATCGACTTGCACGTCGGCTGAGAATTGGAACAGGACGGGGGGCTGTTCCCCTGTTCCAGCCTGATTCCCTAGAGGGCCTATGGCTTTTTTGCCGATGTCCCTTGATTCGTGTATAGCATATCCTATACTTACATGAGTCGATTATTGGGTATATCAAAGTCCCCCTATTGAGACCAAGGAGACACACCGGCATGCACCAAACCCCCTGGAGGCCCTTGAGGTGGCTAACGAAGAACGTTTCTCGGCCATACGCAAACTCCTCGAGTCGTGTGGGTGGGAACTCGCGCGTATAAAGGGCTCTCACCACGTCTTTACGAGAGCAGGCGAACTGCCCGTTTCAATCCCCGTCCACAAAGGCAAGGTGAAGGCGACCTATGTCCGCATCGTCCAAAAAAAGTGCCAAGAAGACGACGAGCCGTAGCACGGCGTTGAACCGTCCATTCGCGAAGGCCGTGTGGGATCGTGCCAAAGATCTAGCGGATCAGTACCGGATCGTTCTGGAGTCAGATGACGAGTTGGGCTTCATCGGCCGTGGACTCGAACTTCCGGACGTTTACGCCGATGGCCCAGATCCCGAAGCTTGCGTGCGGGAGACTCGCGAGGCCTTGGCAACCGCAGTAGCGACGATGATTGAGATAGGTGAGCGCCCGCCTGAAACGGTGTCTGAAGGCAAGCGGACGACGCAGGTCAACGTTCGCTTTACAGTACACGAGAAGATGTGGCTGGAAGCATCGGCCCGCCAGCACGGCTTTCGGAGCCTGTCGGAGTTGCTTCGAACTGCCGGATTTGCCCTGCCCAAGATCCTCACGTCCTATCCGACCGAAACGAAACGCAAGGGACGTACAAAGCGATTAGGAACCGTAACAAAATAAGTCGATGAACAGACGGTAATACGGTCGATAGCGTCGACCGCCCATCCGACCGCGGCATGGACCGCACAGCAGATCATCGAGGCCTTCCCCTTCGACGAGGCTCCGACGTATCTGATCCGTGATCACGATTGTCTCTACGGCAACCGTTTCCAGCAGCGACTCAAGCACATGGGAACCAAGGAAGTCGTGATTGCGCCACGTTCGCTCTGGCAGAACCCGTTCGCTGAGCGGGTGATCGGATCGATCCGCCGTGAATTCCTCGACCATGTCATCATTCTCAGCGAAGCGCACCTGACTCGGATCCTCACCGAATACATCGACGACTACCACACCGCGCGCCCGCATCAGTCCCTTGATCACAACGCTCCTTCACCTCGGCGCGTCGAACACTCTGAGCAAGGCCGAGTCGTTGCCGAGCCGGTCCTTGGTGGATTGCATCACCGATACCGGCGGGCAGCCTGACTGGACGAGTTCTTCGGTGACTGCGACAGTCCGCACCTATGGCTGTCTCGTGCGCTGTGATTCGAATCGGACTGTTTCATACAGCATCCCGCCCGTATTTGGCGCAGATGCCGTCACCAACCGCGACCAGACCCCGGGTGTCCAATCCCCGATTCTCGATCGCTCCCCCGGATAACGTTTTTGCCAGGGACACCCGCTGACAACGGTCCCGGCGTGTGCCAGGCGTGTGCCCGGGACAGTTACCAATTCTTCAGTGTGTTCTTCGCAGCCAGCTGACGACGATTTTCGCCACGTAGTCGGCTTCGATATTGACTCGACCGGCCTCGCACAGGCCGCCCAGGTTCGTCAGTTCGAGCGTCGTGGGAATCAACGCCACCTCGAACCAGCTGTCTCCGATCGACGCCACCGTCAGGGAGACGCCGTCGATCGCGATCGATCCCTTGTCGACGATGAACTCCATGAGCTCCGGGGGCGGCTCGAGGCGCACGCGGTGCTCACCCGCATCGACCCGGATCGACCGGACGGTCCCCACGCCGTCGATGTGTCCCTGCACGAGGTGTCCGCTCATGAGCGTTGCCGCGGTGACGGCGGGTTCGAGATTCACCGCGTCACCCACGGCCAGGCCGCCCAGTGCGGTCGTCCGCAATGTCTGCTGTATGACGTCGAATCGAAGCACCCTTGCCGCCGCGGCGTCCCCGGCCGATCCGGGATCGGGCGGCGTCACGGTCAGGCAGCACCCGTTGACGGCCACCGAGTCGCCGGGGGCCGCCACAACGGCCTCCCCGCCGCCGGGGTCGATGTGAAGCGTCCGGCCGCACCCGGAGCGCGTGACGGCCGCCACCACGCCGACCTGTTGAACTATCCCGGTGAACATCGCATCACTCCACGCCGGTGGACCGTAGACTAGTCCACGGTGCGGGATACTTCTCCGCTCGCCTGCCGTTCGCAGGTCGCATGGGGCCGCTTTGGAAGGAATTTCGATGTTGAATCGTGCTCTGGCCGCCGCGGCCCTGACCATCGTGCTGCCGGTCACCGGCTGCGCGGCCACGCAGAGCCCCGGCCGCAACCACACCGTCGCGGCCGCCGAGGTCGCCGGGAGACCCTCCTTCGATCTCGAACGCGAGTACCTCATCGGCCCCGCGGCCGCGCGGAAGCTCGGCCTGCGGATCGACTTCCAGACGCAGACGAATCCCGAGGGCGGCGTGGGGATCAAGCAGGTCTCGGTCCAGGGCGATGCGGTGTTCGTGTTGGACGGCGCGAACTTTCTCACGCGGTTGCGGCGCGACAACGGGCAACGGCTCTGGCGACTCCCGGTCGCCGGTCGTCTCGACGACGTGCAGGGCATCACGTACCAGCCCGCCACGGAGCGGGTGTTTCTCACGGTGAGCGCCCACCTGCTCGTGCTCGATGACGACACCGGATCGATGATCAGCAAGCAGAAGCTCGGGCAGATTGCCAGCACCGCACCGGTGACCTTCGGACCGTTCTTCATCTACGGCTCACGCAACGGGCAGATCGTGTGGCACTCCTTCGAAGTCGGCTACCAGTGGCGCGGCTACCAGGTCTCGCCGACGGTCCACCTGGCGCCACTCCTGATCGACGGGATGATCGTCGCGATCGGCTCCGACGGTCGGGTCATCGTGCTCGACGCTTCTTCGGCGGCAAGAATCTGGAACAAGCGCCTGTTGAACGGGGTCGAGGCACCACCGACCACCGGCGGCGGAGTCCTGTACATCGCGGGCCTCGACCAGTACGTGTGGGCGATCGACATCGCCAACGGGCGCACGCTCTGGAAGTTCCTCACCGAGAAACCCTTGAAACAACCGCCGGTGCTCATCGGCGCGCAGTTGTACCAGCAGATTCCCGGCAAGGGGTTGCACTGCTTTGCGGCCCGACCCGTCGATACACCCGGCGGTGAAATCCTGTGGACCCAGCCGGCGGTCCACGGCACCGTCGTCGGCAGCCTGAAGCAGCGCCTTTTCGTCTGGCACGCCCCCGACCGGCGACTCACGGTCGTCGATGCCGGCGGCGGTGGAGTCATGCAGACGGTGAGGCTGCCGTCCGTCCGGCACCTGCAGATGAGCCGTCACCGGGGCGGCGAGATCTTCGTGGCCGGCGACGACGGGCGCGTCAGCCGGCTGGTCCCCCGGCAGTAGAGCGGGCTCTGGAGCAAAGACCGGCAACCGTCCCTACAGTACCGTCGTTGACCGACTCTTCAGAGCTCATCTCCATCCGCCGGGCACTGCTCTCGGTAAGTGACAAGAGCGGCCTGGTCGATCTGGCCCGGGCGCTGGATCGCCGCGGAGTCGAACTCGTCTCGACAGGCGGCACCGCCGCCACCCTGGCCGAGGACGGCCTCGATGTATCACGGGTCGAGGATCTCACCGGCGTCGCCGAGATGATGGGCGGACGTGTCAAGACGCTCCATCCGGCGATTCACGGGGCCGTGCTCGCGCGGCGCGACCTCGACGAAGACCGCCGCGCGATGGCCGAGCATGGCATCACGCCGATCGACCTGGTGTGCGTGAACCTGTATCCGTTCGAGCAGGCGGTCGGCCGGGCCGGCACGACCGCCGCCGAGGCACTCGAGCAGATCGATATCGGTGGTCCGGCGATGGTGCGGTCCGCGGCCAAGAACCACGCGTTCGTCGCGGTGGTGACGTCGCCGGAGCAGTATCCGCAGTTGCTTGCCGAGCTCGACGCGCACGACGGGGCAACCACGCCGGCGTTCCGGCGACTCCTGGCCGTGGCGGCGTTCCGCCTCACGGCACGCTACGACGGCGCGATCAGCGGCTGGATGGAGAACCGGGATTCCCAGGCGCCCGCCGTGCACCGCACGCTGCGTTACGGCGAGAACCCCCATCAGGGCGCCCGCCTCGAGGTCCTCAGCGGCACCACCGGCCCAAGCATCCCCTCCGCAAGCGTCCTGCACGGCAAGGCCCTGAGCTACAACAACATCCTGGACGCCGCCGCGGCGTTGGCGCTCGTCCAGGACCTGCACCGCATCGACCCCCACCGCGCGTGCGCGGCGATCATCAAGCACACCAACGCCTGCGGGGCGGCACGGGCGCCGGATCTCGCCGACGCGTTCGACCGCACCTGCGAGGGCGATCCGCTCGCCGCCTACGGCGGGATCCTCGCCGTCAACAGGACCATGGACGCCGCGACGGCCCGGCGGATCTGCCACGGCGAGCGTTTCCTGGAAGTCATCGTGGCGCCGGGCTACGAGGACGCGGCACTGTCCATGCTGACGGAGCGCTGGAAGAACGTCCGCCTGCTGGCGGTCGGCGATCTCGGTGAGGCTCCCGGCGATGCGGTCGTCACCGGCCGGTTCCTCGACACCAGGTCCATTCCGGGCGGCATGCTCGTCCAGGATCGGGACACGGCCATCGAACACCCGGACGACTGGACGCACGCGGCCGGTCCCGCACCCTCCGGCGACATGCTCGACGACGCCGCGTTTGCGTGGACGGTGGTCAAGCACCTCAGATCAAACGCGGTGGTGCTGGCGGCCGGTGCACGAATGCTCGGCGGCGGCTGCGGCCTGGTCGACCGCGTCTCGGCGTGCCGGCTGGCGATCGACAAGGCGCACGGCAAGCTTGGCGACCGCGGCAGCAGCGTCGCCGCCTCCGACGCGTTCTTCCCCTTCCCCGACGGTCCGCAGCTGCTGATCGAGGCCGGCGTCGGGTGCATCGTTCACCCCGGCGGCTCCAGGCGTGACCAGTTGACCAACGATCTCTGCGATGAGCGCGGGGTCACGTGTCTCTTGACCGGTGTACGGCATTTTCGGCACTGACCGATGCGCGATGCGACAGGCATTGATTTCGGCCGCCGCAGCGACGACTACGCGCGGCTTCGACCCGGCTTTCCGGATTCCTTCTACGACCGGCTGGAGACCCACCTGTCCCTGGCGGATACGACCGCGCTGGACCTGGGCACCGGTCCGGGGGTCGTCGCGCTCGCGCTGGCCCGGCGCGGCGCCCGCGTCACGGGGCTCGACATCGCGCCCAACCAGATCCGCGCGGCACGGCGTCGCGCGACGGACCTGGGCCTCGACGACCTGACGGAGTTCCACGCCCGGCCCGCGGAAGACACGCAGGTTCCCGACACATCGGTCGACCTGGTGATCGCCGGGCAATGCTGGGGGTGGTTCGACCACGACCGGGCACTGGCCGAGGTGGTCCGTGTTCTCCGGCCGGGTGGGCGGCACGTCATTGCCCACTTCTGCTACCTGCCCGGGCGAAGCGCCGTCGCCGCGCGCACCGAGCACTTGATCCTTCAGCACAATCCCGGATGGACGATGTCCGGACGGACCGGGATCTACGGGCACTACATCGATCAGATGCAGCGGCTCGGGATGCAACTGGTCGAGCAGTTCTGCTACGACACCGTCCAGCCGTTTACCCACGAACAGTGGCGCGGGCGGATTCGCACCAGCAACGGCGTCGGCTCCGGCGTGATGTCCGACGAGCAGGTGGACGCCTTCGACGACGCGCTGGCGGCACTGCTGGCAGAGGAATTCCCCGAAGAGCCGCTGCTCATCGAGCACCGGGTATGGGCCGCCATCACCCGCAAGCCCGCCGGGCCCGCGCCGTGACCGGCCGCGCCGTGTCTTCGGTCAGGGGGCCCGACGGCGTCCGCCGTTGCTGGTGGGGTGCGAGCGATCCGCTGTACGTGCAGTACCACGACCACGAGTGGGGCCGGCCCCGGATGGACGACCGGCACCTCTTCGAGCACATCTGCCTCGAGGGGTTCCAGGCGGGGCTGAGCTGGATCACGATCCTGCGCAAGCGCAGCAACTTTCGCGAGGCCTTCGCGGACTTCGCCCTGGAACGTGTTGCCCGGTTCAACACGCGGAGCGTCGAGCGGCTGCTGCGCAACAAGGGGATCATCCGCCACCGCGGCAAGATCCGATCGGCGATCAACAACGCCCGGCGCGCCATCGAGATCATCGACTCCCACGGATCGCTCGCGGCGTACCTGTGGCAGTACGAGCCCCATGCGTCACCGCGCCGCCGGGTCACACGCGCGACGTTGCCCGTCACCTGCCCGGAATCGCACGCCCTGAGCAGCGACATGAAACGGCGAGGCTGGTCATTCGTCGGACCGACCGGGATCTATGCACTGATGCAGGCAATCGGCGTGATCAACGATCACGTCAGCACCTGCGACATCCGATCTGTTATCGAGGACCGGCGGCACGCGATCAGGATTCCCGCCATCCGATAAGCGGATCGTCGTGCCCTCGCCGGTTTGACTACGATCCCGGGAAATCGTACCGTCCGGATGGTTGGTATCGGAGGTAGGAATGACCGCGCTGCCCGTCGTTCTCAACGAACAAGTGCTGGTTCTGAATCGCTTCTACACGGCGATCCGGGTGATCAACGCGCGGCGAGCCTTCACCATGTTGTGCAGGCAGGCGGCGGAGATCATCGCGGTCGAGGGTGGGCAGTACATCACCTACGACCTGGAGAGCTGGACGGAGATCGCCCACCTCCAGCAGGAGTTCGAACCGGACGCGCACGCGTGGGTGAGAACGGCCAGGCTGCGGATCGCGGTGCCCAAGATCATCCGGCTGCTCGGCTACGACCGCCTGCCCCGGCAGGACGTCAAGCTGAACCGCCGCAACCTGTATGCCCGTGACGGCAACCACTGCCAGTACTGCGCCAAGAGCTTCCCGACACGGGAGTTGACGATCGATCACGTCCTGCCACGAGTGATGGGTGGCCTTCACTCCTGGGCCAACCTCGTGTGCGCGTGCGTTCGATGCAACGCCAGGAAGGGTGGCCGTACGCCGGGGCAGGCGCACATGCGGCTCATCCGCAAGCCGGTCAAGCCGCGGCGCAACCCGGTGATCACGCTGCGTCTCGGCGAGGCGCGGTACCGGTCGTGGCGGGCGTTCCTGGACGAGGCGTACTGGACCGTCGAGCTGCGGGACTAGGTTGAGCGCTCCGTACGGCCTTCGGCCGACACTCGCTCCGGAGAGGACCCTGGGTGCTGTTTTTCGCTGCGCTCATCGAACAGCAGCGGACCACCGGGCGGAAAGGCAGAAAAGAGACCGGGAGTAATTTCCGGGCCGCGGTCACGGCGCAGCAGCGGACCACCGGCCGGAAATTACTCCCGGTCTTTTTACGTCGCCCCGATCGTAATCTCCGACGGCTGCGGGCGCGGCTCGTAGTTCGGGCTCACCGCGATCGACAACGGCAGTCGTTTGCCATCACCGTCGTATGGAATGTTTTCCTCGTCGATGATGCGCTGGATGGCCATGATGCCCTCCAGGAGCATCTCCGGCCGCGGCGGGCAGCCCGGCACGTAGACATCCACGGGAAGGAACTGGTCGACACCCTGCACGACCGCGTAGGTGTCGAACATGCCGCCGGTGGACGCGCACGCGCCCATGGACAGGACCCACTTCGGCTCGCACATCTGCATGTAGATCCGCTGTAGCACCGGCATCATCTTGACGGCGATTCGACCGGCCACGAGCAGCAGATCGCTCTGCCGTGGGCTGAACCGCATCACCTCCGCGCCGAAGCGTGCGAGGTCGTATCGGCTGCTGGCCGTGGACATGAGCTCGATGCCGCAGCACGCAGTCGCGAACGGCATCGGCCACAGGCTGGACCGCCGGCCCCAGTTGATGATGCGGTCCAACTGCGTCGTCAGGATGGCATCGGTTGGGATGGCTGTCTCGAGGCCCACGTACGGAGTATATCGGAGATTACATCCGCCGGACTTTTGCACCGCGTCCGTTATCGGCGACGGGTCGTAACGGCTGGCGCGTCAGACCGCGCCTCACCGCTATAGGCTGACCACGGCAGGGCCGACGTGAGCTGCGGGCGCTCAAACACCGCGTGCCAACGGCCGATTCAGCCGTCGTGCCGAGTGCCCGTTCGCAGCTTCGAACCGCGCCTGGTGCGGTCGGGCGCCGCACCCGTTCCGGTATCGAGACCCTCTTGATCACCGCGCTGTCGACGGCCGCCGCCATCGCGGCGGCCACCGGTGCGTGGCACGGCGGCGGGCAATCGTGGCTCGCGTCCGTCCCGGCCGCCCTGCTCCCGGGCGACGCCCGCAGTCCCGGCACGACCGGCGATGCCGCCGACGAACTTCTCGCCACCATGGCCGAGGCGATGCCGTTTGGCACCAGGGACCGCCGGCTCAGGACCGAGTCGGACGTCTACCGCGACACGCGCAAGCTGCTGCCGCGCCGGTTCCACGCCTACGAGGCGAGGCGCTTCGTCGTGCTGTCCGATGCCGCGCCGGGGTGGTCGCGGAAGCAGGTACAGTTGCTGGATCGAACGTATCACCAGTTCAATCGCTTCACGAAGCGGCTCGGCCTGAAGCCGCGGCCCCTTCGACACAAGCTCGTGTGCGTGCTCTTCCAGGAGCACGACGACTACCGCCGGTTCGCCGAGAGACGGGACGGCGTCACCGCCGAGTGGATCAGCGGCTACTACTCGCCCAAGCACGATCGCATCGTCTTTTACAACATCGAGACGAACCCGGAACTCGTCGAGGCGCTGCGTGAGCCCAGGTCCGCCACCCGGCTCGCCGGCTCCATCACGGGGTACGCTCGCCCGACTCGCCCGGCTCGCAGCGGCCTCCGCAGCGAGTACCTGAGAGCGGCGACCGCCACGGTCGTTCACGAGGCGGTTCACCAGCTTGCGTTTCACACGCGGATCCAGTCACCGCATATCCAGAACCCGTTGTGGCTCAGCGAGGGCCTCGCCACCGCGTTCGAGACGGACCACCCCGACAAGGCGTTCGGCCCGGACCACGAGTACGCGCTTCGCACGGAGCAGTTCCAGGAGATCCTCGCAGAAGGAAAGCTCATTCCGCTGCGCGACCTGGTCACGTACACCCGGATGCCGGACAACGACGACGACACGATCTCCTCGGTCTATCACCAGAGCTACGCCCTGATCACCTGGATGAATCGCTTTCGTCGGGAGGAACTGCGAGACGTCATGGATGCACTGCGAAACGAGCCGCCGGGCCGGCCCGGGCCGCAGCGGCACCTGCAGATCTTCGAGCAGGCGTTCGGCGACGTCGATCGGCTGGAGCGGCTCTGGCTCCGCCACGAGAGGAAGTCGGGAGAGGGGAGGAGAAAATAGACCGGGACTAATTTCCGGGCTGCGGTCTCTGCGTCGCGGCGGGCCACCGGCCGGAAATTAGTCCCGGTCTATTTTCTCCTCCCCTCTCCCGACTTCCTCGCCGCCCGCCCCGCGAGCACCGCGAGGTTCACCTCCGCACTTTCGACCATGTTGGAGAGGTTCTCGGCGCGATCCGCCGCGAGGGCGATCCTCTGGTCCACGCGGTCCAGTGCCTGCTCGGCGTCCTGCCGGCCCTGCCGGAGGTCATCGAGAAGCCCGTGCCATCTCGTCGATCTGCGCCTGGAGGGCCTTGAGCATCCCCGCACCGACCCTCAGCCGCTGCTGGAGAAACCTGGCAGCTCGTTCGGCAGCAGCGACATCGCTGCCACCCCCCGCCGCTGGTGACTCAGGTACACCCATCCCAGGGTCCGGTAATCCCTATCGACCGTCAGGAGCCGACCGCTTGATCGGTATGGGCCGCCAGCTTGGCAAGCGTCGTCTGGCCGGCGAGGCTCTTCTGAGCGTCCCTCAGGCGCTGGATGATGACGCTGCTGCGCGACGCTTCGCTCTCGTCGCACATCCGGTAGCCGATCTCGAGGATCTCGTCGGCGGAGACCTGGTCGGGCGGCCTGGCCATCGCGACGGACCCGTCCTCACGGTCGAGCCGGTGCAGGATGCCGTCGGCGACGAGATGCTCGAACATCGTCAGCACGGTCGACTCGGCGATGGAGATCTCGTCGGCGACCTGCCGGGCGGAGGTCGGGTGCGATGAGTCGAAGTGCCGGGCCACGACCTGCATCACCAGCAGAACCGAGGTGGGATCCACCAGGCCGGTGCGGTCGATCGCCTGGAACTCCTCCAGGCGGCGTCCGCCCAGCATCTGCAGCGTCGCACTCACCTCGAGCCCGAACAGAACGATCAGCCACATGACGTAGACCCAGAACATGAAGACCGGGATCAGTCCCAGCGAACCGTAGAGTTGACCGAACGACACGGCGTTGACGAAGTACGCACCGAGCGTTCGTTTGCCGAGCTCGAGCAGCACGGCCGCCAGCAGCGCCCCGAACAGCGCAGGTCGATACGTGACGTTGGTGTTCGGAATGAGCTTGTAGATGGCGAAGGTGACCAGCCACAGCGCAAGGTAGTTCCAGATCACCGGGGCAGCCCGGAAGATCGACCACCATCCGCCCTGCTGGGTGAAGAATCCATCGAGCCAGTTGCCGACGTACATGGCCGCGATGATCGCGCCCGGTCCCAGCGTCAGAACGGTCCAGTAGATCGTCAGCCGCTTCGACCACGACCGCCCTTCCGGTGCTCGGTAGATGATGTTGAAGCTCTTCTCGATCGTGACCATCAGCGCGATGGCCGAGTAGATCACCACCGCCAGCCCCACCCAGCCGATGGCGGCGACGTTGATCTGCTGGACCTGGTCGAGAAGGCCCAGCAGCCACTGGCTGACCGACTCACCGCTGGCCACGGAGGTCTCGTTCTCCGCCGCAACGGTGACCATCTGGAACTGATCGAGGCCGAGCCGGGTGAACAAGTCCGCCAGCTTGCTCTCCAGATCCTCGAAACCGCCCAGGGCCCGGATCAGCATCGTGCCCAGGACCATGACGGGCAGCAGGGCGAAGAGGGTCCGGAACGCGAGGGCCCCGGCCATCTGCGGCGCGCGGTCGTGCTGAAGCTGGCGAGCCCCGTGACGTCCGAGGTCATAGAGGAATCGCAGCGTTCTCTGGAAGCGGCTGAGTTCGTCCAGCGGTTGTGTCATGACGCGAGCGAGCCTGTCCACGACCGCTCTGAACCTCCAGGCCATGGATCCTCTCCTCATCGGCAATCGGCGCCGCCACTTGTTGCCGATAACGGGCGAACGTCGAAGAGTCCTGCGGGGCCGGGGAAGTATAAGATCCCCCGCGATGGACCGTCACGACGACTTCAGCGATGCAACCCGTGGGATCCGGCTTCACAAGGCGCTCGCCGATGCAGGCGTCGCCTCGCGCCGGGCGTGCGAGCGGCTCATCGCCGAGGGGGCCGTCGCGGTCAACGGCACGCCGGTCACGACCACGCCGGCGTGGGTAGACCCCACGCGCGATCGCATCACCGTCGAGGGGCGCAGGATCAAGACCAAGGTCCGCCAGGTCTACGTGCTGCTGTTCAAGCCCAGGGGCGTCGTCTGCACGAACGCCGACGACGACGGGCGGCGGCGGGCCGTGGACCTGGTGAACCACCCGTCGGGCGTACGGCTCTTTCCCGTGGGCCGGCTCGACATGGATACGTCCGGGCTGTTGCTGCTGACCAACGACGGCGACCTCGCCAACCGTTTGACCCACCCGCGCTACCACCTTCAGAAAGTCTACGAGCTCACGGTGCGCGGTTCGCTGGACGAAACCGAGGTCCGCCGCCTGGAGCAGGGGCTCTTTCTCGGCGACCGCTCGCGCCGCGGCGTTGACAAGACCGCGCGGTCGCGCCTCAAGCTCCTGAAGCGAGATCGCAACCGCACGCATCTGATCATGGATCTTCGTGAAGGTCGCAATCGACAGATCCGCCGCATGCTGGCCCGCGTCGGCCATCCGGTGAAGCGTCTGCGCCGCATCCAGATCGGACCGCTGAGGCTCAAGGGGCTGCGCGTCGGTGAGTGGCGCGAACCGACGTCCGGCGAGCTGGCGGCGCTCAAGAGAGCCGCGTATCGCGGTTCGCGCAAGACACGCAAGGATCCTACTCCTCCGCCCGCAGCTCGATCACGATCTCGGCAAGCAGGTCCTGCTGGCGGACGTCGATCCTGCGAAGGCGGACGAGTTCCAGTGTCGCCAGGAACAGACCCAGGCGTTGGGGTCTCGCGCAGCCCTGGAAGGTCTCCTGCAACGTGAGCCGGCCGCCATCGGCCCGGCCGAGACGATCGAGCATGTCCGCCTGGTACAGCGCCGCCGGTGTGTCGTCTATCTCCACGCGATGGTCACCGAGACGGTCGAAGTCGATCGACATGACGATCCGCTGGTACGACTCGTACAGGTCGTAGACATGCGCATCGGCCAGTTCCAGCGGCGCGGGCACATCGTCGGACGGCTCGTCATCGGCGTGGTACGGCCGGCATGGGAACTGCCGGATGAAGGCCTGCCGCCGATCCTCCATCGTCTCGGAGGCGATCCGGTACCGCTGGTAGTCCAGCAGTTGCCGGATCAATTCGAACCGTGGATCGGACGGTTCGTCCTGCGCTGCGTGCAGGGGGTCCGCATCGCCGTCGGCGTCGCCGGGCTCGATCGGCTCCGGGGGCATGAGCGTGCGCGACTTTATCTCCATGAGCGTTGCGGCCATGACCAGGAACTCCCCCGCCGCTTCGATGTCGATGTCGTCGGCCTGTCTGAGAAAGCCCAGGTATTGATCGGTGATCTCGGCGATCGGGATGTCGTGGATGTCGACCTCGACGCGACGGATCAGGTACAACAGCAGATCCATCGGACCGCAGAAGGTGTCGAGCCTGACCTGGTATTCGTCCTGGAGCTGCATCGGTCGGTCTTCCGGGGACCCTACGCTATACTCAACGCGATCGACGGTTCCTGGAGGGGTCTCCATCTTAGCGGATCATGTCCGATCATGACCACCACTGACCGCAGCGCTACAGAGGTCGAGTTCATCGTCGAGGTCCTCCGCGCGGAGGCGGACGCCATCGGGCGGATCTGCAGGCAGGTCACCGACGTCGATCACGCGGCCTGGCGAAAGGCGCTGGATCTTCTGGAGAACTGTAAGGGACACGTCCTGGTGTCGGGCATGGGCAAGTCGGGGCTGATCGGGGCGAAGATCTCCGCCACGTTCACGAGCCTCGGCCAGCCGTCGAGCATTCTGCACCCCGCGGAGGCCGTCCACGGCGACCTGGGCCGGGTGCGCAGCGCAGACATCGTCGTTCTGCTGAGCTACAGCGGCGAGACGGACGAGGTCATTAACCTGGCGGCCCTGCTCAAGGCCGACGGCGTGCCGAGGCTCGGGATTTCATCGACACCGCACTCGGCGCTGGCGCGCCTGTCCGACGTGCACCTGAGCCTCGGTGACCTCACCGAGGCGTGTCCGCTGAACCTCGCCCCCACCGCGTCGACCACCGCGATGCTGGCGGTCGGGGACGCGCTGGCGCTGGCGCTGAGCCGGCGGCGGAACTTCGGCGCCGACGATTTTCAGCGCCGCCATCCCGGCGGCATGCTGGGAGCCGGTCTTCGGCCGATCGTGGACGTGCTGCGGTTCAAGGTCGGCCGCAACCTCCCCGTGGTTCGCGACACCGCCACCGTGCGGGAAGCGTGCGAGCAGACCCGGACGGGCAGACGCCCCGGCGCGGTCGTACTCGTCGACGAGCACGGCCGCTTGTCCGGAATATTCACCGACGGCGATCTCCGCCGGCTGGTCCTCGAACACGCCGACGGCGCCATGCAGCGCCGGATCGCCGAGGTCATGACCCGACGACCGGAGCACCTGGTCGTGGACGACCTCGTGCGCGATGCGGTAAGGCTCATGCGCGAGAACCGCCACGACGAGATCCCCGTCCTGGACCGCGACGGCAAACCGGTCGGGCTCGTCGACGTGCAGGATCTCATCGCGATGAAAGTCGTCAGCGAGTGACCGGGGAGACCCTGCCGTGGAAATCTATTACGACGAGGTTGATTCGGAGGTGCTGGTCGTCAAGGCCGACGGCGGGCTCAACGCGCGGACCGCCGATGGGTTCGTTACCGACCTCGAGAAACTTGTCGATGCCGGTCTTCGGAAGATCATTGTCAATTGCTCCTCGCTGAATTACATTTCCAGCTATGGGCTGGGAATACTCGTGAGGCTGCACAGGCGTCTCGCCCGCCACGGCGGGAACGTGAAGATCGCGTCGGTCAAAGGTGTCATCGTGGAGGTGCTGCGGCTGACGAAGCTCAACACGATCTTCGAGATCTACCCGGACGTTCCACGGGCCCGGCTGGCGTTTCGTCCGAAGACTCCGTCGCGGTAGTCCAGGCAGGCCCATCATGACTCACCAGCCGTTAGAATCCCCACCATGTCAATCGTCGTAGCGGTCCGCAAGAACGGTCGTACCGTGGTTGCGGCCGACACCCTCAACGTGTTCGGCCAGGAGCGCATCGGCGCCGACAACTGCCGGGCGATCAAGGTGCGCCCGGTCGGAAAGGTCCTCATGGCCATCACCGGCTGGTCGTTGTACGACAACATCATGGAGGACCTGCTCGGCGGCCGCGACGTGCCGCCGCTGGGAGACGAGAAGGAGATCTTCGCCTTCTTCATGGTGCTGTGGAAGGAGTTGCACGAGCATTACCCGTTCGTGAACGACCAGCCGCACGAGAAGGACTCCCCGTTCGGCGACTTCGATGCCTCGTTCCTGATCGCCAACGCGGCGGGGATCTACAAGGTCTCCCAGGACGCGAGCGTCTGCCGATTCGACAAGTACTACGTGATCGGGTCCGGCGGTGTCTACGCGCTGGGCGCCCTGCACCAGATCTACGACACCGGCGATGATGCCGAGCAACTCGCGCGCCGCGCGGTCGAGACGGCCATCGAGTTCGACATCTATTGCGGTGCCCCGATCGACATCCTCGAGGTCGAGTGATGGGCGCCGGTGCTGCAGCCAACGTGGAACTTCTCTGCCTCGACGTCGACGGCGTGATGACCGACGGCGGTATTCACCTCGATGACAACGGCGTGGAAACGAAGCGTTTCCACGCCAGGGACGGCATCGGCATCCGCGTCTGGACGACCCTCGGCTACCAGGTGGCGCTGATCACGGGCCGGCCCGGCAACGCCGTGAAGCACCGCGCCGCGGAACTGGGTATCCGCCACGTCGTCCAGGCAACCACCGACAAGGCCCGGGCTCTCGAGGACGTGCTCCGGGAGCTGTCGCTGGCGTCGGCCCAGGCGGCTGTCCTCGGTGACGACCTTCCCGACCTTCCCATGATGCGCGGAGCCGGCTACGCGATGGCGGTCGCGGACGCCGTGCCGGAAGTACGCCGGGCCGCGGCGTTCGTCACCACGCTCGCCGGCGGCACCGGGGCAGTGCGGGAAGCGATCGAGCACCTGCTTCGTGAGAAGAACCGCTGGGACGAGGCCGTCCGCCTCTTCGCGTGAGCACCCATGGCTCAACGATCGACACCTGAACGACCGGCCCGGACGGACACCGCCCGGGGGAAGCGCGCCGCGTTCATCGCCGCCGGCGTGATCGTCGCGGCCATCGGGCTTGTCGTTGTCCTGGACCTCGACGGCGACGCCCCGGAACCGGGTAGCGACACCGGAGCAGACATGATCATCGACCTGGTGCCCGAACCGCTGGCGAAGGACGACGTTCGCACCGGCGGCATCGATCCGGCCGCCGGCGGCACGATGCCCGAACTGGAAGCAGGCGGCTGGATCCAGATCGTCGACAAAGAGACGGGCAGGCTCGCCCAGCAGTATCGCTTCGCTCGCCTGGATCCGACACCCGAAGGCATGGGGGCCAACTGGGTGAGCATGGATCAGCCCCGCGCCGAGCTCTACCTCGCGGACAACCGCGTGATCCGCCTGTCGGGTGACTCGGCGCTGGTGCACCTGCCGCACCGCGTGCTCGAGAGCGGTTCACTGACCGGCCACGTCCTCATCGAGGTTTTCGAACCCCCGCCGGGGCAGTTGCTCGACCTGGAGCGCGACACGCCGATTCTCGTCGTGCACGCGCCGGTGGCCGCCTTTGACAATGTCATGGGCGAGGTAACCTGCCCCGAACGGTTCCGCGTCGAGTCGCCGTCCATGGAGTTCCTGGGAACCGGCCTGTCACTGCTGATCAACGACCAGTCCGATCCCGTGCGAACGAGTATGGAGGTCCGGCAGCTGGAGTTCGCGCGGTTCGCCCAGGGCGCGATCGGCACCGCACCGCGGGCCCACTCCGACACGCCGCGGCAGCCCGATGCCGGCCGGTCGGCCGGCGAACGGGACTCGTCCGCCGCCGCCGAACCGGGCTCGCCCGCCGCCGAGGCACAACCCGCGCCGGCCGGGGACCCGCAGCAACCGTCACCCGTCCAGTACTACCAGCTCACGCTGCGCGACCACGTCGAGATCCGGGAGGGCATCGGCATGAGGGTGGTGACCGGCGACACGTTGACGTATGTCTTCTCGAACGAGAGTGAA
>JADFOJ010000117.1 GCA_022562915.1 Planctomycetota bacterium | reverse complement strand
CCAGGAACCGCCCCGGCCGGCCCAGACGGGGCAAGAGCGTCAGCCCGACCGCGGCGGCGAGCACCACCGCACCCACGACCGCGGCCGCCTTCAGAAACATCTCCATCGCGTGGCACAGTGTAGCTTTTTGTGAAGTCTACGGCACCGCTCCGCCGATGCCCGGGCGCGTCCTCTCTCTTGAAAGGCTTGCCATGCGACGATGTTCCGGGTGCCGGCCGTTGTTTGCCGTCACGCTGATCGGGGCGGGGTGCTCCGGGGGGTTCGGGGGGTCCGGGGGCGGGGTGTATCAGCAGCCGCTGGGGTCGAGCGAAACGCACCCGTCGCTGGTGCTGGGCCAATACGGTGCGGTCGAGGAGAGCTGGGTCACGGGTCGACGAGACGAGAATGGCGAGCCGATACGCCTCTACCGGGGGGCCGGCGGCCGTCTGTACTACAAGGACGGTTCACCGGTCGACTTCGACTCCGTGAAGAAGCAACTGCAGGATCTCCAGACCGAGCAGCGCATAAGCACGGTCCGCTGATCTCGTGCGCTCAGGGCTCGGTTTCCTGCCAGTTGAGAACCGGCAGCGTCCACAGGATGAAATCGTCGGCCATGGACATGTACTGGGCCCGGTTCCAGTCCGCGCTGCGCGCCACGCTCGACACGCGGACCTCGTCGATGCCGCCGTCGAAGAACCGGCCGCCGAGATCGTCCTGGGCGATCTTCAGGTCGTCGATGACGCTCGATGCGTGTGCGACGGGATTGGTCGCCGAACTCGTCCCGCTGCTGGAGTACACGGTGGCGGTCGCCTGGGTCGCCTCCACCACGAGGACCGTGAGAACCCACTCACCGACGGGCACGGTCGGGCCCCCGGTCCAGTTGTATGTGTTCGCCGCATCGTTCCAGGTGTAGCCCAGAACGAAGGCGTTCGAGCACGAGCCGACGTTCATCCCGGAGACCGCCGTCCCCCGCGAGAACACCACGCCAGAGCACGCCAGCGAGACGTCGGCGTTGACCCACGCCGTCAGCGTTGCCGGCAGGAGGGTGGCGTTGAAGCCCGACATGGCCACGTCATCGTCTACTCCGTCGAAGTCCAGGCTGCCGTTGACCTGGCCGGCCACCTGGTCCAGTGCGGTCATCGAACCACCCGGTGCCCCGGCGTTGGCGGAGACAGTGCTGTCGGTGAACGGGCCGCCGCCTGTGTCCTGCTCCTCGGCGCCCACCGAGTAGAACGCCGAGGGATTGCTCTGGTTGTTGTACTCCGTCAGGATCCAGTCGGCGGAGCGGGCGGTGTTGGAGACACGTACCTCGTCGATGTCGCCGTCGAAGGGCGTGCCGTTGGAGGTGCCGCTGTTGACCCCGATCGACACGTCCTCGCTGTTCGCGGCTAGTGTCCCGCTGGCGTTGGTCAAGTTCGCCTGGACGCCGTCCCAGTAGATCCGCACAGCGGCCCCATCGTAGGTGCCGACCAGGAAATGCGGCGTTCCCGCCGTCCAGCTCAGGTTCTTCGTAATCGTGGTCTTGGTCACGCCCCCCGATCTCACCTTGAACTTGAAGTCGTCCTTAGTCTGTTTGAACCACAGCCTCCAGCCGGCGTTCGAGCCCCACTTGTCGACGACGTCGCGGTCGCTGGCGTCGGTCTGAACGAAGTCGGGCTGAATCCAGGCGGAAACGGTGAACCCGGTGCCGGTGTTGTCCAGGCTGGCGTTGTCGCCGATGACGACCCGGTCGCTCGAACCGTCGAAGTCCTGTCCGGTCCCGATCGGTCCGGGCGCGTCGTCGTTGTTGTTCTGGCCGCCGTCGTTGTTGTTGGCGGTCGAGTCCTGGTGTGTGCCGCTGGACTGCTCGTCGGTCACCGTCTCGTCCAGGTGCAGCACGGCCTTGAAGTTGACATCCCAGACGCCGGTGATGTTCTGCTGGTCGCTCGCGCCGGAGTTGCCGTAGTAGACGTAGAGGTCCTTGTCGGTGGCATCCGGCAAACTGGGCACCCGCACCCAGGCGATCAGCTCGCCGGTGGCGCTGTCCCACCGCTCGATCTCGTGGTCGAGCTTCGTCGTGGCGTTGCTGTCCGTGAACAGGATGTCGAACCCGTCGGCGCGCGCGGCGGCCTTGATCTCGGCGTCGGTGAAGGAGACGAGGACTGGGAAGTTCGCCAGCGTCGCCGTGACCCTGGTGTTGTCGATGGTGATCTTCTTGCGGTACAGCCACGACGGGTCGTACCAGGGGCCGCCGCCCGCCGTCGGGTCCTCCTTGAGGTGCCAGACGCCGGAGTAGCCGTTGGTCCAGACATTGGGGGCGTCCTGGTTGTCCGCGGCGCCGATGTTGTCGTAGTAGATCCAGATGTAGTCGCTGTTGGACGAGCCGTCGATCTGCGGCACCTTCACCCACACGTACGACGTCCCGGACTCGTCCCACGACTCGATCTCGTACGTGAGTTCCGTCAGCCCGTCGGTGTCGATGAAGCGGATGTCCTCGCCGGCGTTCTGGATGGCGGCGTAGTCGATCCGGTCGCTGGTGAGCGACACCAGGACGGGGAAGTCCGTGAGGTTTTCTGTCTGGGCGGCGTTGTCGAAGGGCAGCTTGCGTCGTTGCCCCCACGCGCCGTTCCACCAGGCGGCGGAGTTGGACACGTTGCCGTCCGCCAGCAGATCGGCGCTTCGCCGGGTGGCGCCCGATCGCCCCCGGCTGGTGAGCGTCGTCTGTCCCGCGACGACGGCGTCCGTCACGAGGAACTGCGCGGTGCCGAGTGTCGGGTCGTTGGCGTCGTTGGAGTCGTCGGAGATGGTCCCGATCGTGCCGTCGCCGTCCTCGTCCCTCTGGTACGTGAGCTCCCGGAAGGCCATGTTGATCCCCGCCTCCGTGGCGTAGAACGAATCGACCGTGTGGATTCGCTTGATGGTCAGGTCGTGGTCGCGGGCCTGGCCGACGACGATGCCGACGATGATGAGGTCGACGACCACCAGGACGATGATCATGGCGACGACGATGACGGCTTTCCGGTCGGCTGGAGGGTGAGGGTCCACCGGAGATAGATCGGTCCGATGCCGGGGTTTTTCAAGTCGATCCAGACCCTGTCGTACGGCCGGTCGACGTGTGATGCCGGTCAGGAGATCCAGCGTGGCCGGGTCGGACCATTCCGGCCGCCACGACGCTCCTATAATCCCCCCGATCCGGCACAGGTTCCCCGATGGCCCGCGGGCTCATCGTCGGGAGCAGAATGCCGAGGCGCTGACGGGCGTGTCCCTATTGCCCCTCTTCCAACAGTGCCTCGAGCTTCTCCAGGCGGTCGGTGAGCTTCTTGTTGCTCTCCGAGACGGTCTTGAGCTCGTCGCGGAGTTCGTCCAGTTCAAGCTTCGCCGGTTCGCCCTTCCGGATGGCCTTGATCGTGCGCTCGGCCATTCGACGCACTCGGTAGGAGTCGTCGTTGGCGGTGATCGCTTCCAGTGCCGGGATCGCAGACCGCGCGCGGCCCGGCTCGCCGAGGCTGCCGAGGGCCTGCACCGCGGACATGCGGACGCGGCTGCCGGTGTCGTCGAGATTCGCGGTGAGCACCTCGACGATCCGCCGGTACGCGTCGTCGTCCAGGTGCGCCTCCGTGGTCAGCCGGCCCAGCGCGCGGATCGCCGACGGCCGCGCCCGGCGGGGTTTGTCCGGCAGGGTCCACTCGCTGAGCGTGTCGATGGCGCCGGGTTTGCCCAGGCGGCCGAGACCGGTCAGCGCCGCTGCGCGAAGGACCTCGCCGCGCGAGTCGCGACCGAGAACGTTGGTCAGGACCTCCAGCCCGTCGTCGGGCTTCAGGCGTGCGTACGTCTCGATCGCGGCGGCCTCGACGGAATAACTCGGGTCACCCTCGACGGCCAGCCGTCGCACCGCGTCGAGGACGGTCTGCTCACCGGCGAAGGTGTCCAGTTGCTCGACACAGGCGAGGCGGGCCTTGGGGTTCTCGAAGGCCAACCCCAGCGCGAGCGCGTCTCGGGCGATGTCGCCGCCGACCTCGGCCAGCGCCCCGGCGATCTCCCGCTGTACGCCCCAGAACTCTTCAGTCCGAAGGGCCTCGGCGAGCAGTTCGTGATCCTTCTCGCTGTGCGACTCCTCGAAGTGCCGCGCGGCGCGGATTCGCGCGACGGCCGAGGGGTCGTCAAGGAGCTGGGCTCGCCAGAGGTCGCGGCCCTTGGATTCCTCGAGCTTCATCAGGACGGCGTGGTCCGGGTCGACACGGAACATGCCCGGCGCGGCCGGCAGCGGGACGTAGAACGTCTCCTGCTTCCCGGTGACGAGCCGGGTCAAGGCGACCGGGGCGATGCCGTCGTCGAACCGGAACTCCAGCGCCAGTGGAAAGTGAAACGCGTCGCTTTCCTGGGTCTGTTTCACGACCACCTTGGCGAGCCCGTCATCGTTGAGCCACGTGTAGTCCACGGAGAGCTCCGGGTGGCCGGGGCGCTCCGTCCAGTCGTAGAAGAAACGCTCGAACGAACGGCCGGTGACCTGCTCGATCGTCCGGCGAAGGTCCGTGGTTTCGACCGTTCCGTAGGCGTGTTCGGTGGCGTACGCGTTGATGACCTGCCAGAACAGCTCGTCGCCCAGATGGCGGCGGATCATGTGCAGCACCCACGCACCCTTGGGATACGCCCGGCTGTCGAACATCGAGCGGGAGTGGGAGTATGCGCGGTCGACGATCGGGCGCTCGGTGCCGCCGCTGCGCGCCCTGGAGGCCTTGCGGTACATGTTGTACCCGAACTCGTCGGGGCCCAGGTCGTATTCGATCCACAGTGCCTCGAAGTAGCTGGCGAAGCCCTCGTTGAGCCAGAGGTGGGCCCAGTCGCGGCAGGTCAGCAGGTCTCCCCACCATTGGTGGGCAAGTTCGTGGGCGATCAGGCTGTCGGAATTGGAGTCGAGGAAGGAACGTTGGTCGTGCAGCGCGCGGTTGCCGAGGGTGGTCGCGGACGTGTTCTCCATCCCGCCGCCGAACCCCTCACAGCAGATCTGGGCGTAGCGGTCCCAGGGGTACTCGACGCCGATCGAGTCGCTGAAGAAGTCGAGCATCCGCGTGGTATTGCGGAACGACCGCGCGATCTGCTCGCGGTAAGGAGGGTGGACCCAGTACTCCAGGGGCTTGCCCCGCCACGTGTCGCGTTCGATGTGGAACTCGCCCACGATCAACGACACCAGGTACGCCACGTGCGGGGTGTCCTGCATCCAGTGGACCGTGACGGTGCCGTCGGACCGGTTCTCGGTCCTCGAGACAAGCCTGCCGTTGGAGCTGACCTCGTAGCCAAGGCTGGTGGTGACGACCATCTCGGTCGTCTGCCGCTCGTTGGGATTGTCGAAGCACGGGAACCAGTGAGAGTTGTAGACCGATTCACCCTGCGACCACACGACCTTCGCGACGTCCGGCTCGTCCTCGGTCGGCCAGTAGAAATGCAACCCGCTGCCGGGATCGTCGACGCTGTAGTCGATGGCCACCGTCACGCGGTCGCCCACCGCCAGCGGGTCCTCGAGCATGATCCGGATCTTCGTGCCGTCGTTGGTGTGCCGGGCGGCCATGACCGACCCGTCGGCGCCGGTCACCGTGACGGACGTGGTTTCGAGGTTCACCGCGTCGAGCGTGATGGTCTTGACGGTGCGCAGGGCTGCCAGTCGCAGCCGCGCTGTTCCGTCGACGTGCTTGCCCTGGACGTCCACGTTCAGCTCGAGCCTGATGTGCAGGCAGTCGAGGGGCCGGTCGGCGGCGAACCGCATGGGCTCCTCGGCCGCCGCGGCGGCAAGGCTTGTCCAGACAATGGCCGACAGGAACAGGAGCTTTCTCATGGATCTTCCTCGCAGTTGCAGGGGCCGCCTCGATGATTTGACAGGCCGATTGTAGGAGATCTCCCTGTTTGAAGAAGAGGCTAGCAGCCCGAATGACTTCTTCAACAGGCTGCTAGCCCCAATCGGCCAGCAGCATCAGGAAGTCGACGACCCCGACCTCACCGTCATGTTCGAAGTCGGCCGGACAGGATTCCGGCGGGCTCGGGCACGGGCCCCACGCACCCAGCAGCGCGAGAAGGTCGGTGATCCCCACCGCGGCATCGCCGTCGAGGACGGTGTCCGGTCCCTCGCCATTGGCACAGGTGACGACGCTGCGGGGCATCGCCCCGATGTCGATGATGGTCGCTTCGGGGCCCTCCGAACTGCGCAGCAGAAGTGCCTTGCCGAGCAGGTCGACCGTCTCGTTGAAGGTGCCGGGCCCGACGACGATCTCGTCGCCGTCGGCCGCCGTGTCAACGGCGCCCTGGATCGTCAGGAACACGGCATCCTGCGTCAGGTTGTGCACGAGGCAGTCATCGGCCACACCGTTGCCGTTGCAGTCCGGGCATCCCTCGGCGCGGACGAGGACCCATTGCCGCAGGACCAGCGCATCGTTCGGGCACTCCGGTTCGTCGACGAGCCAGTCGACACGCGTGATGCCGACCGGGTACGGAGCGTCGAGCGCGAGGCCGTCACTGCGCGTGCCCGTGACGTCGATCGTGCCGCCCCGGCCGTTCAGGCAGACGAGCCGCGCTCCAGCCGGGCGATCAACGGCTCGTCCACCCACGGCAGGTCGCGGAGCTTCTGTTTCAGGGACGCCGGCATCGGGGTGCCCTCCCGCTCGAACCGTGGCCGGCTCTTCCAGCGGCGGTGCATCCAGAGGTAGTCTTCCGGGTGCTCGCGCACGAAACGCTCGATCGCCGCCACGTAGCGGGCCGTGATGTAGAACAGCGGGTCCGGCCGCTCGGCCCAGTCCTGGGGCCGGATGATGTCCACGGTCGCGATCTCGAACTTGAGGCGGTACCCATCCAGCCGTCGCGCGTAGCCGCAGACGACGGGGAGCTTCATGCCCACCGCGAGCAGGCCGACCGTCTTGGGCGTGCTCGCCAGGCGACCGAAGAACGGCACGAACACGCCGCGATCGCCGCCGTTCTGGTCGGCGACGAAGCCGACCGCCTCGCGGTTTTCGAGGGCCTCGACGATCCGGCTCTCGGCGCGGTCCCATTTCTCGATGACGTTGACGCCGTGGGTCCGCCGGATGCCCAGCAGCCAGTCGTTGATGAGCACGTTGTCCAGCGGGCGGACCGTCGCGGCGATGGCGTGGCCTTCGAGGCTGAAGAAGTACGGGATCGCCTCCCAGTTGCCGAAGTGGCCGGTGAGCAGAAGCATCGGCTCGCGAGCACGGAAGAGTTCCAGTGCGCCGAGTTCGTCGATGCGGACCAGGTGCGCCTCGTAGTTCTCCGCACGGATCAGCCGCGGCATGAAGAGCATCTCCACGGCGAGCTGGGCAAGCCGCTGGTAGCTGCGGCGCGCGACCCGGGTGACTCGCCCATCGTCCCAGTGCGGGAATGCGAATCGGACGTGGTCCAACGCGCGGCGCCGGTGTCTTCGATCGAAGAGAAAGAGCACCCGGCCCACCCCGGCGGCAATCAGGAGACACACGCGTACGCCCAGCAGGTATGACAGACCCACCGCAGCGCGAAACGCCATATACTGCGACCACTTGACGGTTTGGCCCTGGTTCCGTGACACCGCAGGCAGTGTAGGGGATGGATCGGCGCCGCTGGGACCGGTCACGATTGCTGCGCCCGGGCCTTGGCGAGGAAAAGGACCCAGGGTCCTTTTTCTCGCCGCACACCGCGTTCGCCGATCTTCCAGCCCACCTGTTCCTTGAATGCGCCGCCTGTTCCCTGGGTGCAGCGCGTGTTCCTTGCCCGCACGCGCAAAGCCACCGGTTGAGTTGCCTCTCTACTCGTCCTTGACCTCGTACTCGGCATCGATGACGTCGTCGTCACCCGGCGTGCCGGTGGACTCGGCACCCGGCGTAGTGCCGGACCCGGCCCCGGCCCCGGCGCCGGGGGCGCCGCTGTCG
>JADFOJ010000116.1 GCA_022562915.1 Planctomycetota bacterium | reverse complement strand
TGGCATGGGCATTTCCATAGGCAAGCTGTCGCTGTACACGCTGTGCGGCGGTATCGACCCCGCCCGGACACTGCCGATCCTGCTGGATGTGGGTACCAACAACCAGGAGCGGCTCGACGACCCGTGCTACGTCGGCTGGCGGCACGAGCGGATCAGGGGTCGCGAGTACGACGACTTCATCGAGTTGTTCGTCCGGGCGGTCGAGCGCCGCTTCCCCAGGGTGCTGCTGCAATGGGAGGACTTTGCCTCCGGCAACGCCCAACCGATCCTCGACCGTTACCGCAACCGGCTCTGCACGTTCAACGACGACATCCAGGGCACGGCCGCGGTGACCACCGGCACGATCCAGGCCGCGGTGGCCGGCTCCGGCGGGCGACTGGCGGATCAGCGTTTCGTCCTCGTGGGTGCGGGGTCCGCCGGCGTCGGCATCCGTTGCCAGCTCATCCGGACACTGGTCGCCGGCGGCATGAGCGAGCCCGATGCACTTCGCCGGTTCTACGTCATTGACAGCAAGGGGCTGATCCACGACGGGCGAAGCGATCTGTCGCCGACGAAGCAGGCGCTCGTCCAGCGCTCCCAGTGGCTGAGCGAATGGGACGTCTCCGGACCCGTGAGCTTCGCCGATGTCGTGCGCAACGCCAGGCCGACCGTCCTGATCGGGGTCACCGGCCGCGCCGGAACGTTCACGGAACCGATTATCCGGGACATGGCCGCCCACACCGATCGGCCGATCATCTTCCCGCTGTCCAACCCGACGTCGCGGGCCGAGGCGATCCCCGCAGACCTGCTCGACTGGACCGGCGGCCGGGCGATGATCGCCACCGGCAGCCCCTTCGACCCCGTCGAGCGCGCCGGCCGCACCCACGAGATCGCCCAGTGCAACAACAGCTATATCTTCCCGGCGATGGGCCTCGCCGTCCGCGCCGTCGAGGCGCGCCGCGTCACCGACGAGATGTTCATGGTCGCGGCGGCGGCGCTGAAGGAGACGTCGCCCGTACTGGATGATCCCTGGGCACCATTGCTACCCCCGCTCCGGGAGATCCGGACCGTCTCGCGGCACATCGCCAGGGCAGTCGCCACAGAGGCGCAGCGCGAGGGCGTCGCCGAGCCGTGCTCGCCCCAAGTTCTCCAGGAGCGTCTCGACGCGACCATGTGGAGACCCGAGTACCACCGGTTGACGCCGGGCTGACCCCGATGCAGGAAGTCGTCCTGGCGCTGGTCGGCATCGTCGCGGGGTTCGTCAACGTGATGGCCGGCGGCGGGTCGCTGCTGGTCATGCCCGTGATGGTGTTCATGGGGCTCCCCGGACCGGTGGCCAACGGCACGACCCGGGTGGCGATCCTCGCACAGAACATCACCGCGACGGCGGGATTTCGGAGAAAGGGCTACCGGGACCTGAGGCTGTCCCTGACGCTGGCCGCGTGCGCCGTGCCGGGGGCCGCGTGCGGAGCACTGCTCGGCACGCGGCTGGAAGGTGTCTGGTTCAACCGGGTGCTGGCCGGCGTCATGATCGCGGTGATTCTCCTGATGGCGACCGGCCCGAAGCACTCGCCGGCAGTCTCAACGGCACGGCCCCGCACGCGAGGGCGGCTCGTGCTGGGGCACGGACTCATGGTCCTGGCGGGCCTCTACGGAGGCTTCATCCAGGCGGGCGTGGGGTTCATCCTGATGGCGATCCTTCACCGTGTCATGGGACTGGACCTCGTCCGGGTGAACATGCACAAGGTGTTCATCGTCGGTGTCTACACGATCGTCGCGATCGCGATCTTCGCCGCGCGCGGCAGCGTGTTGTGGAGCACGGGTCTCGTGCTCGCCGCGGGCATGGCGCTGGGCGGCTGGATCGGCTCGCACGTCGCCGTGGGCAAGGGCGAGAAGCTCATACGGATCGTTCTGAACATCGCCCTGGTGGCCATGGCGGCAAAGCTGCTGTTGTGGTAGAGCGGGGAGAAAATAGACCGGGAGGAGAAAAGAGACCGGGAGTGTTTTCCGCTGCGGAAAACACTCCCGGTCTCTTTTCTCCTCCCGGTCTATTTTCTCCTACGATGCGCCGATGCGTGGGCGACTGATTCCGCTTCTTGTCGCCGGAATCGTGACGTCCGCCGCCGTGACCGCGGTGTACATGCTGTGGGTGAGTGTCCGCGGCGCCGTTCAGAATGGACAACCCCCGGACCCCCCGGACCCGCCGGCCGTTGCGACCCCGGCCGTGTACGTCGGGCGGCAGGCGTGTGCCGTGTGCCACACCCGCGAGCACGACCTCTGGCAGGGGTCGCATCACGATCTCGCCATGCAGCCGGCGGGCCCGGAGACGGTGCTGGGGAACTTCGACGATGCGTCGTTCACACACGGCGGCGTGACCTCGACCTTCACGACCCGCGACGGCGGGTTCTTCGTGAAGACCGACGGGCCGGATGGAGACCTTCGCGAGTACCGGATCACCCACACCTTCGGCGTCACGCCGCTGCAGCAGTACCTCGTCGGGTTTCCCGGCGGCCGGTACCAGGTCCTGCCGCTGTGCTGGGACACCCGTCCCGTCAACGAGGGCGGCCGGCGATGGTTTCACCTGTACCCCGACGAGGTCATCCCCCACGGAGACGCCCTGCACTGGACGGGGCCGAACCAGAACTGGAATTACATGTGCGCGGAGTGTCACTCGACGAACCTCCGGAAGAACTACGACCTGGAGCACGACTCGTACGACACGACGTTCTCGGAGATCGACGTCTCCTGCGAGGCGTGCCACGGGCCCGGCTCCCGGCACGTCCAATGGAGCCGCAGCGCGTACGCGGGCTATGACACCCCGGCACTCGGGATCGACGACACGAACCTGGGCCTGCTGGTGAGGCTCCGTGACACCGACGGCGGCGGATGGGTCATGGACATGTCAACGGGCACGGCGCAGCGCTCGGTCCCGCGGAGTTCGCGCACCGAGATCGACACGTGTGCGCGCTGTCATTCCAGGCGAGTCCAGATCGATGAGGACGACCTCCCCGGTCAGCCGCTCCTGGACACCTACGTACCGGCATTGCTCTCGGAGAGGCTGTACCACCCCGACGGGCAGATCCTCGACGAGGTCTACGTCTACGGGTCATTCCTGCAGAGCAGGATGTACGCCAAGGGCGTTTCATGCAGTGACTGCCACGATCCCCACAGCGGCCGCCTGGTCGCCCGCGGCAACGCCCTCTGCGGACAATGCCATCTGCCCGATCGCTTCGACACGCCCGCGCACCACTTTCACGAGGCCGAAGGCCCCGCGTCGAGTTGCGTCGAGTGCCACATGCGCGACCGGACCTACATGGTCGTGGACCCGCGCCGCGACCACAGCTTCCGGATACCGCGGCCGGACCTGTCGATGACGCTGGCAACGCCCAACGCGTGCAACCAGTGTCACACGGACCGGTCACCGCAGTGGGCGGTGGACGCGGTCGACCGGTGGTACGGCCCCCGGCGCTCACACTTCGGCGACGCGCTGCATGCCGGACGCACCGGCGCCGGCGGCGCCGCAGGCAAGCTCGCCGCGGTCGCGGCCGACGCCGGCCAGCCGGCCATCGTCCGCGCATCGGCATTGTCCCTGCTGACCGGCTCTCCCGGGGCGGCAGCACGGGCGGTCATCGAGAGCGGCCTGGCGGACGACGATGCCCTGGTGCGTCTTGCCGCCGTGGACGCCCTGGCGGCCTCCGGCAGTGAGCACCTGCTTCGCCTGGCGGTGCCGCTGCTGGGCGATCCCGTCCGAGCCGTGCGCATCCGGGCGGCCCGCGCACTGGCGGCGGTGGCGGCCGGCGTGACCGACCCCGGTCTTCGCGAAGCGCTCGAACCGGCGATGGCCGAGTACGTCCGGAGCGAACTGACCAACGCCGACAGGCCGGAGTCGCACGTGAACCTGGGGAACTTCTACGCGGAGCAAGCGCTGTTCGGCGCGGCCGAGGCGTCCTACCTGACGGCGTTGGGCCTTGATGCCGCGCACGTGCCGGCGCACGTGAACCTGGCGGATCTTCATCGTGCCCGCGGGCGGGACGACAAGGGTGAGCCGCTGCTGCGGCGAGCCGTCGAGATCGACCCCGGCAGTGCCGCCGCGCACCACGCACTGGGACTTCTGCTCGTGCGACAAGGGCTCGGCCCGCAGGCGATCGAGTCATTCCGGCGCGCGTGCGAGTTGGCGCCGGACAACACGCGTTTCGGGTACGTCTACGCCGTGTCGCTGCACTCCGCCGGCCGGCCGGCGGACGCGATGGAGGAACTCGAGCGCACCCACGCGGTGAGTCCCGTCGATCGCGATGTTCTTGCGGCCCTGGTCACGTTCCACCGGGAGGCGGGCAACCTCGATGCCGCGATAGGTTTCGCCGAGGAACTGGTCGCGGCCGCGCCGGATGATCCTGGGGGGGTGCGGTTGCTGGAGGAATTGCGCGCCGACGGCGAATTAAAGGGGACAGATTGATTTGTGTGCCGCGGCGGCACACAAATAAATCAGTCCCCTTTACTGCTTCTTCGAGCGGCGGGTGCGGCGCTGCTTCATCTCGGCTCGAAGCTGCTCGTGCAACTCGATCCTCATCGCCCGCATGCGGTCATGGGCCTCGGCCTCGGTGATCAGACCTGCGGCGACGTCTGCCTTGATCTGCTTCCCAACGGCGCGGAGCTTCCGTTCGATCTCGCTCACCTCCTGCGGCTCGCCGCCGAATCGCCGGAAGAGCCTGTTCTTGAGCTTCTCGCGGGCCCGGTCGAGCTTCTGTTTCGCCTCGGCCTCCGTGATGAGCCCGGCCTCCACCTGTTCGTGCAGCTTCTGCTCGATCTCGGCGATATGCCGGCGCGCCCTGTCGACGAGGGCCGGCCGCAGCTGCCCGTGTACCTCGTGCCGTGATTCGTTGAAACGTCGCGTCGCGTCCCGCCTTGACAGGTGGCCGGCGATCACCTTCTGCTCGAGGTGCTCGTGCAGGGTGTGCAGATACATTTTCGCGTGGCGCTGTCGGGACGCCTCACCGCTGAGGGCGCGTCGCACGCGATCATCGGGACCGAGCCGCTCCAGGATCATCATCATGGTCTTGTTGTCGAGCCCGGCGTCACGGAGAACGGCAAAGAACTCCGCCTCCTCGGCGTCGATCTCGCGGAGCAGCGCGACGAGGTCCACGTCCTCAAGGGGGCCGAACAAGACGACGTCGTGCCCTTCGTGGGCCGGATGCACCGTCGTCTGCGCGGGACGGGCCAGCGCCAGCGCCGAGCACGCGGTCACAACGGCGAACGTGATCGCGATCGGTGCCGTCCATGCGCTCCAGCGACGCGCCTGAGTTGTCTGGACACCGAGAAGTCTTTGAATCCGAGTCATGAGTGATCCTCCAGTTGAGGCCAGAGCCGGTTGAGGGTCGTCACCGCGGAGCGAGTCCAGCAGTGTCAGCGTGCGGGCATAAAGCATGGCATCACCACCAAGAGTCACCGCCATGTCGTCACAGCAGTACTCGCGCTCGACACGGAGCCTGTTCGACAGCCACCACACCGCCGGGTGGTAGAACAGCAGGGTTTCCAGGACGGCCTGGACCAGGTTCACCGGGTAGTCGTGCCGGCGGACGTGGGCGAGCTCGTGGGCGATGACCGCGCGAAGCTGCTGCGGGGTCAGGCCGGTCATCAGGCCCGCCGGAACGAGAATCACGGGCCGCAGCCATCCGATCACCATCGGCACGCGGGCCACGGTCGACTCGAAGATGGCGACGGGCCGGCGTATGGCCATCTGCTCGCCCAGCCGGGCCACCATCTGCTGCCACGAGGCGGGTGCGGGCAGCACGCCGCGGCGGCGCAGACGCTGGGCACTGGACCATCGAAAGAGCAGCCGTGCCTGCAGGAGCAGCACGCCGATGATCCAGACCTGTACCAGTTGCGGCTGCATCGCCGCGAGTCGTGCGCCGAGAACCGACATGTCCGTCACGGTCGGCAGCACGCCCCCGGACACCGCCCCCGGCGCGGTCCGCGACACGAGCACGATGACCATCGTGACCGGCGGAGCCAGCATCATGGCGACGAGCCCGACGCAGCACGCTCCGTAGCGGGCGTCGGGCGTGCCCGCGCGGAGCGCCCGCAGCGCCACGGCCAGCACGGCGGCAATGAGCGCTGCCTGCCAGATGAAATGGGTGAGCGTCCAACCCAACGCCGTCATGAACGAGCCGGGATCGATCGAGTGGAAAAGGGTCATGTGGAGTCCCTTTCAAGCTCATCCAGCAGTTCGCGGATCCGGCGGCGCTCCTGCGCCGTCGTCTTCTTCGTCGACAGTGCCTGCAGCACGAGGTTGCCGGGTGATCCGCTGAACGCCCGGTCCAGCAGATGCCGCAGCAGTTGTCGCTGTGTGTGCCCCTCGGATCGGGCGACCTGGTAGACCTGCGGGCGGACCTTTTCGTCCCGCCGCAGCAGGCCTTTCTCAGTCATGATCTGCATGAGCTTGAGCGCCGTCGTGTACCCGATGTCGCGCTTGGCCGCCAGCACGCGAAACACCTCGCGGACGGTGCTCGGGCCGCGGGCCCACAGCACCCGCAGGATCTCCAGTTCCGCGTCGGTCGGTCGCTTGTTTCGGGGTGTGGCCACTGGGGTATCCCTGTCCGGTGCCGTGTTCAATCGGAAGATAGACCACGGGACGTTGATTGTCTACGAAGATTTTCGTCAACTTGACGAAAAGTTTCGTCACACTGCCTCGCGGCCCGCCCGCCGATGCCGGCTGTAGTATCAACGATCCAGCGATGCCCCAGGACAGCACATCCGATGCGTCGGACGAGACGGAGAAGAAATCCTCCGAGTGGCAGACCCTTCCGACCAGGCCCGCGCCGGGGCCGCCGAGGGCCGCGGACCTGGCCGACAGCTTCCCGCAGCTGGAGATCATCGAGCTGCTGGGCCAGGGCGGCATGGGCTACGTCTACAAGGCTCGCCAGAAGGGACTCGACCGGTTCGTCGCCCTGAAGCTCCTGCCGCAGGAGGTCAGTGCCGACGCGACTTTCGCGGAGCGGTTCGCGCGCGAGGCCCGGGCGCTGGCGAAGCTGAGCCACCCCGGCATCGTCGCCGTGCACGATTCCGGCCAGGCCGGCGGACTGTATTACTTCGTCATGGAGTACATCGACGGGCTCAACCTCCGCGAGCTCCTGAATCGCAACGAGGGTCGCCTCGGGATGGACCAGGCACTGAAGATCGTCGGGTCGGTGTGCGATGCGCTGGATTACGCACACGATGAGGGCGTGATACACCGCGACATCAAGCCGGAGAACATCCTGCTCGACACGAAGGGGCGCGTGAAGATCGCCGACTTCGGCCTCGCCAAGCTGCTTGACAGTGACGATGACGGCACACCGTCGCACCTGACGCTCAACTCCCCCCAACAGCTTCTGGGCACACCGCATTACATGTCGCCGGAGCAGACCGAGCGCCCCCTCACCGTCGATCACCGCACTGACATCTACTCCGTCGGCGTGGTGTTCTACGAGATGCTCACCGGCGAGTTGCCGCTCGGCCGCTTCCCGTTGCCCTCGGAGATCGGCCGCGGCGAGCCCGCCGTCGACGATATCATCGCGCGCGCACTTGACAAGAATCCCGACCACCGATTCCAGCGGGCCAGCGAGATTCGCAGCGCGATCGAGTCTGCTGTGAGCGAAGGGGACGGACCCCTTGTCCCCCTTGTTCCTTCGGTACCCTCCGGCGTAGAGGTCCCGGCCAATGTGGCCATTGCCCTGGGAAGGATGCGATGGCCGGCGATCCTGCTGATCCTGTCAGCGATCGCGGCAATGATCTCGTTGAATCCGCTGGGGATCGTCACCATCATCGGCGCGATCAGGATGAAGCGCCTCGAGAACCGCTGGTTGGCGATCACGGCAGCGGCGCTGGCGCTCGTGCCGGTCACCGCCTGCCTCCCGCTGGGGATCGTCGCGGGTGCCTGGTCGCTTGTCCTGCTGTTCCTGCCGGACACCAGGGCTGCCTTTGAGGCGGCCGGGGCCATCCGGGCGGCGGC
>JADFOJ010000041.1 GCA_022562915.1 Planctomycetota bacterium | reverse complement strand
AACTTCGGCCCGTGCGACGGTTGCCCGGAGGATGTCAACGGCGATGGCGTGGTCAACGGTCAGGACGCGGCGGAGGTGGCGACGCACTTCGGGCCGTGCCCGTGAATGCATCGCTGATGTTCTGATCCGGCTGCCCCCGGCAGACTTCGACGGCGACTGCTCGGTCGGCATCCTCGACCTGTTGGCGCTGCTGGCCAACTGGGATTAGAACGGGCCGCCTCCATGAGTGGCGACAATCGGCCCTGACGCTATCATCACTGCCCAAGCCGCCACCCTAGCTCAGTTGGTAGAGCGGAGCTTTCGTAAGGCGTGACACGCTGAAAAACGACCCCGGTACCAACACGGTATCGGGGTTTTCTTATGCGCGAACGCGGTTCGGTGCGTGCGTGGTGCAGTCGCGGCGAGGTCGCGGTGCGCACCGAGTGACCCTTTTCCGACCCCTCAGATTCTGCTCGTCGAGTCGCGTGTGCGCGACGTAAGTGTGTCGTCTCGCGAATCAAAAGCCGGAGACGCTCGCTCCGGCCTTCGTCGATTCCGACATGCCGTGTGACCGCTTCAACACGCGGACGCCGCACACTCGATCCTAGTGGTTCTCAAAAGCGCCTGGCCCCACTCTCACGGCAACCGACTTCCGTGCGTACGTCTTCGCCGTTCCCGCCATTGAACATGCCCGACCGTGCAGCCGGGCCTGCGTCGTTCGCGTCCGCCGTCAGGGGGTCAGAAGCATCGCCCTCACGGGCCAATGCCGTTCAGATAAGCAGTAGCTCCTGATCATCAGGGAGTTTACGTTGTGGTGTTCGAGGTCGTGTCATGAAGCAGAGGGGCCTGGGCCGGCGTCGCGTTTTTCGGGGGGCAGGTGAACGGCGACGTGCAGGATTGACGATGAACCGCGGCAGATCTCGGCCCGAGCATCCGAGTTCCAGCCAGCGGAGGACGTCAATGAAGCTGATGCGGTCCGGAGGTACCCCTTGTGCTTCGCCGGCATGGATCATCACCAGGCGCACGGCGTTGTAGACGATGCCGAACACGGCGAGCTCCCGGAAGATCCCGTCGGCCGTCTGGCAGCGCAGGATATCCATCTTCATCGTCGTCTTGAGATGGCGCAGGTTCGTCTCGACCTGCCATCGGAGACCGTAGAGCTCGGCGACGGCCTTCTTGGGATACCGTTGGGGATCCAGCAGCGTGGTCACGAGCGTCACCTCGCGTGTCCGGAAGCCGCGGCGGGTGATTCGATAACGAAGCTCACGAAGCCGCAGCAGTTGGGGCAGGCCTTTCCAGGTCTCGCGGGGAAGCCAGGTCGGCACCTGGGCAGGCTTGATCCAGTCGACGATCTGATCGTGCTTGCCGAGGCGCCGGATCCAGATCGACTGCGGTCCCTTCCAGTGCTTGAACGCGGCATGGCGGCGATGGGGACGGAAGTCAACGCGCCTCGAGCGGACGGGCACGCGAATGACCGAATGCAGCTGCAGGCTGAACAGCTGGGCCAGGTACGCATATGCGCAATACAGACGATCAGCCACGACAACGTCGTTCGGTTTCAACAGATCGTGCAGGCGTTGCACGATCACCAGTTCGTGGTCACGCATCGACGCCGGGACCAGGTCGAGCAGGGCGCCGGTGATCAGATCGAACAGGGCAACGAACTTCGACACCGGGAACTCGTGTCCTCGCTGCCCAGGAGCCCAATGGAACAAAGCTTGCAGCTGCTTGGTGTCGGACATCGAGAAGGCCGATCCGTCAACGCTCACGACCCGGTGACCACGCCAGAGCCCGACCCGGCTCGCCTGCGCCGTCACGCGTTGACCGGTCTCTCGCAACAGTTCACGGAAGATCTTGACCGGCAGCCGCTTGCGGGCTTCACAGTACGCCGATCTCGCGAATGCGAAGTTCCCGAGTTGCCGGACATGAGCGCAGCTCGTGTTGCCATGTAACACCTGTACGATGAACAGGTACACGGTCTTCACGGGGCACAGCGTCCGGTCCCGCCAGACGTGGCCCGCCGCATGGCACAGCCTCACGATCTGGTCGGCGGCGACGATTGAACCCAGGTCCTCCTTGATCTTCCGCACGCTCCGCGCGATACTGCTGCTCATCCTTGAGCCTCCTGCTTGGGTTGTTGGCTACAACACCAATTCTCGCAGGAGGCTTCTTAAAGCGCAAGCGCACATAACCGCAGTTAGCAAAAGGACTTACGGCTTAATTGAACGGCATTGGTCCCTGAGGGTGGCACGGTCGAGCGAGCCCGCCGCAGGCGGACGAGTTCGCCCGTGGAGCGACGTTCGAAGACACGGGCGAGCAAGCTCGACCGTGCCACCCGTCGGTATACTCCGCCGATGCTCCGGTTCGACGGCGTTCACAAGTCGCTGGGGGGAGACGAGATCATCAGGGGCGTCGACCTGGCGATCGAGGCGGGACGGACGACGGTGCTCATCGGTCCCAGCGGGTGCGGCAAGTCGACGCTGCTGCGCATGCTCCTGCGTTTACTGACGCCGGATGCTGGCCGCGTGCTCTTCGACGGCGAACCGATCACCGAGCGGACCATGCGCGCCGTGCGCCTTCGCACGGGGTACGTCATCCAGGACGGCGGCCTCTTCCCGCACCTGACCGCACGCGCCAACGCGGCGCTGATGGCCCGGCACCTTGGCTGGGATCGCGACCGGATCGCCGCGAGGCTCGACGAGCTGCTGTCTCTCACCGCGTTCCCCCGTGACGGGCTGGACAGGTACCCGGTGCAACTGTCCGGCGGCCAGCGCCAGCGGGTGGCGCTGATGCGCGCGCTCATGCTCGACCCCGACGTACTGTTACTGGACGAGCCGCTGGCCGCGCTGGACCCGATGATCCGCTTCGATCTCCAGAGGGACCTGCGCGCGATTTTCCGGGAGCTGGGCAAGACCACCGTCCTGGTGACCCACGATCTGGGCGAGGCGGCGTGGTTCGGCGATCGGATCGTCCTGCTGCGCGACGGCCGGATCGTGCAGAGCGGATCGATCCGCGACCTCACCGAGCAGCCCGCCGAGCCGTTCGTTCGACGGTTCGTCACGGCCCAGCGCAGCCATGCCGTGGACGCGGCAACAGGGAGCGAGGAGTGAGCCTCGCGTCCCTCGCCATCTGTGCCGCGCTTGCGGCCGGCCCTGCTGCGGGTGACGGGCCCCCGATCGTCGTCGGGTCCAAGGCGTTCACCGAATCGGTGATCCTCGGCGAGATCGTCACACAGCTCGCCGCGAGCCGGGGCGCCGAAGCCCATCACCGGCGCGAGATCGGCGGCACGCGGATTCTCTTCTCCGCGCTGGAACTCGGTGAGATCGATGTCTATCCCGAGTACACCGGGACGATCGCCCGTGAGATTCTCTCGGGGGAGAATCTCACGAGCAATGATGAGATCCGGGCCGCGCTTGCCCGGCGCGGCATCATGATGACCGCGCCGCTGGGCTTCAACAACACCTACGTCATCGGCGTCCGACCGGGGACCGCCGATGAACTCGGACTGGTCGCGATCTCCGACCTTCGCGGCCACCCCGAGCTGCGGTTCGGGTTCACCAACGAGTTCATGAACCGCGGTGACGGCTGGCCCTCGCTTCGCCGCCGCTACGGCCTGCCGCAGACCGACGTCGGCGGCCTCGATCACGACCTGGCGCTGCGGGCCCTGGCCAACGGCAGCATCGACGCCACCGACCTGTACTCGACCGACGCCGACATCGCCCACTACGGGTTCCGGCTGCTCACCGACGACCTGGAGCACTTCCGGCGCTACGACGCGGTCCTGCTGTATCGCCAGGAGCTTCTGCGCCGCGCTCCGGAGGTCGTCGAGGCCCTGGCGGATCTCGGCGGCACCATCGACGGACCCCGCATGATCGAGTTGAACCGGCGCGTCAAGATCGAGCAGCAGACCGAGGCCGCCGTCGCCGCGGCGTTCCTCGGCGTTCGGGCACCGGCCCAGGAGACGTTCGTCCAGAGACAAACGAGGCTGCTCGGCGAGCACCTGTACCTGGTCGTCGTGTCGCTGGTGCTGGCGATCGCCGTGGCGGTGCCGCTGGGCATCGTGGCGGCCAGGCGGCCGCGGGCGGGCCAGGTGATTCTCGCGGTCGTGGGCATCATCTTCACGATCCCGGCACTGGCGCTGCTGGTGCTGCTCATGCCGGTGCCGTGGCCGCGCGAACCGGGGCGCCCGGACATCCTCGGCATCGGCAGGGAGACGGCGATCGCGGCGCTGTTCCTCTACAGCCTGTTGCCGATCGTGCGCAATACCCACGCGGGGCTGAAGAGCATCGACCTGGCGACCCGGGAGTCGGCCGCTGCGCTCGGGTTGAGTGCGTGGTCGACGCTCATCCGGATCGAGATGCCGCTTGCGGCGCGCACCATACTCGCCGGTATCAAGACCGCCGCCGTGATCAACGTCGGTTTCGCGACGCTCGCCGCGTTCATCCGGGCCGGCGGCTACGGGCAACCGATCCTCACCGGGTTGAGGCTCAATCGACTCGACCTGATCCTCGAAGGCGCCGTGCCCGCGGCGATCCTGGCGGTTCTCACGCAGGTGCTCTTCGAGCTGGCCGAACGCGCCGTCGTGCCCAGGGGGCTGCGTTTGCAGCTTCCCGGATAGGCACGTACCATGCTCCGCGCATGCAGGGCAGGGGACACCCGATGGCCGAGCAGTTCCTCGCGGACGTGGTGGAGGGGCTGACGCGCGACCCCAAGAGTGTGCCGTCAAAGTATTTCTATGATCGCCGCGGGTCGGAGTTGTTCGAGCGGATCTGCGAGCTCGACGAGTACTACCTGACACGTACGGAACTCTCGATCCTCAGCCGCCACGGGCGCGACATGGCCGACGCGATCGGCCCCGGCTGCCTGCTGATCGAGCCCGGCAGCGGCAGTGCCCGCAAGGTCCGGCTCCTGCTGAAACACCTGCGCGATCCGGTCGGGTACGTCCCGGTGGACATCTCGACCGAGCACCTCTCGCGGTGGGCGGCCCGGCTGGGCGAGGACTTCCCGGGGCTGTACATCGAGCCCGTCGCCGGGGACTTCTGCGCCGACTTCCACGTGCCGCGCGTGCCGGGCGTCAAGCGGCGGGTCGTGTTCTTCCCGGGTTCGACCATCGGCAACTTCACCCCGAGCGAGGCGACGGCGTGGCTCGGCCGCATGGCGCGCCTCACCGGGTCCGGCGGCGGGTTGCTCATCGGCGTGGATCTCAAGAAGGACGCCCGCATCCTGGAGGCGGCGTACAACGATTCGAGAGGCGTCACGCGGGACTTCAACATGAACCTGCTGGTGAGGCTGCGACGCGAACTGGGCGCCGACGTCGAGCCGGACCGCTTCGAGCACCACGCGTTCTACAACGACGCCGAGGGCCGCATCGAGATGCACCTGGTGAGCAGCGAGCGACAAACTATCAGGCTCGATCACACCGAGGTCGAGCTCGAGCGCGGTGAGACGATCCACACCGAGAACAGCTACAAGTTCGACCTCGATCAGTTCCGTTTCATGGCCGCCGCCGCCGGCTGGCGGCGCTGCGCGTACTGGACTGACGACGAGCGGCTGTTCAGCGTGCAGTACTTCGAGGTTGCGTGACTCACAACTCCCTCGACCGAATCACGATCAACTTCTCCACCTGCATGTCCCTCATCGTGTACGGAATGCCTCCGGTGCCGAGGCCGGAGTGGCGGCGGCCGGCGAACGGCATCCAGTCCACGCGGAACGCGGTGTGGTCGTTGACCATGACCGCCGCGGCCGCGAGCCGTTGCGATGCGCGCAAGGCCGTATCGATGTCGCGCGTGAACACCGACGCCTGGAAGGCGAACGGCAGGGAATTGGCCCGTTCAATCGCGTCATCCAGCTCGTCGTAGGGGTACACGCACACGACCGGACCGAAGATCTCCTCGGTGCTCACCCGCGCATCCGGCGGCGGGTCGAACAGCACGGTGGGGGCGTAGCAGGTCGTTGAGACCGGCCGCCCGCCGCAGAGTAATTCCGCACCGCCGTCGGTGGCTTCCTGCACCCACTCGTCGATCCGGGTCACCTCCGCCTCGCGGATCAACGGGCCGACCTCGGTCTTCGCATCGGTCGGATCGCCGACGGAGAGTTCCACGGCGAGGCCGGCGAGCCCGTCGGCGAGCGACCGGGCGATCTCGGCGTGCGCGAACACCCGCTGCACGGAGACGCACACCTGTCCGGCGTGGTAGAAGCCGCCCTTGGCGAGCAACGGCAACGCCGTGTCGATGTCCGCGTCGGCGGCGACGATGACCGGCGCAGCGCCGCCGTGCTCCAGCGCGCAGCGGGCGCCCGGCGCCAGCCTTGATCGGAGCATCCAGCCGACGCGGGCACTTCCGATGAAGCTGAAGAACGCCACGCGCGGGTCGCTGACGAGCGTCCCGGCAACGTCCAGGTCGGTGGTCAACAACGCCTGGCACCACGGTTCCGGCAACCCTGCCTCGCGCAGGATGCCGACGAAACGCATGCATGACAGCGGCGTGGCTTCCGCCGGCTTGACGACGACCGGGCAGCCGGCGGCGACGGCCGGGGCGACCTGGTGCACGATGAGGTTCAGCGGGTGGTTGAACGCGCTGAACGCGACGACCACGCCCGCCGGCTCGAGCCGGGTGAATGCCGCGCGACCCGCCGACGCGGCGTCGAGGTTCATGGGAATCTCCGCGCCGCCCTGCGTGCGCAGCGTCTCGACGCACAGCCGCACGCCCTCGATGGCGCGATCGACCTCGACCAGCGAGTCCATCAGCGGCTTGCCGCCCTCACGGGCCGCGGCCGGCGCGAGTTCCTCCCGGCGCTCCGCCATGATGTCCGCGGTCCCGGTCAGGATCTCGATCCGTTGCGCGGGGCTGAGCCACCCGTCCCGATCTTCAAAGAGCCTGGCCGCGGTGTGCAGCGCCCCTTCGACGACGACCGCGTCCCCCAGGTCGACGGTCCCGATCACGGAGCGGTCGAAGGGCGCGCGGATTTCCAGGGGATCGCCGGCCGGGGTCGCCCCTGGGACCATCAGCGGAAAGTGCGTGATGGGTTCAGTGTCAGGCATGCGTCAACGCTCTTCTCTGGGTGGCACGGTTGAACTCGCGAAGCGATTCAGCCGTGGAGCGACGTACGAAGACACGGCAGAGCAAGCTCTACCGTGCCACCCACTGTCTTGTGCTTGTGAATCTGCGCGCATACTTTCATATTGGACACACCAATGCCCCGAGTTTCTCCGTGAGCTTCATGTTTTCCGCGTAGTCCACCGGGCAGTCGATCACGACCACCGTGTCGTCGGCGACGGCCTGCGACAGGATCGGCGCGAGTTCCGATGCCGCCTCGACGCGGTAGCCCTTGGCGCCGAAGCTCTCGGCGTACTTCACGAAGTCGGGGTTCCTGAACGTGATGTTGCTGGCTCGACCGAAGTGCCGGAGCTGGTGCCACTTGATCAGGCCGTACTCGCTGTCGGTCCACACCAGGATCACGATCGCGGTGCCGATTCTCAACGCCGTCTCGATCTCCTGCGAGTTCATGAGGAACCCGGCGTCGCCGGTCACCGTCAGCGCGACGCGGTCCGGGAAGGCGATCTTCGCGGCGATCGCGCCCGGCACGCCGATCCCCATCGACGCGAAGCCGTTGGAGATGATGCAGGTGTTGGGCTGCTGCGCCTGGTACATCCGTGCCATCCACATCTTGTGGGCGCCGACGTCGCTGATCACGATGTCCCGGTCCGAGAGCGTCTTTCTCAGGTCCCAGATGATCCGCTGCGGCTTCATCGGGAAGCCGGGGTCCTCGGCGCACTCGGCCAGCTCATCAAGAATCACCTGGCGCAGGGCGCCCGCGGCGAACTGCTCCTGCCGGCTCGCCAGCGCCGAGATCTCCGGCAGCGCCGTGCCGATGTCGCCGATCACGCCCGCCGCCACGATGTAGTGCTCGTCCACCTCGGCGGGGTGGGCGTCGATGTGGATGATCTTGCGATCCTTGTCCTTGTGCCACAGGTGCGGGTGATACTCGATCATGTCGTAGCCGATGCAGATGATCACGTCGGCGCGGTCGAAGCCGCACATCACGAAGTCGCGGGCCTGAAGGCCGACCGCTCCAAGCGACAACTCGTGGCTGGAGGGGATCACGCCCTTGGCCATGAACGTGGAGGCGACGGGGATGTTGAGCGCCTCGGCGAAGTGAACGACCTGGGCGGCGGCGCCGGACCGGATCGCACCGTTGCCGACCATGATGATCGGGAAAGCAGCCTCGGAGATGATCGCCGCCGCCTGGCGGACTTTCTCCGCCGGTGGAGCCGGCGGCAGCGCCCGCTGGACGAGTAGCGGTTGCTTGTCCTGGATCTCGCTGCCGGCGATGTTCTCCGGGAAGTCGATGAAGCTCACACCGGGTTTCTCGGCCTCGGCGATCTTGAAGGCCTTGCGCACGATCTCAGGGATCACCTCCGGTTCGCGGATCTGGACGCTGTACTTGGTGATCGGTCGGAACAGGCTCACAAGGTCGAGGTGCTGGTGGCTCTCCTTGTGCATGCGCGTCGTTGCCGCCTGGCCGGCGATGGCCACGACCGGCGCATGATCCATGTTGGCGTCGGCGACGGGGGTGACGAGGTTCGTCGCGCCGGGTCCGAGCGTGGCCAGGCACACGCCCGCCCGGCCGGTGAGCCGCCCGTAGACGTCGGCCATGAAGGCCGCGCCCTGCTCGTGACGCGTCGTGATGAAACGGACCGTGCTGTCGAGCAGCACGTCCATCACGTCGATGTTCTCCTCGCCGGGGATCCCGAAGATGTTCTCGACGCCCTCGTTCTCCAGGCAGCGGACGAACAGCTCGGATGCTTTCATGGCCCTCAGGATAACCCGCCGGGGACGATCCGGCCAAAACTGTTACACGGCTGTTACCCGGCGGGACCGCCGCTGACCGTACCTTTGTATGGCCGGCGTAGCGCGTTGCGCGCCGCCCCGCGGAACCCCACGACCCCATATGGAGCAATCACATGACAGCGACCACGATCAAGAAGAACTCACGCCGCGTCCTGCTGGCCGCGGCCGCCGCCATCCTGCTGGGGCCGGTCGCCCGGCCGGCCCACGCATGCGGCGTGCCGGGGGAGTACGTGCCCGCCCCGCAGGCCATCGATCTCGCGATCTGCCTCGACACCAGCGGAAGCATGAGCGGGCTGATCAACTCCGCCAGGCAGAAGCTCTGGGACATCGTCAACGACCTCGCGATGGCGGAGCCGGCACCGAAGCTCCGCGTGGCGCTGCTGACGTTCGGCAACCTCGGCCACGAGGCCGAGAACGGATGGGTCACCGTCGACAGCGATCTCACCGACGACCTCGACGTCATCTCCGAGAAGCTCTTCGCACTGAGCACCAACGGCGGGACCGAGTACGTCGGCCGTGTTCTGCAGTACGCCGCCCGGCTCGACTGGCACCCGTCCGAGAGCGCACTGAAGCTCATCATCGTGGCGGGCAACGAGTCCGCCGACCAGGACCGCGAGGCGCCGTTCCGCACCATGTGCGGCGAGCTCATCGCGCGCGGCATCATGGTCAACGCGATCTACTGCGGGCCGGTCCACGACACCGTCGCGTCGGAATGGATGGAGGTGGCGGAGCTGGCCGAGGGTCGGTTCGCCTCGATCGACCAGGACAGCGGCACGATTGTCGTCGAGACGCCCTTCGACTCTGAGCTGGCGACCTTGAGCACGAAGCTCAACGAGACGTACCTGCCTTTCGGGGCGCGTGGCCGGGCCGGGCTGGCGAACCAGTCCACCCAGGACGCCAACGCCGAGAGCCTCAACTCGGCCGCCGCGGCCTCGCGGGCGGTGACCAAGTCCCAGGGCCTGTACGTCTGCTCGTGGGACCTCGTGGACGCGTGCAGCTCCGGCAAGGTCAAGCTGGAGGACGTCAGCGCCGATGAGCTTCCGGTCAGGATGCAGTCCATGACGATCGTCCAGCGCAAGACCTACGTCACCGAGATGAGCCGCCGCCGCGGTGAGACCCAGGATCGGATCAAGCAGCTCAGCCGAAAGCGGGCGGCATGGATCGCCGACCTCATGCGGCGCCAGGCAACCGACGATCCGGACTCGTTCGACAACGCCATCCGGTCCGCCATCCGCGAACAGGCCGGCAGCAAGGGGTTTACCTTCAAGGACCCGTGCTGAGGTGCCCGTATGATTGTCGCGAGCACGTCGATGAACCGATCCACTGTCCTTGTCGTCGAGGATGACACGGCCATCCGCCGCGGGCTGGTCGATGCGTTGACCTACGCAGGCTACGGCGTCCTGGATTGCGACGACGGGCGGACCGCGTTGGCCGTCGCGCTGGAATCATCGATCGACCTCGTGCTGCTGGATGTCATGCTGCCGCGCCTGGACGGATTCGGCGTGCTCCGGGAGCTGCGACGCACCCGGCCGACTCTGCCGATCATCATGGTGACCGCTCGCGGTGCCGAGGAAGATCGGGTCCGCGGCCTCGCCGACGGCGCCGACGACTACGTCATCAAGCCGTTCAGCGCCAGGGAGCTGCTCGCCCGCGTCGAGGCGGTGCTGCGCCGTTCGCCGCAGCGCGCCGGTGACGTCGCGATCCTCCGGGCCGGCGACCGCACGATGGATCTGCAGCGGCGCGAGATCTCCCGGCCGGGGGCCGTTTGCCGGCAGCTCACCCTCCGCGAAGTCGAGATCCTGCGTTACCTCGCGGCGAACCGCGGCCGGGCCATCGACCGCAGCGAACTGCTCCGGCACGTGTGGGGTTTGAATCCGCGCGGCATCCAGACCCGCACCGTGGACATGCACATCGCGCGGCTTCGCGACAAGCTCTGCGACACCGCCGATGTTCCGGTGGATCACGTGATTCAGACGGTGCGCGGCAAGGGCTACATGCTCGCAGAGACGGTCGAGGTCGACCCATGAGACCGCGCCGCCGGTGGTGGGTCGCCTACGGCGCCGGCGCGGTCGCCGTGACACTCGGGCTCACGTGGATCACGGTCACCGTCGTGCGCCTGGAGCGCGCGGAGCTGCGGGCCCGGACCGACTCGGCCCACCAGGAAGCGCTGCGCCTGGCGTTGTGGCGACTGGACTCGTGGCTCGCGCCGTTGCTGGCCCGGGAAGCGGCGAGGCCGTACTTCGACTACCAGCCGTTCTTCCCGCAGCAGCGGGCGTACACGGCCGTGCTGGATCCCATCGAGCCGGGCGAGGTGCTCACGGCATCGCCGCTGTTGTCGTTCGAGTCGGAGTACTTCTCGTTGCACTTCCAGATGGCGCCCGACGGCGGCCTGACGTCCCCGCAGTCACCCCGCGGCGCGTACCGCGATCTTGCCGCGGAGTCGTACCTGTCCGAGGCACAGCTCGTCGCCAACTCCGAGAGGCTCGAGTCGATCAACAGCCTGGTGACGCCCCGGCAGGTGCAGGAGTGTGTTGCCGCGGCCGACGAGGCGACCGGTGAGATCGCCGAGGGGCCCCCGATCCCGCTGCGGGCGCCGCCGGCGCGGGCAGAGCAGGCCCAGCAGGAGATGAACCGCCAGGAACTCACCAAGCGCCGAGGCAACTATCAACAGGCGGTCGCGGCCGTCCGCAGGCAGCGGGCCGAGCAACCGGTCGGCGGCCCGGCGGGACCGGTGGTCGTGGGAACGCTGGTGCCCTTCTGGAGCAACGACGCCGGCGGCGCCGTCACGCTGGTCTTCACGCGCTCCGTTCGCATTGGTCACGAGCAGTATTTCCAGGGGTTCGTCTGCGACTGGCCGAAGCTGCGCGATGCGTTACTGGAGCAGATCACCGATCTGTTCACCGGCGCGGCTCTGGTGCCGGTCGTCGGCCTGCCGCGGGACAACGATCCGGGCGGCACGATGCTGGCGACGATCCCGGTCGCCCTGGAAGTCCCACGGCCGGCGCCGCCGGCGACCGGGTTCGTGACGCCGGCGCGTTCGACGCTCGCCGTGACGTGGATGGCGGTCCTCGCCGGGATTGCCGCGGTCGCGGTCTCGCTGCGGGCGAGCATCGCCTACGGCGTGAAACGCAGCCGCTTCGCCTCGGCAGTCACCCACGAGTTGCGCACACCGCTGACGACCTTCCGGATGTACTCCGAGATGCTCGCCGAGGACATGGTCAGCGACCCCGAGCAGCGGCAGACCTACCTGAACACGCTTCGCGACGAGTCGGGGCGTCTTTCGGCGATCGTCGAAAACGTCCTGGCGTATGCGCGGCTGGAGGAAGGCCGCCGACCGGCCCGCTCGGTCACGACCACCGTGGCCCGGCTCCTGGATGACGTCGTGCCCAACCTGCGCCGCCGCGCCGACGCGGCGGGGCTGGAACTGCTCGTCGAGGGTGACGTCGCCGCGCCCGCGTCGCTGAGCGTGGACGTCGAGGCGGTCGGGCAGATCCTGTTTAACCTCGTGGACAATGCCTGCAAGTACGCCGCAGGCTCAGAGGACCGCACGGTTCACCTCACCGCCGGGGTCCGCGACACCAGGCTGGTCCTGGCCGTCCGCGATCACGGGCCGGGCGTACCGAACGAGAAGGCCAAGGCGATCTTCGACGCGTTCGATCGCGGCGTACGCAACGAGGGCGATCCCACCCCGGGCGTCGGCCTGGGGCTCGCGCTGGCCCGCGGACTCGCCCGCGACACGGGCGGCGACCTGACGCTCAGGCCTCGCGTCGCCGGCGGCGAGGGCGCCGGCGGCGCCTGCTTCGAGTTGACACTGCCGTTGAGCTGATCTCGGGGGGCGGCGGCGGCGGGGGGAAATATAGACCGGGAATATTTTCGGTCGGCGGTCTACCTTGACGCGGTGGCCTCAGACCGAAAACACTCCCGGTCTATTTTCCCCCTGCCGCCGCCCCCCGAGCTCACCCCCAGTTGCCCAGCAGCAGCAGGAAGTCGAGGATCCCGACCGTGCAGTCGGCGTCGAGGTCGGCACCGCATGTGGGCGGGCAGGGATCGGGGCAGTTGCCCCAGTCGCCCAGCAGCAACAGGAAGTCGAGGATGCCGACCACGCCGTCGCCGTCGATGTCGCCGACGATGTCAAGCTCGAACGGCTCCATCATGAACACCCTGTACCCGGTGCAGGTGGCCTGGAAGAGGTCCATGAACTGGTCGCCGTTGATGTCGATCCATGCGAAGTCGTGGACGCCCTGCGTGTTCCATGCCAGCGTCTGCGGATTGTTGGGGTCCGTAAAACCGTCGTTGCCCGTGTCCGGCAGCGTGTTTCGCAGGGCGGCGAAACGGCGGACGCAGCCGGGGATGTCCACGTCCACGTCGGCGACGCCGACATCCAGGAACCCGTCGCGATCGAGATCCGTGACATGGACGTTGCCCCCGAAGCCCGCGGTGTGGGTGCTGCTGGAGACGTTCACCTGGGTCACGTTGATCGTGCCGTTCGGATTGGTGGAATCGTTCATGAGCAGGTAGTCCTGGCCGTCGGAGACGACGTACATGTCTCTCCGGCCGTCGTTGTCGAAGTCCGCCGAGCGGACCATGTACACGGCGTTTGACGGCAGGATCTGCATGAGCTCGAACCGGCCGGCCTGGTTGTTGATCAGCAGCTTCAGCGGCTCGAAGGCGCCCGATGACCTGAGGATGTCCGGCCAGCCGTCGAGGTTGAAGTCGTGTATGAAGCTGGCGGTTCCGAAGACCGAGTTGTTGATGCCGGTCGGGAATCGTAGGTCGGTCTCGTCGGTGAAGTGGCCGTTGCCGTCGTTGATGAGCAACCGGTCCTCCAGCGTGTTGTCGTAGTCGGAGAAGTAGAGGTCGAGGTCGCCGTCGTTGTCGATGTCCCCGTCATACGCCGCGCAGAACTTGGGCCCGGGCACGAACGCCGGCGAGAACCAGTTCAACGACTCGATCCAGCCGAGGAACGTCCCCTTGCCGTCGACGCCCTGGTTGATGAACAGCCGCGGAGCCTGGCCGAACGTGTTGATCGTCAGGATGTCCAGCCAGCCGTTGCCGTTGCAGTCGAAGGCGAGAACGTCGCGCGAGTCGTCGGGCGTCATGAACCCCGGGATCAGGGCGGTCGTCCGGTCCACCAGCACGCCGTTCTCGTTCATCAGCAGGACGTTGATCTGCGACCCGGGAGTCGAGAAGGGTACCTTGCGGACGATGACCAGGTCCGTGTCGCCGTCGTTGTCGAAATCCCCGACGGTGACGTCCTTCTCCTGGTTGTCGTTCACGCTCACGACGCTGAGCTGAAGTCTCGCCGCGGTGTCCAGGTTCCAGTCGACCCACTGCGATTGCGCGCCGGCCGGCAACGCCGGGACCACGAGAAATACCGCGGCGGACAACACGAGCCTTCGTCCTGCACATCCGTACGCTGTCATTGTCACTGAGAGCCTCCTTCTTAGCCTTGTCCGCGATGTCCGTGGGCGTCGAGGCAGATTGTAGGTCATCGCGGCCCGGCCGCCACTGCATAAAAGGCCCGCAGGTCCTCTCTGAGCCGGTTCGCCGAGAGCCTGTGGATATGCATCATGTGCCCCGCGTCGTAATACCGGACGGGGACGATCTCGCGCAACGCCGGATCGAGGCCCGGGTGGCCGATCGTGAAATCAGCCGCGAAATACGGTGTGGCAAGGTCGTGATAGCCGCCGGCGACGAAGACCCTCAGCGACGGGTCTCCGTCAGCGGGCTTTCTTCGCTGCCGTCCGGAGCCGACGCCGTCTCCTGGGGCGTGTCCCGTCCCGAGGGCCGCTCGACTTCCTGGGCGGCCCCGCGCCCGCCGCCCGGAGCAACGCCGCGCACACTCGGACCGCCACCTGTCCCGGCATCATTTCTTCTCCTTTGCCGTATCTCTCGAGGGCAACCGGCCTCGATTGTAGAGAGGAGGCCGTTATTCTCGACTCATTTGTCCTCTTTTTCAGGTTTCCGAGTGTACAGCGGTCTTTCCGCGGCGACACTCTCAGGTACGCTCGACGTTGAGACCCCACCGGACCGCTCGAACATGCGCCCGTACACGATGATCGCCCTCGCGCTCTGTGCAGCGCTCCTTGCGACCGGTGCCGGGGCGCAGACCGCGTCGCTCGACCGGGTCCGGGTTCCGGTGGCGGTCAGTTCGGGCGAGCTGCGCAACGCGACCCACGTGCGGGGACCGATCTTCCGCCAGGAGGTCCGCGTGCCCGGCGCGGCGTGGATCCGGCTGACCTTCGACGACGTCGTGCTTGGGCGCGCGCCGGTAGGCGGGCAGGAGACGGTCATCCGGATAACGTCTCTCGCCGACGGCGCCGTCCAGACGCTCGATGCCGTGGCACTCGGTCAGTGGCGAGAAACCTCGGCGTACTTCAACGGAGAGGCTGTCTCCGTGGAGCTGATCGCCGACGCCGCGACCGGCCCGAGCCGGCTGGCGATCCCCTCGGTCATGGCGGGCCTGCCCGCCGGCGGCGGGATCGCGTCCATCTGCGGTGAGGACGACGATCGCGTTCCGTCCGCCGACCCGGCCACGGGCCGCGCGCTGCCGACCGGTTGCACGGCGTGGCTGTTCATGGACGACGGCGGGTGCATGCTCACGGCGGGGCACTGCGTCCTGAACGGTCTGGACGTCATCCAGTTCAACGTCCCGTTGTCCGACGCCAACGGCGTGATGCTCCACCCCGGTCCGGAGGACCAGTACGCGGTGGACGTTGCCTCGATCCAGTTCGCGTGGGGCCAGACCGGCAACGACTGGTCGTATTTCGGATGCTTCCCCAACAGCGAGACCGGGCTTGTTCCGCTGGTGGCCCAGGGTGCCCTGTACGAGATCGCCGAGACGCCGCCCGTGGTCGCAGGCCAGTCGATCCGCATCACCGGCTACGGGCTCGACGACACGCCCCTGGAATGGAACAGGACGCAACAGACCCACTCCGGACCGTACGTCAACGTCGCCGGCACCATCGTCGAGTACCAGGTCGACACCCGGCCCGGCAACTCCGGCTCCGCCGTGATCGATGAGCAGACCGACCAGGCGATCGGCATACACACGGATTCAGGCTGCGATGCCGCCGGCGGCGCGAACGCCGGGACGGCGATCGACAACCCCGGCCTCCAGGGGGCTCTCGCCGTACCGACCGGTGTGTGCCTGCCGGCGCCGCTGCTGGGGTTCAGCTTTCCCAACGGTCTGCCGGACATGCTCGACCCCGCCGGCTTGACGATCCGGTTCGAGGTGACGGGCCTCAACGGCGGCACGCCCCAGCCGGGCACCGGCGAGATGCTTTTCGACGACGGCAGCGGCCCGGTCGCCGCCGCGGTCCAGGAGATCGCCGCGAACGTCTACGACGCGGTGCTTCCGCCGCTTGGGTGCGGTGTCACGGTCCAGTACCACTTCAGCGCCGAGACAACGACGGCCGAGGTCGTGACGAACCCCATCTTCGCGCCGCTGGTCCAGTACTCCGGCCTGAGCGCCCTGGCGGAGGAGGTCACGTTCGCCGACGACTTCGAACTCGACCTCGGCTGGACCGTCGCCGACAGCCCCGACCTCACCCGCGGTACGTGGAACCGCGGCGTGCCGGTCGTCAACGGCATCCACGGGTCCCCGCTCGCCGACGCGGACGGTTCCGGCCAGTGTTTTCTCACCGACAACGACAACGGCAACAGTGACGTTGACGGGACCTCCACGACGCTCACGTCTCCGATCATGGACGCCTCCGGTGACACCGAGATCATCTCCTATTGGCGCTGGTACAGCAACGGGCTCGGCAGCGCGCCGTTCGAGGACGTCTTCATCGTGGAGGTCTCCGAGAACGGCGGGCAGACCTGGGTCGAGCTGGAGACCGTCGGGCCAACCGGCCCGGAGGTCAACGGCGGGTGGATCTTCCGCCAGTTCTCCATCGGGGACTTCATCGTGCGGACCGATCAGTTCCGCATCCGCTTCGTTGCGTTCGACACCGGGGACAATTCCAACGTCGAAGCCGCCGTGGACGGCATCGAGCTGACGAGTGTCAACTGCACCGTGCCGGTGCCGGGCGACCTCGACGGCGACGGCATCGTGGGCATCACGGATTTCCTGATGCTGCTCGCCGAGTGGGGCGCGTGTCCCGTCCCGTGCCCGCCGGCGTGCGCCGCGGATCTCGACGGGGATTGCGCGGTCGGCATCACGGACTTCCTGGCGCTGCTGGGGAACTGGGGCTGAGCGAGTGTGCGGCATGAGGCGCTACGGAGCGCTGCAGTAGACGTCCGCTCAGCGGCGGCGGATGAATCCGCCGTCGCGTACCAGAGCGAGTGTGCGGCCGGAGGCCGCTACGGAGCGCTCAAAGGACCGAGCGGCGGATCCCACCGGCGCGTGTACAGGGCCTTCTCGCCGTCGCCGACGTCGCAGATGATCCGCAGTTGACGCAGCGGCTCGGTGGTCGGGTCGTAGTGACGGCCGCGCTCGTCGACGAAATCCGTGGCGGGTGCGGCGATCGTCTGCCGGCTCGCAATGACGCCCGGTCTCAGGGCGCAGCCGCGATTGGCGAGCCCGCCGTTGACGTCGATGACGACGTTGTGCCACGCGAAGTCGTCGGTGTTGGCGATCGAGAACAGGGATCCGTCAAAACGCACCGAGGCCTTGATTTCCCGGAAGCTGAAGCTCGGGTCGCGGTCCGACAGGATCGTGCCCAGCACGGCGACGACGATGACGACGATCCCCGCCGCGCCGATGAATCTCGCCAGGAGGCGAATCCGCCGGCGGTTCCGGGCCGTTTTCCAGTTCCGCGGCGGTCGGATGGTGCTCAGCCGGCGGGGCCGGGCCGTCGCGATGCACGGCGGGTTCGATCCGGCCGGGGATCAGGCCCGCGGCCAGCACCTGCTGCTCGGCCTCGTTCCAGTCGTGCGCATCGAGCTCGAACTCGTGTGACTGGCCGGTCCTGGGGTTCTTGCAGTGGATCAGGAAACGCATCGACGTGCCCACGCGCGCTCCAGCAGGAGTCCCAGCGCGCCCGACACCAGCATCGACAACATGAGCGCGCACTGGAGCCGGTCGTCGCCGGTCCAGTGCGACAACCGCCCGACGAGCAACTCGCCGAGAATAGTGCCCAGTATGATCACGACCGCCAGGCCGCAGAAGGCGTTGTGAACGTTCCGGTGGCCGGGCCGTCTGCCCGGGAGCGTGAACAGGGACACCAGCCCCAGCGCGGTGCCGAGACAGAAAATCACGCCCGGCAATCTCGTGACATCGTCACCGCCGCGGCCCAGCAGGACCGGGAACTCCATCACCGCGGCGACGGCCATCGCCGACAGTAACGCCAGGAAGGTACCCCCGCGCGCCACGCCCAGCGTCACGCTGCCTTCCGGTGGCCGGGCCGCCGCGGCAGGTGCCGCGACCGGCATTGTGGCGGGGGCGGGCTTCGCGACCGGCGCGGCCGGTGGTACACCGGTGCCCATCGCAGGTGGCCCCGGCGCGTGGCGTGGCTGTTGCGGCCGTTGCCGCCGTTGCGGTTGCCGTGGTACCGCGACGGTCTTTGCCGGCGATCGCACGCCCAGCGTGTGGATGTCCGCTGCCTTGTGGACGTTGCCGCCGGGTGTGTTCATGGCAGGCATGTCGGGCGTGGCATGCATGGATTGTCCGGCGGCTCGCCCGGCGGCGCGGCCGCCACAGGTCCGGACAATGGACTCGAGCCTCGCGTTGATCTCGTCGTCGCCAAGGTCGCGCAGATCCTCGAACAGCCCGGACTTCGCCGGTTCCAGGAAGTCCCATCGTCGGAACAGCAGGTTCTCGCCGTTGTCGTACTTCTCCCAGAGTTCCGGCCGCCGGACGAGAGCGCGCAGGGCGACGCGAATCACGTCGCCGGCGAACCGGTCGATCTCCGCATGGAAATCCCGGCCTGTTCGCAGTGGGCACTGGTAATCGGGATGGCCGATCTCGTGGCTCGTCTCGCCATCCAGGGGCGGGACCCACATGCCGTCATAGTCGATGAGCCGCAGGCGGCCGTCCGGGGCCACCAGCACGTTGCCGTGCTGAAGGTCGGCGTGGGCGACCTTGACGGACCGCAGGTCGTCAAGCAGGCGAACCCAGTCCTGCTCCAGCGTCTCCAGTACACCCCGATCCAGGAGGTTCTTCTGGACGAACTCGTTCAGCGGCAGCCCGTCCACCCACTTCATCCGGACGATCGGAAACCAGTGCCCGCGCACCCGGATCCCCTCGTCGAGATAGTCGAAGTCGACGAAGTACGGCAGCGTGACGGTGCCCAGGTGGTCGGCGATCTTCGCATACCGCTTGTGGAGATCGGGCGTGTTGCGGAGGAAGCACTTGATCGCCCAGCGCGAGCCGCGGGTCGTGACTTCGTAGACGCTTGCGAACTGCCCGCAGACGGGCCGCGGCAGCCCGAGCTTGTTCAGCACCGGCCGGCCGGTGCGCAGCTTGCGCCCGGCGAAGCAGAGCTTCGGGGACTGGATCGCCTCCTGGTACTCGGTCATGGTGGGCCAGGACGGGCCGGTCGCAGCGGGCATCGTCAGGAGACCTCCACCCGCAGCAGGGTCGTGTCGTCGTTGTGCAGGTCGTGCTCGAGCCGCATCTCGGTGACCAGCTCGTCGAAGGGAAGCGTGTCCTGCTCTCCGAGCTCGCGCAGCATCGTCCACGGCGGCAGCCCGGCCTCGTCACGGAGCAAGAGCCATTGGGCCATTGCATCGGTGGCAAGGTAGAACCGGTCGTTGCGCGACCAGGTGCCTGCGTGGACGCTCACGTGCGGCGCGTTGCGCCCGATGGACTGCGCGGACTTCGAGCCCAGCAGGAACGGCGAGTTGTCGAACTGGTCGCTTCTGCTCAGTGGGCCGACCGTGATGAGCTCGTCATCCCGCACCTGGAACAGGCAACTGTCGCCGACGGCGATCGCCCGCCAGGTGCCGTCGATCTCGCCCCGATGGCAGCCGCTGCCGGTGTGCCAGCCGTTGGAGTGTGATTCGTCCGACCCGTTGTCGCGGGAGCCGGGGGCCTGGGGCATCCAGTCCGCCGCGCTGACGGAGGCCACCGCGCGGTTCGCGGCGATCCTCGCCCTGGCCGTGGCGGCGCCGGCCGCGCGAATCGACAGACCGATGAGCGCCGCGAAGGCGCCGCGGCGAGCCTTCTTCTCCAGGAACCACGGCAGGCGCTTGCCGCCGATGGACTTCTGCCACTTCGCCTGCAGGTGCGCGAGGTGCAACTCGCGGCGGCCGAAGGCGTCGACGAGCAACTGTGCCCATTGGCTCGCGAAGGCCGACTCCGACGCGCCATCCGCGACGGCGCAGCGGAAGCCGCGGACCTGCTCGGCAAAACCGTCCGGGAAGAAGGCATCCTCGTACTCATCCTCGGTGCCGCCGCGCTTGTGGACGTGGAAGGCCCGCGTCGAGATTCGCATCCCGGGGCCTGCATCGGTACGAGGCATCGATCACGCCCTTCGCTTGTACTTCAGCGGCTTGGCGGCCTGCTTCGCGGAGGCGTGCTGCGCCGCGGGGTGAAGCGGGTCCGCGGCGAGTTGCTGCGCCTCGCGCGACGGCGGCATGCCGCCGAACGAGGGTGCCGGGGCCGCCGCTGCGGACGGGAACGGCGGCGGCGGTGGTGACACGTATTGACGATGTTCCGTTCGGCCGACCGAGGCCGCCACCGGCGCGACACGCCACGGTGCCGTCAGGGCCATCAACCCCGCGCCCGCCATCATGGCTGCGACGCCGAGCAGATACAGGACCGACGACGGCGGTGAGACCTGCCGGGTGATCTCGAACAGGTTCGCCGGGGCCGATGATTCCTCGACCCCGGTCCCGTCCGGCGCCGACGGCCGCACGGTCGCCGTCGTTGCGCGGACGCCCTCGAGCCAGCGGGCTCCGGCGTCGACACCGGCCGCCTGCTGGTTGGCGTCAACGTACCCCGTCATGCCCCAGCCGCCTGCGAGCATGACCGCGCCGGCGGTGAACGCGAGCCGGCGAAGACCGGCTGTCATGGTGAACATGTCAGAATCCCCTCCTGCGGGCAGGTGTCGTCTCGCCCCATATCGGCAGGGACGGGGCCCGACCAAAGCCCCCGACCGCTCTCGGAGCGCTTCTTGGGCGGACTTGCTCAAGTCGTGACCGCACCGTGACGAAGGGAGGGAGGTTATTGGCACCTGGCCCCGGAGTTGAGCAATGCCCTACACAGCCGAGATCAGTTCGGACAATCCTTCGTGCTTCCTGTTCCTGATCGACCAGTCCACGTCAATGGCAGAGGAGATCTCCGCCGGCGATACCAAGGTGGCCAAGGCCACCGGCGTGTCGGACACGATGAACCGGTGGCTCTCGGAGTTGAGCATCAAGTGCGCCAAGTCCGACGGCGTTCGGGATTACTACCACGTCGGCGTCCTGGGCTACGGCAAGAAGGTCGGCACCTGCCTGGCGGGTTCGACCGATGGCGCGGAACTCATCCCCATCAGCCAGATCGCGGACAACCCCGCGAGGATCGAGGAAAAGGACTCGATCCGAATGCCGGTGTGGTTCGACGCGGTCGCCGACGGCGGCACCCCGATGTGCCGGGCGGCGTCGCAGGCGGAGCAGATCGTTCAGGGCTGGCTGGATGCGCACCCGGACTGCTACCCGCCGATCGTCATCCACGTGACCGACGGCGAGGCGACGGACGGCGATCCCGAGAGCCGGCTCCGGCAGTTGACGACGCTGTCGTCCTCCGACGGCAACACGATGCTCTTCAACATCCACCTGTCGGCGAACCCCGACGCCACCCCGGTCTGCTTCCCCGACTCAGCGGACGACCTGCCCGACGAGTACTCGAAGATGCTCTTCGAGACGGCGAGCCTGGTGACACCGACGATGCGGGCGCTCGCCAAGGAATACGGCATCAAGACAACCGACAAGTCACGCGGGTTCGTTCTCAACGCTGACATGGTGATGCTGGTGCAGGCGATCGATATCGGTACCCGCCCTGCGAACCTGCGCTGAGGCGGGACCAACCACGTTCACTGAGAAGGGAATTCCCATGTTTGAATCGACATTGGCACAGACGACGTACGGCGCCGACACCGGCTCCGCCGGCATGATCCCGATGCTGGTGATGATGGCGGTGCTGGTGATCGCCATCGCCGGCATGTGGCGGGTGTTCACCAAGGCCGGCCAGCCGGGCTGGGGCGTGCTCGTCCCGATCTACAACATCTTCCTGATGTGCAAGATCGCCCAGCGACCGGCGTGGTGGGTGATCCTGTTCTTCGTTCCGGTCGTCAACCTCATCGTTGCGGTCGTCATGAGCGTCGACATTGCCAGGCACTTCGGTAAGGGCACCGGGTTCGGTATGGGGCTGGCGTTCCTCGGCTTCATCTTCTACCCGGTCCTGGGTTTCAGCGGCGCGCAGTACGGCGGCTCGCCGACGGCGACGGCGACGGCCCCTGCGCCCCAGCAGATGACCGAGACGCCCACCACCGACGATCAGCACGAGGAAGCTGCCTGAACCTTTCGAAACAAGGCAACGGCCCGGGCAACCGAGCCGAATAGTTAAACCGCCCGGACGGAGAAAGTGACTCCGCCGGGCTATTTTTGTTCGACACGGCCACCGGTGCGGCCATGGACCGATGAAGGCCACCCGCCCCCGGACAAGGACTCACCAACATGACCAGCTCACGCGCGTTCGTCGGTCTCCTGGCCGTGTCCGCCGTTCTTGGCACGCCGCTCGCGGCCGCGCCCCCGGACTCGGAGTACCAGCGGAGCCGTGACAGGGCCGAGACGCTCTACGCGGAGGGTTCGTACGCGCGTGCGCTGCAGTTGTACCAGCGGCTCGGCGACCTGGATCTCCCGGCGCCGCAGGCCCGCTGGGTCGAGTTCCGCATCGCCGATGCCTCGTGGCGGGCCCAGGCCGGGTCGCGAACCCATGACGACACCGTCCTTGAGACCGCGCGCCGGCGGCTGGAGACACTGTCCCAGGCGATCCAGCGGCCCCAGGACCGCGACGGGGTGTGGGCCGAGGCGCACGAGTCGCTCGGCGACTACTGGTGGTTGCGCCGCGGTTCGCAGAACTGGGCCCAGGGCTGGAAGCACTACCAGCAGGCGCTGGACTTCTGGGCGGGGAACCGCGACCTTCAGACGGCGCGGCGCCGCTACCTGGAGATGGTGTGGCGCATGGCCGACCCCGCGTGGCGTCAGAACGACTACTGGTATTACCACAACATTCCGCTGAACGTCCTGGAGAACGCCCGCACGATCGCGAGAGACGCTCTGGATCGCGCCCGCGCGCATTACCTGCTGGCGATGGCCCTGAAACAGTACGGCGGGTCGTGGTCGCAGCGGCGGCGGATCGAGACGGAGTTCGAGGCGGCGCTGGCGTTCGGACGCACCAGCCCGTGGTACGACGACGCGCTGTTCCACTACGCGCAGTGGATGGCCAACAACGGCCGGGTGATCCGAACGGCTGACGGGCAGTGGCGGCAGCAGCCGGACTTCGTCAAGGCGGTCGAGCTGTACCGGCGACTCACCAGGGAGTTCCGCAAGGGCCAAACCCGCTACTACGACAACGCGAAGAACCAGATCAAGCAGATCACCGAGCCGCAACTCAACGTCGCGGTCGCCAGCATCTTCCTGCCCGGCTCCGAGGTCCAGTTCGATGTGAAGTGGCGCAATCTCGGCGGCGTGGACCTGGCGCTGTACCGCGTGGACCTCACCCGCGACGTCGACCCGACCGTCAAGGAGCGCAACCTCAACGAGTGGGTCTGGCACCTGGATCCCGCCGGCGGGCGGAAGGTCAAGGCGTGGCGGTTCGATACCAGGGACACGGGCGAACACACCAGGGGCCGCGAGTCGATCCGGGTGGACCAACATCTGCCGGTCGGAGCGTACCTGCTGGAGGCGACCGCCCACGGCAAGACCGCGCGCGACCTGATCCTGGTCACGGATCTCTCGATTGTTCTCAAGTCGTGGCGCGGGAAGGTGATCGCCTACGTCTGCGACGCGATCGACGGCTCGCCGGTGCCCGGCGCGCGCGTGCAACTGTGGACCTACACGTACAGGAACGACCGCTTCACCGGCAGCGAGGCCGTCGAGAAGGCCGGGGACGACGGATTGACCCGGTTCACGGTGGATGCGAGCACGCGCAACCGCGAGCGGTATTACGGCTATCTCGTGACAGCCGCGGTCAACGGCCGGCAGGCGTTCGCGATGGGCGGCGGGTTCAGTCATCCCGGCGGCGCCCGGGAATGGACCATCTACGCCGCCACCGACCGGCCCGCCTACCGGCCGCTGGAGACCGTCCGGTGGAAGATCACCGCGCGAACCAACAACGGCGGCGGCTACACGACGCCCGCCGAGAAGTCCGTCCGGTACGAGATCAGCGGGCCGCGCGGCAAAGTCGACGAGGGCGTGCTCCAACTCAACGCGTTCGGGACTGCCTGGGCCGAACTCGTGCTGGGCGAGTCGCTGGCGCTGGGCGAGTACCAGGTGACGTTCTCGACAACCAGGCGCAGTCACACGATCGGTTCGGCGACGCTGTTTCGCCTGGAGGAATACAAGCTGCCGGAGTTCGAGGTCCTCGTGAGCATGCCCCGGGACGACGCGGGGCGCACCAGGGCCTTCCGTGTCGGCGACACCGTCCAGGCCGAGATCCAGGCGAGCTACTTTTTCGGAGGGCCCGTCGCGGGCGCCAACGTCGAGGTGCTCGTCTACCAGAAACCGTTTTATCACCGGTGGTCGCCGCCGCGCGACTACCCGTGGCTTTACGGCGACCGGCAAGGTTCACGGCAGTCGTGGTGGGGGGGCCCCGGCCAGATCATCAAACGCGAGACGCTCACCACCGACGACTCCGGCCGCGTGACGATCTCCTTCGAGACGCCCGCAGCCGGCGGCCAGGATTTCGAGTACACCATCGAGGCCCGCGTCACCGACGCCTCGCGGCGCGAGATCGTCGGCACGGACTCCGTGCGGGTGACGCGGCAGCGGTACTACGTGTACCCGAAACCCGCCCACAACCTCTACCGTCCCGGCGACACCGTCGAGATCGAGTTCAAGGCCCTCGACGCCAACCAGGCGCCGGTGACTGTCCAGGGCGTCGTCAAGGTCACGCGCCAGCGCTGGGTGGAGGTCTGGACCGACCCTGCCGGTCGCGAGGTTTCCGGCTGGGCACTGCGCGAGGCGCAGCGCGGCGTGCGCTCGTTCCCGCCGCCGCCCGGCCGCGACGGCGTGCCCTGGCGGATGAAGTTCCGCGGGTATACCTCCCAGGAAGTTCTCACCAGGATCGTCCGGACGGACGCCGCGGGTGAGGCAGTCGTCTCGTTCGTCGCCCGCGACGAGGGGTATTACAGGGTCACCTGGCGCAGCGAGGACGCGGGCGCCTCGATCAACGCCGAGACCTCGGTGTGGGTCGCCGATCGCAGCAGTACCGAGCTGGGCTACCACCAGGGCGGCGTCGAGATCATCGTGGACTCCGACACGTTCCGTGCCGGCCAGGACGCCGTGGTCATGCTCAGCGTGCCCACCAACGATCGGTGGGTGCTGTTCAGCGTCGAGGGCGACGACCTGCACGAGTGCCGCCTCGTTCACGTGACCGGGTCGGTGAAGCTCATCCACGTTCCGATCCGGCAGCGACACATTCCCAACGTGTACCTGCATGCGATCATGGTCAGCGACGGGCAGATGCACGTGGACCGCAAGGAGGTCGTCGTTCCGCCGGTGGAGCAGTTCCTCGACGTCGAGATCGTTCCCGATCGCGAGGCGTACCAGCCGCGCGACCGGGGAAGTTTCACGGTCTTCACCCGCGACATGGACGGCAACCCCGTCTCCGCAGAGGTCGCGTTTGCGCTGGTGGACGAGTCGGTCTACGCCATCCAGCAGCCGTACGCGGGAGATCCGCGGCAGTTCTTCTACGACCGCCGTCAGGCGACGCACGTGGTTCGCACCACCAGCACGTTCAACCACAAGGCCTACCTGAAGCTCGTCGAGGTTGAGGACGGCGACAGGCTCATCGACGCGAAGCTCGCGGGGCTGGTCTCCAACGAGAACCGGCTCGAAAGAGACGTGCGTGCGAGCAACGGACTGCGCCAGAGGGCCGCCGGGCGGGGTGGATCGACGTTTGGAGGGGGCGATCTCGCCTTCGCCGACGTCGGCATGCCCATGGAGGTGGCCGAGGGGCTGTCGAAGACCACGGCGTCCGGCCTGCGCGCGCCGCCGGCGAGCAAGGTGCGACAGGCCGCCGGGCAGCAGCCGGCGGTCGTGGTGCGGAGTGACTTCCGCTCGACGATCTTCTGGAAGCCGGACGTCGTCACGGACGCGGACGGCCGCGCGACGGTGCGCGTCACCTACGCCGACAACCTCACCCGCTGGAAGGCCACGGCGCGGGCGGCCACCACCGGCAGCCGTTTCGGCTTCGGCACCGCCACGACGCGCACGCGCCAGCCGCTGATGGCGCGGCTCCAGGCGCCGCGGTTCTTCGTGGTGGGCGACACGGTGACGCTGTCGGGGCTGTTCAACAACAACACCGCCAGGCCCATGACGATCCGACCGTCCCTTGAGGCGCAGGGGCTCACCATCACGGCCGTCGTCAGGGGCGGCCGGCCGGTCGGGACCGAACTCGGCTCGATCACGATCCCCGCCCACGGCGAGAGCCGGATCGACTGGCTCGCCGCGGTCGAGCATCCCGGTGAAGCCGTGCTTCGCCTGGTTGCCACCGGTGACGAGTACCGGGACGCGATGGAGATGACCTACGACGTCTACGACCACGGCATCGAGACGTTCCTCGCCCGCAGCGGCAAGGTGCGCGGCGAAGTCGTCACGTTCACGATGGAGATCCCCGAGCAGCGCCGGATCGACTCCACGACCGTGACCGTCTCGATCGCATCGAGTATGGCGGTCACGATGCTCGACGCGCTGCCGTACCTCGTGGACTACCCCTACGGCTGCACCGAGCAGACGATGAGCCGGTTTCTTCCCGCGGTGATCACCGCCCGGACGCTCGGCGACCTCGGCCTCTCCGCGGACGACGCGCTGGGCAGGGTCTTCGGCGGTATCGAGCGGGCGTTCGTCGAGAAGACCCATCCCAAGGGCGCCGCGAAGCGCGAGAACCTCCGCAAGCTCGACGTCATCGTGAACCAGGGGCTGGAGCGCCTGTACGACTTCCAGCATTCCGACGGCGGCTGGGGATGGTGGAAGGGCGGCCAAAGCGACCACTTCATGACCGCGTACGTCCTGTGGGGGCTGAGCCTCGCACGGCAGGCCGGTCTTGACGTGCGCGGCCACGCCATGCAGCGCGCGGGACACTTCCTGGACGTCGAGATCGTCGAGCAGGAAAACAATCCGGACATCCAGGCGTGGATGCTGCACGCGCTGGCGACATGGGCGACCGCGACGGATCGCAGGGGGCTCACTGAGCCCGAAACCGCGGCGATGGCGAACCTGTGGGCTCGTCGCAGGCAACTCAACGCGTACAGCCGGGCGCTGCTGGCGCTGGCGGCGCACGAGTTCGGCGACCGGGACAAGGCGATGGTCCTCGTGCGCAACCTGGAGAACGGTGTGAAGCGCGACAACGCCCCGGACACCTCGATCATGCTGGGCAGCGGCCGCCGTTCGCACCCCGCGGTCATCGGCACCGCCCACTGGGGCGAAGACGGCCTGTACTGGCGCTGGTCCGACGGCGGCGTCGAGGCGACGGCGTTCGCGCTGCGGGCGATGCTCGCGATCACGCCCGGCAACGAGCTCATCGAGCCGGTCACGAACTGGCTCATCAAGAATCGCCGCGGCGGCCAGTGGTCCAACACCCGCGACACCGCGATCACCGTGCTGGCGCTCAATGACTACCTGAAGGTCAGCGGCGAGCTCGAGTCCAGCTTCGAGTACGACCTCATCGTCAACGGCACCGTGATTGCCACCCGGAAGATCACCGCCGCCGACGCGCTCGGCGCGCCGAGCCGGTTCGTGATCGACCCAAAGCACATCCGCAGCGGCGCCAACGAGTTCAGGATCGTCCGCCGCAACGGCGCGGGGCCGATCTACTTCGCGGTCGAGGCGTCGTTCTTCACACTGGTCGAGCCGGTGCCGCCCGCCGGCAACGAGATCTTCGTCCGCCGCGAGTACTACAAGCTCGTCCCGCGCCGGACGCTGCTCAAGGGCTACGTGTACGACCGCGTAGAGCTTGGCGACGGCGACTACGTGACCAGCGGCGAGCGCGTCCAGGTGGTCGTCTCGATCGAGGCGAAGAACAACTACGAGTACCTCGTCTTCGAGGACCTCAAGCCCGCGGGGTTCGAGGCGGTTCAACTGCACAGCGGCGAATCGATGGCCGTCAAGGAACTCAAGGCGTCGGGCAACGGCGATTTCACGGGGCGGCAGCGGTGGGTTCACCAGGAACTCCGCGACCGCACCGTGGCGATGTTCATCGACAAGCTGCCGGAGGGACTCTGGCAGATGACCTACGACCTCCGGGCAGAAGTCCCGGGCCGTTTCCACGCCCTGCCGGTGCTCGGACACGCGATGTACGTCCCCGAAATCCGCTGCAACAGCGGCGAGATCCGTATCACCGTCAACGACCGGCCCACCGCGAGCATCATCGCCGTCGGCGATTGACCGCGACATATATATGGATAGCGCGAGCGCTGGCAATCTCTGTGTGGCACGGTTGAGCTCGCGAAGCGAGCTCGGCCGTGGAGGGTCGTCGCTCCACGGCCGAGCGAGTCGCTGGCGCGACTCCCTCAACCGTGCCACCCCGAGCCCGGGGGAGGCACGGGCGTATTCTGCTACTCGTTCGGATTCCGCACCCCCGACGAGCAGTGGCGGACGATCATGTCCTCGTCGCCCGGCACGTTCGTGAATCTCTATTCAAGTCCTCTGCTGGACATCGACGGGCAAGCTCTGGGCATCGACGGCGATGGCGACGTGGGGATCACCGACTTTCTCGAGCTGCTGGGCAACTGGGGCGCCTGTCCGATGCCGTGACGCCGGCGGGTGGCCGATAAGCGCCGTCCTTCGCGCCGGCCGCGACAAAACCGCTCACGGCCTGCGTACCGCTGGCCGACGACATGGGCATGGTCGCCGTCAGCCAGTTCGACTACGAGTACACCAGAAGAACCTTGGAGATCGTGCACCAGTCCAGCGCCGGGCCGTACGAGGTCACGAACCTGATCAACTGCCTGCTGGGGCTGTTAATCGTGCCCAGGGAGTCGGTCTTTGCTGCCCTGCCGGACGTCCCGGTGGCGGGCCTGAAGAGTTGGGGCATCAGTCGGAAGTCCATCCGCAAGTTCAGAGTCCAACGCAACGGCCGCAACGGCCGCAAAGCACGCAACGGCACCAGGGGCAGCAATGGACACGCCCACCATGGCCCGACCCTCCGGCAACTGGTGGACCAGCTTCGCCAGGCCGTCGCCGGCGGCAACCTGAAGCCGCGGATCGCCAACAACCGGTTCGTCGGCCTGGAACTCCGCGACGGCCGGGGCTTCCACGTCGTCATGACCAAGCTGGAGCTCAAGCGGTTCGTCCGCAAGCTCGCCCAGTACCTCGGCGGGTACTGCGACCTCGACGCCGCGGAAACGCGGTTCGTCGCCTCCTGGCAGAGCAAGCCCTTTCACCGGCCCGACTGCAAGTGGGCCCGGCGGATCAGGCGCAAGAACCTCCAGGGCGTGCGGACGCGCCGCGCAGCGATCAAGGCCGGCCACCGCCCCTGCCGCGTCTGCAAGCCGTAGCGGAAAAGAGACCGGGACTCTTTTTCGGCCGAAAAAGAGTCCCGGTCTCTTTTTCGCTACACCGTTGCGGTCGCGGTGAGCGTGTCCGAATAGTCGCCCACCGGCACGTCGTTGTCGCGGTACCGCAGGCGGTAGTGTCGCTGCTCGGGTTGGCCGGCGGTCAGCGGCGGGCGGTTATCGATGTACGGCGAGAAGCTGTCGAACGCGAGGTGGACCCACCGCGTGCCGTGGCGGCGCCGGCTCTCGACGTCGACGCCGTCAAAGCGGGCCTTGACGAAACTGACTTCGACGCGGAACCCCGGCAACGCCTTGACCGATCCGGCTGGTATGACCTCGTCGGGCGTCTCGTCATCCGACCCGAGCACGCCCAGCACCTTGCCGATCGAGTCCGTGAAGTTCGGGTGCGCCTTGATGCCGGCGACCAGCACGCGCGTGCGGCGGACAATACCCGGCGCGACGGGTTCGACAGTGCCCGGCGGGCCCGCCGGGGCAGGATCCGGGACGGCCGGGGTCGTACCGCGGCCGTACAGCTCGAGGTTCTTGAAGTCCACCCACTCGCGCAGCCGGGCCTTGGCGAGTGCCACCGCCTCGACCGCGGACTGCACGACCGCGCCGTCGGCCGCGACCCCGATCACGTCTACGGGGCTGAGGTCCAACCGGTCCTGGTATTCCGGGACCTTGCGGACGAAGTTCAGGAACCAGGCGGCCAGTTCCTCTTCTCGCGATGGCAACCAGTCGTCTCTGGGCATCCGGCAGGCCATCTTATGGCGGTGCGCCCGCCCCCGGAAGCGCCGGGGGACCCCCGGAAGCGCCGGGGGACCCCCGGAAGCGCCGGGGGTCCCCCGGAAGCGCCGGGGGCACGCCCCGGTAGCGTCCCGAGGCACAGTATGATCGCCTCATGCAAAGCGACCCCGTCGAGATCCTGCTCACGCACAACCGCTGGGCCACGCGCAATGTGCTCAACGCGTGCGCGGCGCTGCCGCAGGAGCAGTTCCACCAGGCGTTCGACATGGGCCCCGGATCGCTGCACGACACCACCACGCACATCCTCGGCGCGATGCGTGGCTGGGGCGACATGCTCGCGGGTCGCGAGCAGCGGCCGCGCCTGGACGAGGGCGAGAAACGCACGCCGCAGGAACTTCTGGAACTGCTCGACGAGATCTCCGACGACCTGGAGTCCTCGGTACGAGCGCACCCGCTCGACGAGCTGGTCAGCGGCTCGCGTGGCGGGCGCACCTACACGTTCACGCGCGGCGGCGTGATCACCCACGTCACCACGCACGGCATGCACCACCGCGCGCAGTGCCTGAACATGCTCCGCCGGCTCGGCGTCGACGAGTTGCCGCCGTCCGCCGTCGTCGAATGGATGCTGACGGCCGACGCGGCGCCCTGACTCACGCGAGGGCGGTGTCCTGGGCAGCCTCCTGCATGCCACCGGACTCGGCGACTGCCTGGAGGGCCTGGAAGTCCTTCTCGAAGCACTTCTTCATCGTCGGCGCCATGAGCCGGCCCAGCGGCGACATGAGCTTCGCCAAGACGGTCACCGGGCGATACCCCATCTCGAACTCGACGCGGGTCGCGTCGCCATCGGGCTCGAACCGCCACGTGGACTCGTACTCGCACCCGCACGACCGGCACCCGACCGTGTAGCTCCGCCCCGGCTCGAAGGCCGTCACCTCCATGACTTCGATCGCGGCCTCGACACGGCGGGTCAGCGTAAAGCTCGGCATCGTGTGCTTCCTTTATTCACCTGCTACCGCGGCATCGGTGCGGACCTCTCCTGACGGTAGCGCCGCAGATCCGCTTCGAGCCGCTGCCGCAGCGCTTCGGCGGCCGGCGTCGCGTTCGTCTCCGCCAGCAGGCTGATGGCCCGCTGGGCAGTAGCAGCAGCAGCGCCGACGTCGCCGGTGCTAGCCTGTAACGCAGCGCCGGCCTGGAGGGTGGACGCCAGGCCGAGGCGAACCTCGGCCCACCGCGGCTGCGCCTCCAGCAGCGCCTCGTAGAGTTCCTGCGCCGATGAGCCTCATCCGGGCCTCGCTGGAGCCGGCCATCTCGCTCAGCACGCTGCCGAGGCGTTGCAGCACCCGGGCACGGTTGAGCCGGTACTCGAAACTCTCCGGCGTCGCCGCCGCCATCGTCTCGAAGACCTCCAGTGCCTCGCGGTAGTGCTCGATCGCCGCCGCGACATCGCCGGTTGCAGCGGCGTGATCGCCCAGGTGCTCATAGCTCTTTCCGAGCAGACCACGGGTGTCTGGATTCTCCGGCTCGGACGTGACCAGCGCGACGGTCTCCAGCTGGAGTGTACGGAAGGTGCGCAGGGCCGCGTCTGCATCGCCGCGCATCATTTGGACCCGTCCCAGGATCTCGTGGACCATCGCGACGTCGCGCCGGGCCCGCGCGCTGGCGGGATTGTCCGTGGCGCGTTGCTCGACGACAGGCAGGCACTGCTCGACGTGGCGCAGCGCATCATCGAGCTGATCGAGATCCAGCAGCACCTCCGCGATAAAGAAGTGCTGCACCATGACATCCCGCTTCTGTCGACCGGACGTCGGATTGTTCTCGAGCAGTCGCGCCCGAATCTCGAACGCCTCACGGTACGACTCGAGCGCCGCGTGAAGATCACCCGTCTTGCTCGCCACTGACCCGGCGCGATTGAGCGCGACCGAGAGGTCGCGCTGATACAGCTCGTTGCGAGGTTCGGCTCGGGCACCCTCTCTTCGTATTGCCAGCGCGCGGCTGTAATAGTCACTGGCTTCGTCGAGCCGCCCCTGCTTGGCGAGGACGGCGCCAATATTGTTCAGATCCAAGCCGACGGACCGCCGGTATTTGGGATCGGTCCGGGCGGCTTTTTCGGAGAAGCCGAGCGCTTCCTGATGAACGGTCAATCCTTGGTCCAGATGGCCGGTCGTCATCAGAATGTCGCCGACCCGCAGCAGGCTCTTTGACATTTCGTGTTGCAACTGGGCATCGTCGGGGTCGCCATCGAGCAACTCCCGTCGCATCATCTGCGCCGTTCGGTAGCTCTCCATCGCGCCGACGGTGTCTCCGAGACTCGGGTTCCGCGTGCCA
>JADFOJ010000115.1 GCA_022562915.1 Planctomycetota bacterium | reverse complement strand
ACCGGCGGTAAAGCCTCCCCCGGTCACGAAGCCCCCCCCGATCGTCCAGCATCCACCGGATTCTGCCGGCGTCAACACAGTCACGGGCGACGGCTCGGCCGTCAGGGCGAAGCGCCTGCACCGCGTGACGGTGATGCTCCTGGCGAACAGTCCCTTGCCGGAGACCTTCAAGCCGCAATGGATGGCGTGGGCGGCCGCGGGCACGGAACTCGTCGGCGGCGCGCTCATCCTGCTGGGTCTGTTCAGCCGGGTGTGGGGCCTCGGCCTCGCCATCACCATGGCCGTCGCGTTCTACCTCACGTCGCTGACACCGGTGCTCGATTACGGCGCCATGAACCTGCCGATGGCGGTGTTCAACCAGGTCTTCACCCAGATCGGTCTGTTCGCGCTGGCGCTGGGCGTCGCGCTCACGGGCGCCGGAGGTTTGAGCATCGACCGACTGCTCTTCCGCGGCGGCGGCTCCGACGACGATCACATGCTCCACCTCGGCTAACTTGAGCGCTCCGTACGGCCCTCCGGGCCGACACTCGCTCTGGTACGCGACGGCGGATTCATCCGCCTTTGTTTGAGCGCTCCGTACGGCCCTCCGGGCCGACACTCGCTCTGGTACGCGACGGCGGATTCATCCGCCATCGCTGAGCGGGCGTTCACTGGAGCGCTCCGCGGCGGAACCGCACGGCGGTCCGGGCGCGGGCGTATGCTACGACACCGTGACGTCCCCGGACGGCGAGCCCGAAACCCGCCACGCGCTGCGCCAGATCGTGCCGTGGGTCGTCTCGGTCGGGCTGCACGGGGGCCTGGTCGCCCTGGGCTTCCTGATCACCTGGAGCGTCGTCAGCCTCGTGGACGATGACGACCCGGTACTCGTCACGGCCGAGTTCGACGCCCTGAGCTATGACCCGCTGCCGAGCATGGTCGCCGAGCCGAGAACGGACGCCGAGCCGATCGAGCCGACCCGGATACCCGTCGAGTCGCTCCAGCAAGAGCTCCGCGAGCAGCTCGCCGCGCTGGACGTTCCGTCGATCGGCCTCGACCTCCCCGGGCCGCCGCGGGTGACCGCGGACTTTGCCGCCGCGGCGACGGCGAGTTCGGCCACCTTCGTCGGCATGACCACGACCAACGCGCGCCGCATCGTGTACGTGATCGACGCCTCCGGCTCGATGATTCGATCGATGCAGATCGTCATCCGGGAGCTGGCACGGTCGCTGGACGCGCTCTCGCCACGGCAGGAGTTCGCCGTCATTTTCTTTCAGCGCAACCAGGCCGTCATGGTGCCGCCGGCGAGACGACTGACGGCGGCCACGGCACAGGCGAGGGCCCGCGCGCTGGAGTGGATCGGCGATCACGTGGTCCCGGCGGGACGGTCGAATCCCCTCGCGGCACTGGAGCAGGGCATTCGCCTTGGGCCGGACGTGATCTTCCTGCTCAGCGAGAACATCACCGGCTCCGGCGAGTTCGAGATCGACCAGGCCGACCTGTTGGACCTGCTCGACGAGCTCAACCCGATCGATCGGGCCACCGGTCGGCGCGCGACCCGGATCAACTGCGTGCAGTTCCTCGATCCGGACCCGCTGGAGACGTTGCGCAGAATCGCGGAGCAGCACGGCGGTCCCGACGGATACCGATTCCTGAGTCGGGCCGAGTTGGGGCTGTAGCCGGCTTTGCGGCGGCCCGCAAAGAAAAAAGGCATGCTTTGCGCCGGTCGCCCCGATGATCGGGACAATACGAGGACACAGGAGATCCCGCCCGTGGCCCCTCGACGTTCCGTACTCTTACTGCTGCTGCTCCTGCCGGTCATGGTCCTGGCGGTAACCGCGCCCGGCTGGGCCCAGGACGTCTCGCCCGTCACCGCCGAGTCGACGGTCGAAAAGAGCTTCGCCTCCCACTTCTTCATCGCGACAAGAACCGACCCCGATCGCGGCACGCATGTCGAGCTTCTCGGAAGCCTCATCATCTGGTTCCTGCTGGTGCTGTCGGTCCTGTCGATCAGCCTCATCGGTCGCCTTGCCGTGAGCAACCAGCGAAAGACGATCGTGCCCGCAGCCATCGTGGACGAGGCGAGACGATTGCTCCTGGCAGGCGAGTACCGCGCCGCGCTGGAGCTGGCCACGCGCGACCCCAGCGACTTCAGCCGGATGCTGCGCGCTGCACTGAAGGATGCGAGTCACGGTTTCGCCGCGGTGATCCGCAGCCTGGAACAGACCGCCGACGAACTCGCCACCGAACGCATGCGACGCGTCGAGTACCTCAACGTCCTGGGCCAGGTGAGCCCGATGATCGGCCTGTTCGGAACGGTGTACGGCATGATCCTCGCCTTCCAGGCGATCGTCGCGGCCGGCGGCAACGCCGACCCGGTCCTGCTGGCCGGCGGCATCGGCACCGCGCTGACAACAACCTTCTGGGGGCTGATCGTGGCCATACCCGCACTGGCCGGATACGGCATCATCCGGAACACGATCGACGAATTGAGCACCGAGGCGATCGTCACCGCCGAAGACCTCCTCAAGCAGTTCCGTCCCAGGCCCGGCCCGGGCCCGGCGCGCCGCGGTGACGCCAGGACCTCCTCGCCGCGATGATCCGCGAGAAGCACCCCAAGCCCGAACCCATCGCGGCGAACCTCACGCCGATGATCGACGTGGTGTTCCTGCTGATCGTCTTCTTCGTGCTCGTCTCGCAGATCGTCGAGGTCGAGAACGCCGACCTCGACCTGCCCCGACCGCAGGACCCGGCGAGCGTCGGGCCCGGCGAACAGGCGCGAGTCGTCATCAACGTCTTGCCGGGCAGCGGCGGGGACGTCTCCGGCTACCGGATGGGCACCCGCCGGTACGTCGCCGATACCGCCGGGCTTCATGCGCTGGCGACGAGCCTCGCCACGATGTACCGCGACAACCCGGCCCTGGGCGTGAACCTCCGCGCCGACCGCCGCACCGACTACCGGTGGGTCGAACCGGTCTTCGAGGCGGTCTCCGCGGCGGCCCGACTCTCCGGGCGCGAGGACGTTCAAGGCCGCGTCAACCTCGTCGTGGTCAGGGAGCCATGACGCTGCCCGCCCGCCGGGGACGCCGGCGAATGGCTCGACTGGGGTTGAACCTCACGTCCATGATCGACGTGGTGTTCCTGTTGCTGGTCTACTTCATGGCGGTGACGGAGTTCAAGCCCGGCGAAGAGGTCTACCGGCTCGACCTGCCGCAACGGGGCCGAACCGCCGATCCGTTTGAGCTTCCGCTGGACCCCATCCGCATCACCGTGACCTCGGTCGCCACGGGCGACTACGTCCTGCACCTGGCCGGCCCTCCCGGGGCGGGGCCGCGACCGGCGACGTTCCGGCAACTGGTCCGGTTCCTCAGCGGCAATCTTCGCAGGGATCGCGCTGCCGGCGGCCTCTTCGAGGCGGACCATCCCATTATCATCGAGCCGACCGGCCGCACCTCGTGGGCGCACGCCATGGGCGCATTCAACGCCGCCGTCCGGGCGCGGTACACCAACATCACCTTCGCGTCACCGTAGATGCAGATGAAACCTCTTCTCGCCATGAACGCCATGAATGTTCTGTCCGTCGCGCTGGTTGCCTCCGCCGGCGGTATCGACGACGCGGCGCCGACCCTCGCCGGGATCGAGGCCCAGCGCGCCGCGGTGGCCGCCGCCGCGCCCTCCGAGCGCGGTGCCGTGGTCGAGCAGTTGCTGCACCGTCGGGCGGCGATGATCGACGACCATCCGAACGATCCCCGCCGCGCGGCGTGGCTCGCCGACCAGGCCCAGGATCTCCTGTTTCTCGCCGTGCCGATCGACTCGTCCGTGTTGATCACGAGGTTCGGCCTGCCCACCGCCGGTCAGCGCGCCCGTGCCGGCCGCGCCGCTCGCGACATCAACGAGTTCGCCACGGCGGCTGAACTCGCGCTGGAGCAGGCGATCCTCGACAGCGAATCCGGACGGGATCGCACGAGAGACGACCCGCCCGGCAACGGGCTCGGCGCGGCGCTGCTGGACACCGAACGCAACCTCCGGATTCCTTTTCTGCGCGGCGTCGGGGCGTGCCTGCACGCGGACTTCAACGTGTCGGACCCCGCCAGTCGCCGGGCTCTCTACGGCGTGGCATTGTCGCGGCTGGAGCCCCTGGCCGGGCGCCTGGCAGGCGGCGTCGCGGTGACGGCCCGCCTGTATACGGGGCTTGCTCAACTCGGAACCGAGCAGTTCGACGCCGCCGCCGCAACCCTCGACGCCGTCGCTCTCGATCCCGCGGCCCGACCCGTCGAGATCTTCACCGCCCGGATGGGGCTCGTTCGCTGCCGGGCGGCACGGGAGACCGTGGAGGCGGGGCTTCACGCCCTTGACGAGGTGCTCTCACGCTATACGGCCGCCGAGGACCTGCTCTTTCGGGTGCTGATCGCCGACGAGCGCTTCCGGCTCATGCGCCGCCGTGCCGGCGAGGCCGCCGCCGGACCGGTTCGGCAAGGTCTCCTGGTGGAGGCGTATGGTGCCTACCTGGACCTGGCCGGGGGCGAGGAGGCCGCCTTTGCACCGGCAATGTCCAGGCTCATCCTGGTTGCCGAAGGCGACACGCCCCTGGAGAGCCTTCCAGGGCTCGTCGCCGTCGCACGGGCGGGTCACCTGGCGCTCGCCGCGGGTGGCAGGACAGAGGCCATTGAGCTCTACGAGCGACTCCTGAAAAGCGGTCGCCTCGATGACACCGCGACGGCCACGGCGATCTTCGGGCTGGCCCGGACCCACGTGTCCGCGGAAAATCACCCCGCTGCGATCCGCCACCTGCTGCGGCTGGCGCAGGATCATCCCGCCTGCGCGTACGCCGAGCCGTCGATCGAGCTGGCCGCCACGCTTGCGGCCGAGCTGAACCGCCAGGCTCCCGGGAACGTCGCACATCGCGCCCTGCTGCGGCAGGTGCTGCAGGTGCTTCTCGACCGCTATCCGAACCTGGCGCGGGTGGACCGCTGGCGGTACCGGGCAGGGTGCCTGGCTCTCGACGAGAGCCGTTTCGAGGCCGCCGTGGACTTCTTCGAGACCGTTGCCCCGGCCGCGACCGACGGGGCGGCCGCGCAGTACCGCCGCGCCCAGGTGCTCCTGGCCTGGACCGCGTCGGTGACCGACCCGGCACGACGCACGTCTCTGGCACTGCGGTTAATCGATGCCGTGGCGGCCGCCGGGACGGTCGCGCCGGCGCATCGTTCGGCGCTGGCACTGTTTCGCGCCGAGGCGCTGCTGGCGCTGGATGATCCGGCCGGGGCGCTGGCGGCATTGCCGGCGGACGATGACGACCCGGACCTCGCCACGCTGAGGGTGCGAATCTCGGTCTACCAGGCGCTGGGGCGCCGCCAGGAGATGACGCGGCAGCTCGACCGGCTGCTCGACACGCCCGGACAGCGCGCCGGACCCGTCCTCGCCGCCATGATGGAACAGCGGCAACGCAGTGTCCTGGCGCTCATCGAGCAGGACCGCGTGGATCTCGCGACGGCGCAGGCCCGGCGCGAGCTGCTCCCGCTCGCCGAGGCCGCCGATCGATGGCTCCGGGAGCACGACCCCAACGACACGCTGCAGCTGGCGGTCGCCGACGCGTACCGGCTCGCCGGCCAACCGGCCGACGGACTGCGCCTGTACGACGAACTCCTGGTCGATCACGCCGACGCCCTGGAGATCCTCTTCGGCCGGGCCGAGTGCCTGTTCGCCCTGGCCGACGGGCGCCTCGACCAGGCGATGGATCTCTACCGTCGCCTGGCCTTCGCCACGGCGACGGCTCGCAACGCTCACTTCTGGCAGTCGCAACTGCGCATGGTGCAGATCTTGAAACGCACCGGCCGCCATACACAGCGGATCGCACCGTACGTGCAACAACTGCGCGGCCGTGACCCCGAGCTCGGCGGTGATCGGTTCCGAAGGGAGTTCGAGCGGTTGCAGCGGGAGCATCAGTGAAGAAAATAGACCGGGACTAATTTCCGGGCTGCGATCACCGCGCAGCGGCGAGCCACCGGTCGGAAATCAGTCCCGGTCTATTTTCTTCACTTCAGCAACCGCAACTCATCCCGCAGCACGGCTGCAAGCTCGTAGTTCTCGGCGTCAATCGCCGCCTGGAGCCGCTCCTGGAGTTCCACCCGTTGGCTGGCCGGGAGTTTCGGCACCAGCGCCTCGCGCATGCCGCGCAGCAGTTGAACCTCGTCGGCCTGTTCCCAGGTCGCCCCACGACCGACCGTGTCGAGCACGGTGCGGATCTCGACAAGACCCTGGTCGATGGCGGACAGCGCCGCGCGATTGTTCCCTTGTGCGAGTGCCCGCTCCGCCTCGCCGCGAGCCCGCATCATGATGACGGAGGGTCGGAACTGTTCCATCACCGTCCGGTCCGACTCGACGGCCGCATGGCTGCGGCACAGATCCAGGACGGCGAGGTTCCTCGTCGTGTCGCGAACCACTCCCGTGAAGTCGCTGATCGCCATCAGGCCGACGTACCGGTGGTAGTACTGCACGGCCTCTTCGCGCAACGTGCGGCATTCCTCCGAGGTGAGCACGAACCCCTCGGATCCGCCGGAATGTTTCGCATATCGGTCACACCGATCCCGCTGATACGCCAGCAGCGATTCGAACCCGTTGGGGCGGTCTCCGTCCGGCCGGCCCTCCATCTCCATCTGCAGCACCCCGAGGTCGATGCGGACCTGCAGCTTTGGACGGCCGTCACAGCCGGTGATTCGGCGTGCGTTGACGCGTCCGGGCTCATAGGGCCAGTCCTGCAACAATCCTGTCAGGTCGGCATGATCCATGTGATCAACTTCACAATCTGGATGGGTTGGTGAAGATCATCCTATCGCCGCGGTCCCGAGGGCGTCCTGCGTCCCGGCCCGGCTCAAGCGGCCGGGGGATAGTGCCGACCTCATTTGCGCCCTGAAGCTGTTGCTCGCGACTGTCGGGAAACCTAGCATGAGGTGTACGCCCGTTCTCACGACAGCACGGTGTCCTCTCCCGGCACCGTCGAACGGAACCGTGGGTGGTTTCACCTCTCACACATCGGCCGGACTGTCTGCCCCCGCAACCAGTCGAGTTCTACGGATAGAGGATCTGCATGGCCGACTCCGCGCTGCAACCTGATCTGCAACTCTACCTGAGACAGATCAATGAAGTCTCGCTGCTCACGGCTCCGCAGGAGAAGGAGCTTGGCTGGCGGATCATCAACGAGAACGACGGGGAAGCGAAGGAACTGATGATCAAGGCCAACCTGCGCCTGGTCGTCTCCATCTCCAAGAACTACTCGCACCGCGGCCTGCCGCTGGCGGACCTCATCGAAGAGGGCAACATCGGGCTCATCCGGGCCGTGGAGGGGTTCGACCCGGCCCAGGGCGCGCGGTTCTCGACCTATGCCTCGTGGTGGATCAAGCAGGCCATCAAGCGGACGCTGATCAATGCCGTGCAGCCCATCCACATCCCCGCGTACATGGTCGAGTTGATCGCCAGGTGGAAGCAAACCACGCGACGCCTGGAGGAGGAGTCCGGTCGCCAGCCCACCACCGAGGAACTGGCGGCGGCCATGGAAGTACCCATCAAGAAGCTCCAGATCATCCGGCGGGCGATCAAGGCGTTCCACGCCCCACCCCAGGCCCCGTTGGGCGAGGACGGCACCCCGATCGATTTCGCCGAGATGTTCGAGGACGTCCGCGGCGCGAAGCCCGACGAGATCACCGCCCGGAGCGATGACTTCAAGACCATCGTGAGGCTGCTGGACGCGATCGACGAACGGGATGCCCGCGTGCTCAGGCTCCGCTTCGGCCTGGAAGGCCAGGAGCCGCTGACGCTCAAGCAGATCGGCGAGGAGGTCGGGCTCACGCGCGAACGGGTCCGCCAGATCGAGGTCGACGCGCTGCGCAAGCTGCAGGCACGTCTCGATGACGATCGTCCGACGCGATTCTTCCGCGCCGGCGCGAGGAACCACAGGAAGAATTCGACCCGCGGCGGGCGAGGGCGCAAGAAGGCGGGGTAGGTCCCGACTGGCGTGCCTGGAGCAGATTCCCTTGTCCTGTAGCAGTGGGTGGCACGGTCGAGCTTGCTCGCCCGTGTCTTCGAACGTGGCTCCACGGGCGAGCAAGCTCGACCGTGCCACCCTCCTCCGCTCCTATCTCTTATAGAACGGCAACGAAACAATCTCCGCCGTCACCTCGTTCCCGCCAAGCACCACCTCCACGGCCCCGCCGGGCTCTGCGCGGGCCGCATCGAGATACGCCATGGCGATCG
>JADFOJ010000040.1 GCA_022562915.1 Planctomycetota bacterium | reverse complement strand
CGCTGCGAGGCCGCCGTGGCCGTCCTGGCCGACGTCCGACGGGTTGGTGTGGCGGCTCTCGACGATGAGGTAGTTGTTGTCGGCGCCCTTGATCGAGAAGACGTTGCCCTGGATGAGTTCGCCCGTCAGGATCGTCAGGCCGTCGACCAGCGGTGAGTCGCTGAAACCCGCACTGGACTGGGTCAGGATCTGCTGCGCCGAGGACAGCGGGGCCCCGACCAGGAACGGGTATCGGCCAATCTTGTTGGGGCCGGAGTCCGGATCGACGTCGGGGCCGCAGTCCAGTTCTGCCGGGAAGCCGGGCAGGTCGTCGGCATCGATGATTCCGCACTGGACAAAGCCGGTGCCGACGGCCTGGCGGATCACCTCCGGTTGCAGATGAATCCCGTAGAACTGCCTGGCCAGCCCCTGGAGGCACGCGGCGAGCCCGGCAATCTGCGGCGTGGCGGCACTGGTGCCGCTGAACTGGTTGGTGTAGCGGCGGTCGGGGTTGTCGCCGGGGTTGACCAGACCCAGTCCGTAGCCGCAGGTCGTCACCGACAAGCCCCAGGCCTGCACGTGCACGACGTTGCTGTCGAGGACCTCGTCTCCGGTGCTGAAGTAGTTGCTGAAAATAAGCCGGCAGTACGGGAACCCGCCCTGGCCGGCACCCACGACGATCGCTCCGCTGTCGCCGAGGTTCATCCCCGTCTGTGAGAGGTTGTCGCAGTCGTTGCCGGCCGCGACACAGGTGGTGATGCCCAGGTCGCTGCCGAGCCGCAACAGCGTCCAGTCGAAGAGGTTGTTGTTGAGGTTGTTCTCCGGCCCGAACGAGCAGGAGACGACGTCGCCGGCGTCGAGCGTCTCGTATGCGGACAGGAATGCGGCCTGCTGGCGCGGCCCGGTCTCGACGGAGGTCAGCGGGAAGAACATCGCCTGTGCCTCCGGCGCGATGCCCACCACGCCCCTGTTGTTTTCCTGGGCGTTGATGATGCCCAGGCACGCCGTGGCGTGGTCCGGCTCGGTTTCGGTCACAACCACCAGTGTCAGCCCCGGCTCGGTGATCACGTCGAGGTCTTCGTGGCCCTCGTAATAGGCCCACTCGATGACGGCTACCTTGACGCCCTTGCCGCGCGCGTTGAAGCGGATGTCGTCGAAGTCCGCCGAGCCCGGGGGCAACGTGTCGCCGATCCCGAAGACCTCGAAGAGCTCTCGGCTCAGGCCGTAGAGCCCCTCGTAGGTGTCCGTGAACGGGTCGCCGTTGAGGCGGGTGCCCGGCGTGAACAGCACCGTCGGGTCCACGCCGGGGGCCGTGTTGGTCGCCATCAGCCCCGCCAGTTCGCTGCCGGTCACGTCCGGCAGGCGTGTCAGGGAGGTCCCCGCGACACCGCCGATGTAGGTGTTGGAGGCGACCACGTCGCCGTCGGTATTCATGAGCGTGACGGTGTCTCCGGCGACCTCGAGGTCCAGCGTGCCCGTCGTGGCCAGTTGCACGAGGGCTCCGCCGAAGTCGCCGGTGGGCACGCCGCCGCCGAAGACCACGATCGCCCGCGCACCGGGGACCACCGTGCCCGGCGGGAACGTGTGCCGGACCATCGTCGAATCGCTGAGCGTCCAGCCGCTGATGTCGATCGCGATGTCGAAGTTGTTGATGATCTCCACGAAGTCGTCGTGGATCGCGCTGACGATGCCGTCGCCGTTGGCGTCGCCGAGCACCGGATCCGGGTCGGCGTGGATCTCGTTGATGACCCAGAGAGCGTAGTTCTCGCCGCGCAGGTCCCACCCCTCGCCTTCGAACCCGATCAGGGACGGAGAGGGGAAGGATACCGTGGCCGGCGCTCCGTTGGCCTGCTCGATGTAGCGCCCCGGCCGCAGGTATCCCTGGGCGGCCGAGAACACCGGCGTGGGGCCCGGCGCCGTGGCACCGCCACAGAACTCGTCCGCGGTGGCGACGCACGAGGCATCCCAGAACCCTAAAAACAGGTCGCAGCAGAACGGGTCGAGCGTGCACACGATGTTGCAGCACGACGGGTCGATGCAGCCGCCGGTCGGGTGCGTCTCGAAGCAGCCCGTGTTGAACTGGCTGATGCAGCGGTCCGGACCGCCCGGCGGGGTGACGCAGAACAGGTTCGCCAGCCCCACGCACGTCTCGTCCCAGCGGTTGAGCACTTCGTCGCAGCACCGCTCGTCCAGGCCGCAGACGAGGTTGCAGCAGTCCTCGTCGCTGCAGAACGCCGTGAAGTGCACCGTGAAGCAGTCGTCGAGGACCATGCCGCACTGGTTGTCGACGGCGGCGCAGTCGAACGTGCCGCAGTCCGTCTCGGCCCCCTGGAACTCGCCGCCTGACTGGACGCACGTCACCTCGGTGATTACAGCGCATATAGGGTCGTCGGGCGGGTCAGGGATACAGCACACGCGCACGAGGCAACTGAGGCCCGTAGCGCAGTCCGTGCCTGGACCAGACGGCACGCCGCCTGCCGCCACGCAGTCCAGCGGGGCAATGTTGATGCAGGCTTCGGGTGGGCCGGGGAGACAACACTGCTCGTCGGCGGGGGGACCGGGGTACACCGCCCACTTCCTGCGGAAGTCCACCCACTCGACGGATGGCAGTTCGTTGAAGGCCTTCGCCGCCGCCAGCAGGTTGTCCGCCGGTCCCTCGAACTCGATGATCCCGGCAAGGTCGGGCTGCGCCTTGCCGCTGTTGGCGGCCGCCCTGGCCTGAAGGCGACCGAGCCGTTCGGGCGTCCATGGCAGTGCCGCTTTCGCCGTGAGGCCGAACTGGTCCATGATCGCCCGGGTCGGGTCGATATTGACGTTCCCCAGGCTAGCGATCACGCCCGCGGTCACGCGGGTCCTGACGGTGTCCTTGAACTTGACGATGATCGAGCCGGTGCCGTCGGCGGGGAGTTGCAGTTGGGCGGTGGGCGTCCGGGGCGGTGGTGTCCGCGGGACCAGGCCCGTCGAGGCGGCGCGGGAGACCCGCTGCGCGCCGGCCGCCTGTGCCGGGGCCAGGGCCAGCGCCATACCGACAACCGCGAGCGATCCGAGGCCGACGGCTCGTTTCAACAACATGGGTGTCTCTCCAGGAGAACAGGGACACGGGGCTGCCCCCTATACGCAGGGATGCAGCCAACGGCTCCGGCAGATCGAAATCGTACCGAAAGGGCCGTCGCTTCTCAATTGTTCGACGCCGGGCTCCACGTGTCGTTCCCGGCAAGCGATGCCCGGGCCCTATGAATCCACCACGGGTGTCTCGGCGGGGGTGTCGGACTGGGCCATGACCTCGACCAGCGTGGTCGGTGCCCGTTCGGCCCCCAGCGCCTCGGCGGTCTCGGCGGCCTCGCTGAGCAGGCGCTGCTCCTTCTCCGCGTCGGAGACGGGCGGCTCGACCAGCTTTGCGACCCGCATCTCCTGGTACGGCGCGAAGCCGGTGCCGGCGGGGATCAGGTGGCCCAGCAGGACGTTTTCCTTGAGGCCCACGAGGTGGTCCACGGCACTCCGCAGGGCCGCCTCCGTGAGCACCTTGGTCGTCTCCTGGAAGGACGCGCCCGACAGGAAGCTCTCGGCCTGGAGAGAGGCCTTGGTGATACCCAGCAGCAGTGTCTTGGCGGCACCGGGCTTTGCCTTCCTGGCCTTGGCAGGCGCCTTGCCCTCGGCCTCGGCCACGGTATTGGCCTCCTTGAAGACATCCTTGTCGACCAGCGCGTCCAGTGCGAGGGTGGTGTCGCCGGGGTCGGTGATCCGGACGCAGCCGGCGATCGCGTTGTTCCGGTCCCGGAAGTGGAACTTGTCGACGACCTCGTTGGGCAGAAGGTCGGCGTCACCGGGCGACAGGACACGGACCTTGGAGAGCATCTGCCGGAGAATGACCTCGATGTGCTTGTCGCTCAGGGGCACGCCCTGCGCGCGGTAGACGTTCTGGACTTCCTCCAGCATGTAGACGTAGAGGTCCTCCTTGCCCTTGATGTCGAGAATGTCGTGCGGGATCAACGGTCCCTCGGTGAGGGGATCGCCCGCCTGGATGTAGTCGCCGGTGTGCACGAGCAGGTGCTTGGCCTGCGGGACGTGGTGATCGATGTGATCAGCCCCCTCCGGGGTGATGCGGATGGTCATCTTGCCCTTGCGCTTGTCGGAGTAGAGCTCGATGGCGCCGGAGATCTCGGCCATGACGGCCGGGTCCTTCGGGATTCGCGCCTCGAAAACCTCCGTGACGCGTGGCAGGCCGCCGACGATGTCCGCCGACCCGGCAACCTCCTTGGGCTGGCGGGCGAGCATCTGGCCGACCTTGATGGGCTGGCCCTCCTCCACCTCCAGCCGCGCCTTGGCCGGCAGGTGGTGGAAGTCGAGGATCGCGCCCTCGGCATCCTCGATGATGATCTGCGGGTGCTTCTCCCCGGTGTGCTCGATGACGATCAGCTCGCGGACGCGGCCCGCCTTGGCCTGGTCCTCCCGGACCGTCTCGCCGACCTCGATGTCCTTGAACCGGACGATGCCCGTTTTCTCCGCGAGAATCGGCGTTCGGTGCGGGTCCCACTCGACGAGGACCTGGCCCTTGCGAATCATGGTGCCCGCGGGGAAGTTGAGCGTCGCGCCGTACGGAACCTTGTATTTCTCCAGCTCGCGTCCCTTGTCGTCGAGCACGGCGATCTCGCCGTTGCGCTTGAGCGACGTGAGGACCATGCCGCTTTCGAACTCGACCTCGGTCTCGCTGCACTCGCGGAGCTCGACGCGGCCGGAGTAGTTGGCCCGGTAGCTGTTCTCCACGAGCCCGCGCGACGCGATGCCGCCGGTGTGGAACGTGCGCATCGTCAGTTGCGTACCCGGCTCGCCGATCGACTGCGCCGCGATCGTTCCGACCGCGAGCCCTTCCTCGACGAGTTGGGCGGTGGACATGTCGGTGCCGTAGCAGTACGCGCAGATGCCTCGCGACGTCTCGCAGGTGAGGGCGCTGCGAACCTGTACGGAATCGATCCCGAGGTCCTCGATCTTCTTGGCGATCTCGGGCGTGATCAGCTGGTTGTGGCGGACGATCATCTCGTCGGTGATCGGATTGATGATGTTGTGCAGGCTCGTCCGCCCGATGACGATCACGCGCAGCGGCACGTCCACTTCTTCACCCTTGTAGACGGCTCGCTTGGTGATGCCGCGCGTCGTGCCGCAGTCACGCTCGATGACCACCACCGACTGTGCCACGTCGTACAGCTTGCGGGTGAGGTACCCGGAGTCGGCGGTCTTGAGCGCGGTGTCGGCGAGGCCCTTGCGGGCGCCGTGCGTGGAGGAGAAGTACTCCAGGACGTTGAGGCCCTCGCGGAAGTTGGCGCGGATGGGCGTCTCGATGATCTCCCCGGAGGGTTTGGCCATCAGGCCGCGCATTCCGGCGAGCTGCTGCATCTGGCTGATGTTGCCGCGGGCCCCCGACGTGGACATCAGGTAGACCGGGTTGAGGTGCAGCTCGCCCTCGGTCGAGTCGATCGGAAGCTCCTTGTGCGTCGCCGGGTCGCGGCGATCGAGTTCGAGCGTCTTGATGAGGCTCTTGGTGACCTGTTCGCGGCAGTGAGCCCACAGGTCCAGCAACTGGTTGTGCCGCTCGCGCTCGGTGATCGCACCGGCGTTGTAGTTCTTCTCGACGCGATCGACCTTCTTCTGGGTCGCGGCGATCAGTTCGGTCTTGTCGGCGGGAATCCTGATGTCGGTGATGCCGATGGAGAGGCCGGACATTGTCGAGACCTTGAAGCCCAGCGACTTCATCGCGTCCAGCGCGGCAAGGGTCTCCGGCCGGCCGAGCCGGGTGTACGTATCGTCGATCACCCTGCTGCAGCCCTTGACGCCCAGGGAGCAGTTGTAGTACGGCATGCCGTCGGCGAGGATGTCGGCAAACAGAACGCGTCCCACCGTGGTCCTGATCCGATGGTGCGCGGGGGCCTTGTCCGGCGGGCCGGTCTGCTCGTTGATCACTTCGCTGAAGCGGCGCAGCCGTACCACGATCGGCTCCTGGAGCTCGATCTCCCCCAGGTCGTACGCCAGGATCGCCTCGTGGGGGTCCTTGAAACGGTGCAGCTTCTCTTCGGGGAGGTTCTCCTGGTCGCGCATGACCGTCAGGAAGTAGACGCCCATGACGATGTCCTGACTCGGCGAGACGATCGGGGAACCGTTCGCCGGCGAGAAGATGTTGTGCGTCGCGAGCATGAGCACGTGTGCCTCTGCCTGGGCCTCGACGGAGAGCGGCAGGTGCACCGCCATCTGGTCGCCGTCGAAGTCGGCGTTGTAGCCCGTGCACACCAGCGGGTGGATCGTGATCGCGTTGCCCTCGACGAGCACCGGCTCGAACGCCTGGATGCCCATGCGGTGCAGCGTCGGCGCCCGGTTCAGCAGGACCGGGTGCTGGTAGATCACCTGCTCGAGGATGTCCCAGACCTCCGGATCGCGCCGTTCGAGCATTCTCTTGGCGCTCTTGATGGTGTCGGCGAGGCCGTGCTCCTTGAGCTTCCGGATGATGAACGGCTGGTACAGCTCCAGCGCGATCTTCTTGGGAAGCCCGCACTGGTGCAGGCTCAGTTCCGGTCCGACGACGATCACCGAGCGGGCCGAATAGTCGACGCGCTTGCCGAGCAGGTTCTCGCGGAAGCGCCCCTGCTTGCCCTTGATCATGTCCGTCAGCGATTTCAACGCGCGGTTGGACGAGCCGAGCACCGGCCGCCTGCACCGGCCGTTGTCGAACAGCGCATCGACCGCCTGCTGAAGCATCCGTTTCTCGTTGCGGATAATGACCTCGGGGGCGTTGAGGTCCATGAGCTTCTTGAGGCGATTGTTCCGGTTGATGATCCGCCGGTAGAGATCGTTCAGGTCGCTGGTGGCGAAGTTGCCGCTCTCCAGCAGGACCAGCGGGCGCAAGTCCGGCGGGATCACCGGGATCACGTCCATGACCATCCACGCCGGGTCGTTCTCGCTGTGACGGATCTGCTCGACGAGCTTCAGCCGCTTGGAGATGTCCTTGATCTTCTGCTTGCTGCGGGTGTTGTTGAGGTCCTCGCGGAGCTGCTCGGAGACGGCGTCGAGGTCGAGCTGGTCCAGCAGTTCGCGGACCGCTTCGGCGCCCATCGGCGCGCGGAACGCGGAGCTGCCGTACTTCTCCAGGGCGGCCCGGTAGTCGTCCTCGGTGAGGACCGTCTTGACCTCCATGTCGGTCGAGCCGGGGTCGGTGACCGCGTAGTCCTGGAAGTAGATGACCTTCTCCAGGTCGCTGGTCTTCATGGCCAGAAGCGTGCCCAGCCGGCTGGGCAGCGCCTTGAAGAACCAGATGTGCATGATCGGGGCGGCGAGGTTGATGTGCCCCATCCGCTTGCGGCGGACGCGGCTGTGGGTGACCTTGACCCCGCAGCGATCGCAGATGATGCCCTTGTACTTCGTGCCCTTGTACTTGCCGCAGGCGCACTCGTAGTCGCGCTCCGGGCCGAAGATCCGCTCGCAGAACAGGCCGTCCTTTTCCGGACGGTACGTTCGGTAATTGATGGTCTCCGGCTTCTTCACCTCGCCGAAGCTCCAGCTCCGGATGTCGTTGGGGCTGGCCAGGCTGATCTTGACGGAGCCGTAGTCGTTTACCCGGTCATAGACGTTGTCATTCATGGTAATAGCCATCACGGGTCAAAGAAGGCTTGCCCCTTCCATCTGTTGCTTCTCGAGGGCGATGTTGAGACCCAGCCCGCGGATCTCGTAGCACAGCACGTCGAAGACCACCGGCATGCCCGCTTCCAGGGTATTGGTGCCCTTCACCATGGAGTCGTAGATCTTGGTGCGGCCCTCCACGTCGTCACTCTTGACGGTGAGCAGTTCCTGGAGCATGTAGGCGGCCCCGTAGCCCTCCAGCGCCCACACTTCCATCTCGCCGAAGCGCTGGCCGCCCGTGCGGGCCTTGCCGCCGAGGGGCTGCTGGGTGATGAGGCTGTACGGTCCCGTCGCCCGGGCATGGATCTTGTCATCGACGAGGTGATGCAGCTTGAGCAGGTACATGTAGCCCGCCGTCGACTTCTGGTGGAAGGGCTGGCCGGTGCGGCCGTCGTACAGTTGCGCCTTGCCGCCGAAGGGGACGCGGACCAGCAACTCGTGCGGTCCGCCGGGGTTCTGCCCGGTCGACTCGAAGTCAGCGAGACGGCCGTCGACGTGCCGGTTGGCCTCGTCGATCGCGGCGAGGACCTCCGTTTCGGTCGCCCCGTCGAACACGGGCGTGACGGCCTGGAACCCCAGCACCTGTGCGGCCCAGCCGAGGTGGGTCTCCAGGATCTGGCCGACGTTCATGCGCGACGGGACGCCCAGGGGGTTGAGCAGCACGTCGACCGGCGTGCCGTCCTCGAGGAAGGGCATGTCCTCCTCCGGAACGATCCGGGCAATCACGCCCTTGTTGCCGTGACGTCCGGCCATCTTGTCGCCCACGGACAGTTGCCGCTTGGTCGCCAGGTAGACCTTGACCATTTCCAGGACGCCCGAAGGCAGCTCATCGCCGCGCTTCATGTGGGCCAGCTTTCGGTTGCACTCCCGTTCGATCGCCTCGATCCGCGACCAGAACTGGCCGTGGATTTTCACCGCCTTCTCCCTGGCCGCCTTGTTGCCCTTGATCCACTTCTGGTCGAAGTTCTGGATCTGCTCGACGATCACCTCGGGGATGTCCGACGCGCCGACCTTCTGCCGTGTCGAGGGGTCCACCATCTCGGTCCCCATGGCGTCGTTCATTTTCCGGACCATCTGCCTGAACAGCGCGATGGCCTTGTCGTTCATCTGCGCTTCGTAGTCGGACATCTGGCTCTTGAGCTGTTTCTTCTGATCGTCGTTGAGGTGCATGCGACGGCTGAACCGCTTGGCGCCGATGACGATGCCCGCGGTGCCGGCGGGGATCTCCAGCGAGTCGTTCTTCACGTCCTCGCCGGCCCGGCCGAAGATGGCGTGCAGCAGCTTCTCCTCGGGCGTGAGCTCGGCCTTGCTCTTGGGGCTGACCTTGCCGACGAGGATGTCACCCGGGCCGACGCGGGCGCCGACGCGGATCACCCCGTGCTCGTCAAGGTCCTGGAGCATCTTCTCCGAGACGTTGGGGATATCGCGGGTGAATTCCTCCTGGCCCAGCTTCGTCTCGCGGATCTCCACGTCGAAGCTCTCGATGTGGATGGAGGTGAACACGTCGTCCTTCACCAGCCGCTCGGAAATGACGATCGCATCCTCGAAGTTGTACCCGTCGAACGTGTTGAACACGACGAGCACGTTCTTGCCGATCGCCAGCTCGCCGAACTTGGTCGAGGCGCCGTCGGCGAGGATCTCGCCGTCGGTGACGGTCTGGCCGAGTTTCACGATCGGCTTCTGGTTCTGGCAGGTGCGCTCGTTGAGACCGACGAACTTGCGCAGCTCGTACTCGTCGGCGTTGTCGATGACGATCCGTTCGCTGTCGACGTACGTCACGGTGCCGCTGCGCTTCGCCCGGACGCTCATGCCGGAGTAGTCCCCGACGATCTTCTCCATGCCGGTGGCCACGACGGGCGGGTCCGTGAGGATCAGCGGTACCGCCTGCCGCTGCATGTTCGAGCCCATGAGGGCGCGGTTGGCGTCGTCGTGCTCGAGGAAGGGGATCAGTGCCGCCGAGACGCCGACGATCTGTTTGGGCGAGATGTCGACGTACTCGACGTCGTTGGGCTCGACGGTGGCGAGGTCGCCGCTCACGCGGGCGAGCACGTGCTTGACGTTGATCCTGCCGTCGCGGTCGAGCACGTCCGACGTGGCCAGGACGTGCTTCATCTCCTCGTCGGCCCGTAGGTAATTCACGGTCCCGGTCACCTTGCCGTTCTTCGTTTCGCGGTACGGCGTCTTCAGGAAGCCGTATTCGTCGATCTCGGCATAGATGCCCAGCGACGCGATGAGGCCGATGTTCGTGCCTTCGGGCGTCTCGATGGGGCAGATCCGACCGTAGTGCGAGATGTGCACGTCGCGGACCTCGAAGCCGGCCCGCTTGCGGTTGAGGCCGCCGGGACCCAGCGCCGAGAGCCGCCGCTCGTGCACGAGCATCGACAGCGGATTCGTCTGGTCGACGACCTGCGAGAGCTCGCTGCGACCGAAGAAGAACTCGATGGCGCTGGAAATGCTCTTGGAGTTGACGAGATCGGCGATCTTCGAGAGTTCGTCGGGATCCTTGATGCTCATGCGCTCCTGGACGGTGCGACGAAGCTTGAGGAAGCCCTTGCGCATCTCCTCGATCGCCAGCTCATCGAGCGTTCGCAGCCGCCTGTTGCCGAGGTGGTCGATGTCATCGATGTGCGCCTTGTTGCGCTTGGCCCGCAGGTCCAGGATGTAGCGGACGACCGCGAGGAAGTCGGCGAACCTGATCTGCATGACGTCCTCGGGCACGTCCATGTCGAACTTGCGATTGATCCGGAAGCGACCGACCTTGCCGAGCCGGTAGCGGTTCTCGTCGAAGAACTTCTCCTTGAACAGTGTGCGGGCCTTCTCGACCTGGGGCGGATTGCCGGGCCTGAGCCGGCCGTAGATCTTCAACAGGGCCGCCTGGAACTCGGTCACGTCTGCCGCGAAGTCCAGCCGCTCCTCGGCGATGGTGTTCAGGATCAGCGGATCGCCGGGGTTGGGGATCACGCGGATCGTGGACCAGTTCTGGGCGAGGATCTGCTCGATGGCGTCGCCGATCTGCGTGCCCGCCCGGCGGAGCTCGACGCCCTCCTCATCGTAGATGGGTTCCGCGCTGTAATGCTCCGGCAGCAGCTTCTCGAGCTTGATCTCCTTGACCTCGTAGAAAAGGTCCAGCAGCTTGTCGGTGGAGGCGAATTCCTCGTCAAGGGCCCGCAGAAACGTCGTCGCGGGAATCTTGGTGGACTGATCGATCCGCATCAGCAGGATGTCTTTCTTCGTGACCTCCAGCTCGATCCACGAGCCACGCTCCGGGATGATGCGGGCGGAATGCAGGGGCCGGTCGCCCACCGACGACGCAATGCCGAAGTCCACGCCCGGGGAGCGGTGCAACTGGCTCACGATGACGCGCTCGGCGCCGTTCACGATGAACTCGCCGCCGCCCATCATGACGGGGATCTCACCGAGATAGATCTCCTCCTGGGGGATCTCGGCGTGCCCCTCGCGGAGCAGCCGGACGCCTATCCGGAAGGGCAGCCCGTAGGTCAGGCGGAGTTCGCGGCACTCGTCGGGCGTGTAGCGGGGCTCGTCCAGCTTGTAGTAGAGGTATTCCAGCGTCATCGTGCCGTCATACGACACGATGGGGAAGACCTCGCGCAGCAACGCCTCGAGGCCGAGCCGGGGGTTCCGCTCCTCCAGCGTCTTGTCGAGCTGGAGGAACCGCAGGTACGCCTGGTGCTGAACCTCGGTCAGGGTGGGTACGGCGATCGCGTCGCCGCGTTTGGAGAAATCGCGCACATCGCGCACGGTGTATGCATGCATGAAGTCACCTCGAGAGCCGACACGCTGAGCCTGCCGCCGTCCGCAGTCTTGGTGGAAAGATCAATTGGTCAGGTACCGTGGGAGCCGCCGATCCAAGCCCCGTATCTTACCGGGGCCCTAACACAAATACAATGTCGCCGCAAGGTAAATACCCCGAATTCCCACCGTTTTACTTGATCACTGCCGTTGCCCCGGCCTCCTCGAGGGCGATCTTGAGGGCATCGGCCTCGTCCTTGGAGATCTTCTCGCGAACGGCGTTCGGGGTACCGTCCACGACGGCCTTTGCCTCCTTGAGGCCCAGGCCGGTCGCCTCACGGACGGCCTTGATGACCTGGATCTTCCGGTCGCCGATCGCCTCCAGGACGACGTCGAACTCGATCTGCTCCTCGTCCTCGGCGGCCTCACCGCCGCCGGGGCCCGCCACCATGACCGCCCCAGCGGCGGCCGGCTCGATGTCGTACGTCACCTTCATGTAGTCAGCGAGGTTGACGGCTTCTTTCAGCGTCAGCACGGCGATGTCGTCGCCGAGCTTGGAGATCTTCGCTTCGAAGGTTGTGGTTGCTTCGTCTGCCATGTGAATTCACGCTCCCAAAGTCATGAGTCTTGAGTCTTTTCCAGGCGGTCCTGGATTTCCTTGATGATGCCGAGGATCCGGGCTCCCGGCGCGAGGGCCGCGCCCACGACGGCGGCGCCTGGCGAGAGCACCAGCTGGACGATCCTGGCCTGCGCCTCGGCCCTGGTCGGCAAGGCGCTCAGTTGCTTGACGCCGGCCTCACCCTCGTAGAGCTCACCGTCCAGGACCGCCGCCTTGAGATCGAGCTCGCCGACCTTCCTCGCCCATTCCACCAGTTCGCGGGCCACGTCCACGACCGATTCGGCCCCCCACGCGATCGCCGAGGGGCCCTGCAATGCACTGGACAGCGGTTCGAGGCCGGTGCCGGCGAACGCCTTGCAGGCAAGGCTGTTCTTGACCACGGTGATCCGGATGTCCTTTTCCGCCAGACCCAGGCGAAGGGCGTTGTTGTCGTTGGCGTTGATCCCCCGGATGTCGATCAACAGGGCGTCCTGGACGTCCCGGAATCGCCGCTTGTAATCCGCGAGGATCATGTCCTTGACGGGTTTACTCATGGGTCACACCATCACCTGCACGCCGGGCGTCATGGTTCCGCTGATGACGCACTTCTTGACGTACTGGCCCTTCGTCGCCGCAGGGCGGATCCGTTCTATCGTGGCCATGAAGTGCTCGAAGTTCTCGACAATGTCCTTGTCCGGAAAGCTCATCTTCCCCACGAGGCAATGAATGTTGCCCCCGTCGTCGTTGCGGTATTCCGCTTTGCCCGCCGCGAACTCCTTCACCGCGGTGGCCACCTGGGGGGTGACGGTGCCCGTCTTGGGTGAGGGCATGAGGCCCTTGGGGCCCAGCGTGCGCCCCAGCTTGCTGACCAGCCGCATCATGTCCGGGGCTGCGATGGCGACGTCGAAGTCCATCCAGCCGCCCTGGATCTTCTCGATAAGGTCCTCGCCGCCGGCTTCGACGGCGCCGGCCTCGCTCGCTTCCTTGACGAGGTCCGGGTTGCAGAAGCACACCACGCGGGCCGTCCTGCCGATGCCGTTGGGCATCGTGATCGAGCCGCGGAGTTGCTGGTCCGCCTGGCGGGGGTCGATGCCCAGATGCACGACCACCTCGATGCTCTGGTCGAACCGCGGGCCCTTGAACGACTTCACGGCCTTGACCGCCGCCTCGATCGGCCGGGGGCCGTCCGCCAGCTTCTCGGCGATCTGCCCGTTGGCCGCAGCCCGCTTTGAGAGCTTCGGCATGGCTACGCCTCCTCCACCGTGATGCCCATGGAGCGGGCCGTGCCCTCGATGGTCTTCATTGCCGCCTCCACGTTCGCGGCGTTCAGATCGGAAAGCTTTTCCTGGGCGATTGCCCTGACCTGCTCGAGCTTGATATGGCCGACCTTCTCGGAATTGGGGGTCCCGGAGCCCTTCTCAACGCCCGCTGCCTCCTTGATGAGCACCGATGCCGGCGATGACTTGATCTGGAAATCGAAGGACCGGTCGTGGTAGACCCGGATGACGCAGCCGACGACCTTGCCGTTGAGGTCCTTGGTCCGCTCGTTGAACTGCTGGACGAACTGGCCGGGGTTGATCCCGGCGGCACCGAGGGCCGGGCCCAGCGGGGGCGCCGGGGTGGCCTGCCCGCCGGGCGCGAGGACTTTGAACTGTTTCTCGAGGCGCTTCGCCAAGTGAACCTCCTACCTCCCACCGCCGTCCCGGTGAACTCCGGGGCCGCAGTGGTCCAGACGGTTTGGGTTTGCGGGGGGGGTCGGGGAGTATAGCAGGAGACGTTGGCCGGGCAAGGCTTGCCAAGCACGCTTCGCGCGTCAAGATATGGATCCGGTCAGGATCCTGGAGGCTTCGGCATGGGCACGATTCTCGTGGTGGCAGGAAGAGACCGGGGGGGCTACTACCGGCTGGAGACGGATGCCGTCGTCATCGGGCGCGACGACACGTGCGACATTCAGATCGTGGACGAGATGATCTCGCGCCGGCACATGCGGATCACCTCCAGGGGCGAACCGGAGAGCCGGACCTACTACGCCTCGGACCTGCACAGCGCCAACGGCGTGTTCGTCAACGGCCGCCAGGTCTCCGCAGAGAGCCCGCTGCACGACGGCGACACGATCAGGATCGGTGAGACGAAGCTCTTCTTCAGCACGAAGCGGTTCCGCGACCTTGACACCGCGATGGTCTACTTCAAGCAGCGGGGCCAGCAGGACAAGGGGACGATCGTCAGGTAGGCCGGGCTAACGCAACGCCTGCCTGAAGAACATCTCGATGCCCTGGGCAATCGCGTCGTCGTTGAAGTTGAACAGCGCCTGGTGCAGATCGGGCACGTTGCCGGCGCCGGGGGGAATCAGGCCGAGTACGAAGAAGCAGGCGGGGACTTTCCGGGCGTAGTACGCGAAGTCCTCGCCGCCCATGACCGGGTGCTCGATCTCCACGACATGGCCGGCGCCGAACGCCTGTTCGGCCACTGACCGGAACGTCTCGACCGCCCCGGCGTCGTTGACGGTGGGGGGGTAGCCGCGGTGGTAGTCGACCTCGGCGCTGCACCCGTACCCCGCCGCGACGGACGTCGCGATCTCGGTGAGACGTCGTTCGGCGTGGTCCTGCACGGCCGGCGACAGTGTCCGGACCGTTCCGGCGAGCGTCGCGGTGTCCCCGATGATGTTGTACGTCGTACCGGCGTGAAACTGTGTGACCGAGACAACGACCGGCTCCAGCGCCTGGATGTTGCGGGAGGCGATGGTCTGCAGTGCCCCGACCACGGCCGAGGCGGCCACGATCGGGTCGTACCCGATGTGCGGCCAGGCGGCGTGGGTCCCGACGCCGGTGATCGTGATGTCGAATGAATCGGCGGCGGCCATCATGGGGCCGGGCCTGGACCCGACGGTGCCCAGCGGAATCCTCGGCCAGCCGTGCAGGCCGAACATCTCCTTGACCGGCGGGCCCAGCACCCTGCCGTCCAGGCATCCGTCGCGCACCATTTTCTCGGCGCCGGCCCCGCCCTCCTCGGCCGGTTGGAACACGAACGTCACGGGGCGCGGCAGGCCGCCGTTGCGAGCGACCCTGGCAAGCACCCGCGCCGTGCCGATGAGAATCGTGGTGTGGCCGTCGTGGCCACAGGCGTGCATCACGCCGTCGCATGTCGAGCGGTACTCCAGGTCGTTTGCCTCCTGGATCGGCAACGCGTCCATGTCCGCCCGCAGGCCTATGGCGTCGCCGTGCCGGCCCGGCAGATGCCCGAGCACGCCCGTGCCGCCGGCGAGACCCGCCCGGATCTCGACGCCGGCCTTGGCGAGTTGCTCCTGGACGACCCCGCTCGTCCGTTGCTCCCGGTACGCGAGTTCCGGGTGAGCGTGCAGGTCGTGACGGATCGCCACGAGGTCGGAGAGTTCTTCGCGGATCAGGTCGCGCAGCGTCTGGTTGGTGTCGGTCATGTGGTCATCGTAGCTTCGGCAAGCCCCGGGCCTCGCGGCCCCGGTTCACCCAGGCGAGCGCTGCGGGCTCCCGACCCAGGAGCTTGGCGAGCTGGCTCATGCTGACGCCGAGCACGCCCGCGGCGCCGCCGACGTCGAAGGTCATGGCCGTGACGACGTCCATCGCCTCGGCGAGCAGCGCCGGGTAGTCCCGGTTCCGGGCGTTCACGGGCAGGGCCTTGCCTTGGCGCCGCTGAACCCACAGGGCGCTGGGCCGGAATCGATTCATCCGGATCGTCGTCCTGACGGTGATCGCCAGCTTCGTCCGGAGTCGCCGTTGAGCGACATGCCGGTTCTGCGCCTGGCTGCGGCGCTCCGCGGCGGTGGCCTTGACGCCCGTCGGCACGTGGGTCACGAACACGGCCGTCTCCACCTTGTTGCGGTGCTGGCCGCCGGGGCCCGACCCCCGGCCGAACGTCACCCGGCACTGCCGGGCCAGCGTCGCGTCATCGAGACACGCAGGGTGGGGATCGGGAACCGTCACCGTTGCCATGCCTGCACCGCGCTGCGAGTGGACGGTGACAGCGTCCAGCCGTCGAAGAGGCCGGCGGCGTACCTGGCCGCGGCGAGACCCGCGATCATCGCGGCGTTGTCGACGCAGTACTCGCGGGCGGGCAGCCGCAGATCAATGCGATGTTCCCGGGAGAGCGTCTCGAGTTCGGCGCGAAGCCTGGAGTTCGCGCTGACGCCGCCGCCGACGATCAGCGTTCCCACGTCGAGACGCTCCACGGCCCGCTTGACCTTGGCGATGATCGCGCTCACCGCCGCCCGCTGGAAGGACGCCGCGAAGTCCGCCCGCTGGGTCCTGGTGAGCACCGAGGCGTCGCGTTCGAGACGCGTACCGCAGACCGCGTACAGAAGGGCCGTCTTGAGGCCGCTGAAGGAGAAGTCCAGGCTGTCGCGGGCCAGCATCGCCACCGGAAAGTCGTGTGCGCGATCGTCGCCTTCGTTGGCCAGCCGGTCGATCGCGGGTCCGCCGGGATAGTCCAGCCCGAGGATCACCCCCGCCTTGTCGTACGCCTCGCCCACCGCGTCGTCGAGGGTCCTGCCGAGGACCACGACGTCGAGCGGTCCGCGCACCCTGAACAGGCTCGTGTGGCCGCCGGAGACGACCAGCCCCAGGGCGTACGGCCATGGCCTGGCGGGGTCATCGCCGAGAAAGCACGCGTGCAGGTGGGCCACGATGTGATCGACGCCGATCAGCTTCAGCCCCAGCGACCACGCCAGCGCCTTGGCGGCACTGGTGCCGACCAGCAGCGAGCCGATCAGCCCCGGCCGGTGCCCGACCGCAACGGCGTCGAGATCCCCGAAGCTCGCGCCGGCGTCCCTGAGCGCCTCGCGAGCGACGGGTACGATCCGCTGGAGGTGGGCGCGGCTGGCGATCTCCGGAACCACGCCCGCGTAGCGCCTGTGCAACTCGTGCTGGGTGGCGATGACGTTGCTGTAGACATGCGTGCCGGCCCCGACCACCGCCGCGGCCGTTTCGTCACAGCTCGTCTCGAAGCCCATGATGAGCGGACCTGCATGCCCGGTGAATGCCATCATTCACCGTCTTCAATCGCGACGAGCTCGACCTGGCGAAGAGCGAACTCCAGGTCGCCCCCGACCACTCGATAGTGTGCCAGGATCTCGCCGTTGCGATCGCGCACGGTGACCACCGCGTCGGTGAGGTCGGCATCGTCCGGAAGCAAGGGCTGCCGGCCGGCCTCCTCGGCGAGACCGTGAAGCCCGGCCAGCGTGTTCTCGACGGAGCGGAGCCGCTGCACGAGATGGCGTCGGATCAGCGTTTCGGCGACGATCCGCTGCTGCAGCGCCAACTGTGTCACGTCACCCTCGCCCACCACCGGCCAGGTTCCGGTGTCCAGTTTGGCCCTTAGCGCGTCGAGGGCTGCCGCGAGCTGATCGTCGTGAAGGTTCCGGCGAATCCACTGCGGGCTGGCGAAGTCGCCGGTCTCCGCCGCCGGGCGGGGACGAATGATCTCGTAGTCCCGCCGCGCGAGGATCGCATCGCGGAACGCCTCATCGCTCATCCGAACCACGAACCCGGGGTCGGGATCCACGCCCCAGACCGCATCGTCGTCATGCCGGGATATGTTGCGGCCGCTGGGAAGGAAGTAGTGTCCCGACGTCATCTTCAGCGTTCCTCGGCCATACGGCAGTTCGTGGACCTCCTGCACCGATCCCTTGCCGAACGTGCGCGTGCCGAGGACCTTGGCTCGCCCGTTCTCCTGGAGCGCCCCGGCGACGATCTCCGCGGCGGAAGCGGAATGACGGTTCACCAGCACGACCATGGGGAATTCGGGAAGTGTCGCTTCGGCCCGGGCTCGCCACGACTGGGGTCGCCGGGCGCGGCCCCGAATGGAGACGATCGTCCCTTCGCGCAGGAACATGTCCACCGTCTCGATGGCGGCGCTGAGTTCGCCGCCCGGGTTGCCGCGCATGTCCAGCACCAGCGCCTGCACCCCGGCCGGCACGAGCTGGTCGAGTGCCTCGGCCAGTTCGGTCACGGTGCCGTCGACGAACTGGTTGATGCGGATGTAGCCGATTCGCCGATGCTCGTCCAGCCAGTAGCTCCACTGCTCACCCTCGCGGCGGACTCCCTTGACGCTCCTGGTGACGATCTTCCGGCGCAGGATCGTCAGGTCCTGCTCGGTGCCGTCAAGGTGCCGTACCCGGATGACCACCGGCGTCCCCGGCTCGCCGAGCAGCTGCGCGATACACTCGTCGAGTGGTCGGTCGTAGGTCGAAAGTCCCTCGATGGCGAGCACGATGTCGCCGGCCAGGATGCCGGCGTCCAGTGCCGGCGAGTCTTCCAGCGGCGAGACGATCGTCAGGAAATCGCCGTCGACGTTGACCTCGGCGCCGATCCCGACATAGGTGCCGCGCAGCGCCTTGTTGAACTCGGCCTCATCGGCCGGCGGGACGTAGAGCGTATAGGGATCATCGAGTTCGGCGATCATCGCGTCGATCATGGCCCGCTGGATGGCGTTCTCGTCCGGCTCCTCGTAGAACCCGTCGAGCAGGAACCGGCGCACGACGATGATCGGGTCGAACCACTCGTAGTCGGTGGCGCGGTCCGCCGCGAGCACGAGATCTCCAACGCCGAGAACGACCACGAGAGCGAAGATCCTTTTCAACTGCACGGCACGATCTCCTTGAGGGCGGGAGCACTGACGGTGAATCGTAGGCCGGGCCATCGCGGCTAAGATCGTTCGCGGATGGCAGAAATGCACAGGGAACAACTCAAGGTTTCGGCGGAGCGGGCCGTGCTCGTGGCGGTGATACCGACGGGCCGCAGCGATCCGGCCGCCGACCAGTTGGCCGAGTTGCGGGCGCTGACCGAGACCGCCGGCGCCGAGGTTGTCGGCGAGCTCATCCAGAAACGGCTCAAGCCCAGTGGGACGACCTACCTCGGCAAGGGCAAGGTGCAGGAACTGGCCGACCTCATGGCGATGACCCGCGCGACATTGGTGATCTTCGACAACGACCTCGCCCCCAGCCAGATCAAGGCCGTGGAGGAGGCGACGCGGTGCAAGGTCGTCGACCGCAGCGAGCTCATCCTCGACATCTTCGCCAACCGCGCCGCAACGGTCGCCGCCAGGCTGCAGGTGGAAATCGCCCAACTGGAATACACCTACCCCCGACTGAGAGCGATGTGGAGCCACCTGGAGCAGATCGTCGGCGGCGCGCCGATCGGCATCGGCACCCGCGGTCCCGGCGAGAAACAGTTGGAGATCGACCGCCGCATCGTCCAGCGGCGACTGCGGCAGCTCCGGGGAGAACTCGTCCGCATCGAGCATCGCATGGGCCGGGCGGTCGATCAGCGAAACCTCGATCACTACACGGTCGGGCTCGTCGGGTACACCAACGCGGGCAAGAGCACGCTGTTCAATCATGTGACCGCCGGAGGCGCGTTCGTTCACGCCAAGTTGTTCGCGACGCTGTCGGCGCGCGTGGAGCGCTGGGATCTCGGCGCGGGGCTCTCGGTGATGCTGTCCGACACGGTCGGGTTCATCCGCGATCTGCCGCACCACCTGGTGGCGTCGTTCCGTTGCACCCTCCAGGAGACCGTGTCGGCGCAGCTCCTGCTCATCGTCCTCGACGTGGCTGACCCGCGCGCCCGGGTGCACCTGGAGACGGTGCACCGCACCCTCGACGAGATCGGTGCCACCGGGCAATGCCGCGTTCTCGTTCTGAACAAGGTCGACGCGTTGGCCGACCCGCGGGAACTGCTCGTCTGGCTTAACAGCGATCCCCTCGCGCTGCCGATAAGTGCCGCGACGGGCGAGGGCGTGGCGGCGCTGGCCGAGGTCGTGAGGGGGCACCTCCATGGAGGGGTGCGGCAGGTCAAGATCACCGCCGAGATGTCCGACGGCAGAAGCGTGGCCTTGATCGAGAAACGCAGCACCGTGCTCGACCGCAGCTATTCCGGCGGCGAGGTCGAGCTGACCGTCCGGATCGGTCGCCGCCAGGTGGATGAGCTTCTCGCCCGTGGCGTCCGCATGCGAATCAACGGGCTGGAGCCGCTGGACGCACTGCAGCGGGAGTGGAGCGCTGTCGGGCCGACGCAGATGGATTCATGAGTGGCGGGCTGGATCGTTTTCAGGACGGTCTCGATCAGGCGGTGGTCGACCAGATTCACGGCTGGGCTGCCGACCCGGAGCTCGCCAAGCTCTACGCGAGCCTGCAGGCGATCCGTGACCGCGAAAAGTTCCTCGACACCTACGCCGAGGCGATGGTTGCCCGGCACCTGCTCAGCCGCGACTGCAGTCTCCGGGTGGAGGTGCTCACCCCGAGCGGGCGGACGTGCGACTTCGAGGTGGGCCACGGCGGCGAGCGATTCTTCCTGCACGTCAAGCATCTCAACACCGATCGCCCGGTCAGAAAGCGGCTGACGGTGTCATCGCGGTTGCGGTATCTCGAGCGGATCGCCCGCCCCTACATGGTGAGCGTCCATCTGCGCGACGCCATGGACGATGTCCGGATGCAGCGTTTCGTGATGTCGGCGGCGGACTTCATCCAGCGCGCCCGGATCGGCGACGAACTCGTGGTCCGCGGCGACGACGGCGTCGAGATCGGCGGCTGCCGCATCGTCGCCCCGTGGCGGGGAGAGCGCGTCATCCTCGTGCTGGGGCTGCCCACGGGGTTCATCGACGATGCGCCGCGGATCCGCCGGCTCATGCGCAAGGCGTATCAGCAATTCATGCCGGGCGCCACCAACGTCATTCTGATCTGCAGTTCACACGTCGAGGACGCGGAGGACTTTGCGACCGCGCTGCTCGGCACCCACATCGAGCGATGGGACGCCCAGCCTCCGCGCGGTCGTCGCGTGGCCCACGGGCGCGACGTTGACGGCTTCTGGCACGGCAAGCGGTCTCCCGGCTCGCTGGCCGCGGGATGGTTCCATTTCATGCCGCAGACGTCGGCCCTCAAGTGCCGCCTGTGGCTGCGCCGGGAATCGTCGATCGACCCCGCCATGAAGCAGGTGCTGGTGGATCTCTTCAACGGCTCCGGCGGCTAAGCCGTATCCTCCTGCACACAGGAGGACCCGCCATGACCGATCCGCGCATCGAGACGCTCGCCGAGCTGCTCATCGGCCACTCCGTCGCACTGGCACCGGGTGAGCACGTCCTGATCGAGGCCTTCGACGTCCCGGAGGCGATCGTCATCGCGATCGTCGCGGCAGCGCGGCGGGCGGGCGGGCACCCGCATGTCGCGTTGCGCAGCAACCGGGTGCTCTCGGCCCTCTATCGCGATGGCGGGGAGGATGGCTTCCGCGTGTGGTCGGAGTACGACACCCGGAGGATGGCTCTCATGCAGGCGTACATCGGCGTGCGCGGCTCTCACAACGTCAGCGAGTTCGCGGACATTGCCGATGAGCAGATGAAAATGCACGCGCAGCTCTACCAGAAGCCGGTCCACTTCGAGCAGCGGGTCGCCCACACGCGGTGGTGTGTCCTGCGATGGCCGACACCGGCCATGGCGCAGCTCGCCCGGATGAGCACCGAGGCGTTCGAGCGATTCTATTTCGACGTGTGCACGCTCGACTATGCGAAGATGCAACAGGCAGTGCAGCCGCTGGCCGATCGAATGAGGCGTACCGACCGGGTCCGCATCGCCGGGCCGGGCGAGACGGATCTGTCGTTCTCCATCAAGGGGGTCGACGTCGTGCCGTGTTACGGGACGCACAACGTGCCCGACGGCGAGTGTTTTACCTCGCCCGTTCGCGACAGCATCAACGGCGTCATTCACTTCAACACGCCGACGATCTACAACGGCGTGACGTTCGAGAACATTCGCCTGGAGTTTCGCGACGGTCGGGTCGTCGGGGCGACCGCGGCCGAGAACCAGGAGAAACTCGATTCGATTCTCGACACCGACGAAGGTGCCCGTTTCGTCGGCGAGTTCGCGCTAGGCTTCAATCCCCATATCAACGAGGCGATGAAGGACATCCTCTTCGACGAGAAGATTGCAGGATCACTGCACCTGACGCCGGGCCGGGCGTATGCCGAGGCGGACAACGGCAACCGCTCCGACATCCACTGGGATCTCGTGCTCATCCAGCGCCCGGAGTACGGCGGCGGCCGGATCTACTTTGACGACGAGCTGATCCGCGACGACGGCGAGTTCGTGGGCGAGGCCCTGGCGGGGCTCAATCCTGACGGCTTGCGCGGAGCTTCAGGATTGCCGGCAGGATGAAGTAGCACGCCAGCAGTGTCACGCCGAGCCCGATCACCATCACGATTCCGAGCGACCGGATGCCGCGATGCCTGGCGATGATGAGGCAGCCGAAGCCGATCATCGTGGTGAGCATCGTGAGGGTAATGCCGCGGCCGGTGCCGCCGCTGAGCCCCCGCGGCCGGCCGGACGGCTCCAGCCGCCACCGGTGCACGATGTGAACGCCGGCGCTGACGCCGATCCCGAAAATAATGGGCAGAACGATGATATTGGCGAAGTTCAGCGGCACGCCGGTCAGCCCCATGATGCCGAACGCACCGATGAAGCCGATCGTGACCGGGGCCATGGCGCAGAGAGCGTCGCTGAGCCGTCGGAAATCCAGGCATAACAGGATCAGGATCGCGGCGACGGCGTAGACCGCCGCCTTGATGTACTCGCTCTTGATGATCTTCGTCGATTCGTAGATCTGGACCGTCGGGCCGATCACCGCGGCCTCGGTGTCTGCGACCGAGCCCCGGACGGAGTTCACGAAGTCGCCGAGACGATCGGGATCGAGGACCGATCGCTGCCGTGGATCCGCTTCCGGGTAGACCTGGAGCAGCCACGAGCCGTCCCGGCCGACCCAGCTCTCGTGCAGGAAGCGGGCAAACTGTATGGCTCGCATCATTACGAGCATTACGATTTTTTGCTCGCCCTGACCGATCGCATGGGTGGCATCGGTCTGGAGCATCATCAGTCGAGCGAAAACGGCGTGAAACCGACTTACTTCACGGCCTGGGAGGAGCATGCTCGCGGGCGGGATTTACTGGCGCACGAATACGTCCATTCCTGGAACGGCAAATTCCGTCGTCCGGCCGATCTCTGGACGCCCGACTACAATGTTCCGATGCGCGGCAGCCTGTTGTGGGTCTATGAGGGCCAGACGCAATACTGGGGAAAGGTTCTGGCCGCTCGCGCCGGGTTTCACAGCAAGCAACAAGCGCTGGACGCACTGGCCTATGTCGCTGCAATTTTCGATTATCGAGTCGGTCGGGAATGGCGGGCGCTCAAAGACACGACCAACGATCCCGTCGCATCGATGCGCCGGCCGCATCCCTGGCGCAGCTGGGGCCGCAGCGAAGACTACTATTCTGAAGGTCAGCTGATATGGCTCGATGCGGATACGTTAATCCGCGAAATGTCTGGCGGCGAAAAGTCACTGGATGATTTTGCAAGGACGTTCTTCGGCATCAATGATGGTAGCTTCGTGCCAGTCACTTATACGTTTGACGACGTCGTAGAGGCGCTGAACTCCGTTCAAGTTTACGACTGGGCAACGTTCCTCAGTGACCGGCTAAACGGCCACGGTCAGGGCGCTCCGCTGGACGGCATTCGGCGCGGCGGGTACGAACTCGTTTTCACCGCAACACCGTCGGAATATTTCGCAGGATCCGAGGCCAGCAGGGAAGAGACGGACTTGACGTTTTCCGTCGGCATGGTTATTTCGGCAGAGGGCGTTGTCACCGCAGTGCAGTGGGAGGGTCCCGCGTTCAATGAGGGCCTGACCGTCGGCAATGAGATAATCGCCATCAATGAAGTCGCGTTCGATGTCGACCATCTTAAGCGCGCGATTACGGGCGCGAAACAAGCGGGCGCCGCAATCGATATGCTCATCAAGGATGATGATCGATACCGCACGATCTCAATCGAGTATCGCGGCGGACTGCGTTATCCACACCTCGTTCGCCAGGGCAGCGAGCCCGCGTACCTGGACCTGATTTTCGCGCCAAAAGATTGATGCCAAAAATTCAGAAACCCACGGTTGCCGCCGCAGCCACGGCGGCTAACAGAACATAAATCAGGTACGCACCGCCTGCGAGTGCGGTCGTTTTTCCGCTGCTGAATTCTTTTGTTTCGACCGAAATAATATCCGCGATGGCTATTTCCTTGTTTTTGCCGGAAATGTGGTCGGCTGTAACAGCAGTAACCGTGAACTTATGCCTTTCGCCATTGGCCGTCGTTATTCTTACCGTATCGCCGACCTCAATGAGCGTTCCCACCGATATTTCTTGCTGAAGTTGTTCCGGTGGCATTTGTACATGTTGCAGGGACGAACATCCGCTGACCAGCAGCACTACAATAATCGTCGTAATCAGTCTCATGTCATTCACCTTTCTTTTTGCAAGATCGAGAGCAGATATTGGACGCTGAACGGCGTTCATTCCTGATGATTGTTTGATTAAATCATGAGGATTTCCGGCGAACATGACATAGCGGCGGCGATTACTCGAAATAGCGCCGAAATTCCTGCGGCAGACTCCCGAGATCGCGATGTTCTGCAGCAGTATCCGGTAGCGCTCGAGAATTAAAGGTATTCCAGAAGAGGCTCGATCCTGTCAATTTGCGGTCATCGAGGTCGTGCAGTAACGCCGCCAACGCTTTGCCCGTATAAGTTGTCTCGAGCGTCAAATCCAGTTGCTCGCGGGCAAGGTTCACTGCGCCGACTGTTGCGTCGTCGAATGCGGCGTAGCCACCGGCATAAAATTCGTCGCGCCATACAATTCGTGAACGATCCGCGAGCTCGGCCGGAAACGACGCGTCAAGACGATTCAAAAGCACGGCGGTCTTGCGCATCAATTTGACCAGCACGTCCGGCTTGACGAAGCGGCTGTCCGCGACCCGGACAGCGTGAATTTCGGTTGGCAGATTGGCGAGCGCAAGTCCCAGTGCGAGTCCCGCGACGCTTCCCATGGTGCCATTGGCCATGTAGATGCGATCCGGAGTTCCAATTTCGCCGGCGGCAATCTGGGCGGCGAGTTCCAGACCGGCATTGACGAATCCGACTGTGCCCAACCAACAGGTGCCACCCAACGGTATTACCCACGTTTGCCTGTTCTGCAGGTAGCGTCGAAATAAAGCCACGCGATCAGTGGATCCGCCATAGCGCACGATTTCGGTGCCGAGCTGCAAATGCATTTCGAGCGTTTTCTGAATGTTTGGAGTGCGTTTCTGGTGAGCTAAAAAACAGGTGCAGCCGAGCGCAAGCTTTTTCGCGAATATTGCGGTCGCCAGCGCATGATTCGAGCCAACAGAGACAAGGGAGGTGAATTCAACCCGGGCGAGGGAAAAAGGGGTCGGGAGTCTTTTCCTAGAATCCGCGTTTTTGATACAATAAACCACGAATATGAAAAAAGACTCCCGACCCCTTTTTAGGTTTCCGTGACATGCCCAGGCGAGGCAGATCCATCCAAGGCGGGTCCGTCTACCACGTGCTCAACCGCGCGATTGGAAGCCTGACGTTGTTCACAAAGCCGGCGGACTACGAAGCGTTTGAGCGGGTACTCCAACTCGCCTGCCAACGCGAGCCGCTTCGGATTCTCTCGTATTGCATCATGCCGAACCACTGGCATCTCGTTGTCTGGCCACAAACGCATCGAGATGATCAAGTGTCGGAGTTCATGCGATGGCTCACACTCACCCACACGCAGCGCTGGCACGCACATTTTCACACCGCAGGCACCGGACCGATCTACCAGGGCAGATTCAAATCATTCCCGGTGCAAAGTGATGAGCATCTCTGGACAGTTGTACGCTACCTTGAACGCAATCCCAAACGCGCGAAACTTGTTCGGCGAGCAGAAGATTGGCAGTGGTCAAGTCTCTACCACTGGCAAAGAAACGATGATCTCGCCAAAACGCTGCTTCATGATTTACCGACATCTGCCGGTCAACGGCCGAGCGATTGGGTGGAGATTGTAAACCGGCCTCAGACCGAAACCGAACTCGCTGAGCTTCGGCGAAGCGTGAAGCGTGGTAGTCCATTTGGTGACAGCAAATGGACGACGCATGTTGTGAATCGGTCCGGACTCGATGCGACGGTAAGGCCACGCGGCCGTCCACGAAAGCACGTGTAAAAAGGGGTCGGGAGTCTTTTCCAAAAAACCGTGTTTATCGACCCGTCAGCTGCGATTTGGGGAAAAGACTCCCGACCCCTTTTTTCGCCGCTGTCGGCGCCAGTTGTCCTGGAGGGCCTTGTCGAAGATCGTGACCGAGGTTTGGAAGAGCATTTGTCTGGCCAGTTGATCCATGAGGAGGCGCTCGTGATGGCGCCTGGCCAGGCGCTCCAACTCGGGTCGAACCTGGGCTGGGTCGGCGCCGTCGCCTTGGATTTCGCGCACAAGCGTGAGCACGGCATACCCATAATCGAGCAGCACGGGCGACGAGATCTCTCCCGATTCCAACGACCACAACGCCTGCCGCAACGCCTCGGGGTAGCTCAGGTCGGCGCGACTGATCGGTTCCAGCAACCCGCCTCGGGCAGCGCTGGAGTCGGTTGAAACCTGCACGGCGACATCGCCAAATGACTCGCCCCGGCCCAGGCGCTCGATGGCGGCTTGAGCCTCAGCCAGACCGGGCAGAACCATCAGCCGAGCCTGGCGCTTGGGACCGTGAACCATCTGATACATCCGCTGTATCGCGGATTTGTTGAGCCGAACGTCGCCGCGGACCAAGGCGCGCAGCATGGCGTTGCGGCGCATCAGACGCTGGAACCGCTGCGGACCCAAGCCCTGCCGTGCCCGGACTTCGTCGGCCAGCCGTACGGCCAGGTCGGCGTCTTCACTGAGGGCGTCCAGAAACATTTGCCGCTCAGCTTCGACATCTTGGTCGCTTATTTGCAGCCCTCGGCGAACCAGGGTCTCAGCGGCCACGCGGTCCAGGATCACCTCCTGCAACACCATCGCCCCGGCGGCTTCGTTGAGCAGCGGCCTCAGCTCACCCCACTGAACCACGCGCCCGTTGACCAGAGCGGCTGGTCTGGCGTCAATCACCGTCGAGACGATCTCCACCTCGCCGCCGCGCCCAGCCGGGGGCGGTGGGGGCGGGTCAGTACTGATCGCCAGGGTACGTTGTGCGACAATACCGCCGCGACCAGTCGAATCCGCACCCCCTGTGCATGCGAACAGAAAACCGGCGGCCAGTATTGCGGCCGGACTTCCAATCCCCTTGAGAACGGAATAGCCTTGCATAGCCCTCAAGCGAACCCGCAAACCCGTTGGATGTCAAACGAATGGCGAAGGTGAAGCTACTAATCTGCCCGTATTGTGGCCAGACCCAATCCGAGGCCGAGCGGTGCCGCAGCTGCGGGGGGCTGCTCGAGCCCTTGAGCCGTCAGGCCACCCATAACGCCATGGGGCCGTGGTACGTCCGCGACCCGGATCGCCCGCACCAGCCCGGATGTAGTTACGAAACACTGGTCAAACTCGTGGAGCGTGAGCAAATCGCCAAGCACACGATTATCCGAGGCCCCACCACTCGGCAGTTCTGGACGATCGCCAAGCGCGTGCCGGGCGTGGCCCACCTCCTGGGGTATTGCCACAACTGCGCCGCTTCGGTCGATCCCGCTGACCACGGTTGTCATGCCTGCGGCGTCCCCTTTGGGGCTTATTTGGATCGTAACTACCTGGGGCTACCGGAGATACGGCCGTTGCCCTGGGAGGCCCAGCTCGAAGAGAACGACCCGGGCCGGGTCGCCAGCCGGTCTGTTCAGTTCAGTCAGCGTGAACAGGCCGCAGGCCTTTCGAGCTTCGCCAGTGACGAGGAGCTGCTCAGCGAGGTGGAGGCGGGATCGAGCGGCTCGACGGCGGGCGCTGCCGGGGGCGCGGTCACGTCGGCGCCATCCGAACCCGTGAATGAGCCGGGCGTTGGTTCGGCCGCTCAAGCTCAAACACCACAAGTCGGTGCGAATCTCTTTGACGACTTCACCGCCGCCGCCGTCACTCGGTCGCTTCAGCGCAAGGTCGCGGCCCAACGGCGCACGATCCGTGGCCTGGGGGCAGCCGTTGTCGTCTTTGTTTTTGTCGCAGCCGTCGTTGGATTGGCGTCGCTTGTCGACGACGCCGGTCCACCGACCCCTGCTGATGGGACGCAACGCTCAAGCGACGACAAAGCCGCGTCCGCCGATCAAGCCGCCGAGGCGCCACCGGTTGCCACGGACCCGCCACCGTCGATCCCCGTGCCGAGCCCCGATGATGCCTCGCCGGCACCGGCTGAAACAGACCAGGACCCGCACGCCGATCCGCCGGGGCAGGATCCGCAAGACGACTACGCCAAAGCGATGCAACTGCAAGAAAAGCAAGAAAAGGGGTCGGGAGTCGTTTCTCCAAATCGCGGCTGAAAGGTCAATAAACGCTGTTTTTTGGAAACGACTCCCGACCCCTTTTTCTCTCTGCGCAATCTTCGCAGGTGGGGTCAATGTCAACGGTGCGCGCTCTACGCCGCCGATAGAATCACATGATGTCTCCTGGGACCACGGATGTCGCCCAGCCGGCGCGGGGCGCACCAACAAAGTCCACAACCGAGCCGGCGCTCGCGAGCCGAACGATTCATTTCATAGGCATCGGCGGCTGCGGGCTCAGCGGCCTGGCTCGAATGCTGGCCGAACAGGGCGCCACCTGCACCGGGTCCGATGGCGTTCCAACCGACCTCACCGCCGCGCTGCAAGCCGAAGGCATATCCATCAGCGTCGAACAGTCCGCTGAATCCCTGCCCGCCGACTGCGACCTCGTCATCGCCTCCGCCGCGATCAGTCCCGATCATCCCCAACGACTGGCCGCACATCAGCGCAACATCCCCGTCCTCAGTTATGCCGAGGCGTTGGGCAAGGTCCAGGCGCTGCGCACCGGCGTGTCGATCGCCGGAACGCATGGCAAGAGCACGACCGCCGCCATGTTGTGCCACGTGCTTATGCAGTGCGGGCTTGATCCAAGCTTCATCGTCGGGGCCGAGTGTCCGCAGATCGGCGGCGGCAGTCGAACCGGTGCTGCCACCATCCCAGGGGATGGCCCTTATTCCGGGGGTCCGGGGATCCTCGTCGCTGAGGCGTGTGAGTTCAATCGATCGTTCCACCACCACCACCCCGTCCTAGCCCTGATCAACAACGTCGAAGAAGATCACCTGGACATCTACCACAACCTCGATGCGATCATCGAAGCGTTCGCCGAGTTTGCCCGACTCTTGCCCGCGGCCACGCAAGGCGGTCGGCTCCTCATCGCTCACGACGGCGCGCACCGCGCTGCAATCACGAAAGACCTTCGCTGCACCGTCGAGACGTTCGGCTACAGCTCCGATGCGGATTACCACTTGAAGTTCGAGCCGGCCGAGAGCCGCGTTGCGTTGCGCGCCGCCGGCGATGTGTTGTGCACATGGAGCAACCGCGCCATGCCCGGCGCACACAACGCCTTGAACAGCGCCGCCGCCGCGGTGTTGGCGCATTATTTTGGAGCTCAATGGAACGACATCGCCGCAGCGCTTTCCTCGTTCCAAGGCGTCAATCGGCGAATGCAGCGCCTGGGAACGCGGCGCATCGCCGACGGCGGGCAGGTGATCGTCTACGATGACTACGGCCATCACCCCACCGAGATCGAAGCGACGTTGCGCGCGTTGCGCGAAACCGAGCGGCCCACACGGCTCATCTGTGTCTTTCAACCTCACCAGCACAGCCGAACGCGATTCCTGCTGGAGGATTTCGCGCGAAGTTTTTCGTCAGCCGACGTTGTCATCGTTCCGCATATCTACTTTGTGCGGGACTCCGAGGTCGAGAAGCACAAGGTGCGGGCGGCGGACCTGGTCGATCGGCTCCGGACACGCGGCGTCACGGCCATGCACCTGTATCCCTTCGACGCCATCGTCGAGCATTTGGACGTGATGTGCCGTGACGGCGATCTCGTGGTCATCATGGGCGCCGGCCCGGTCTGGCAAGTCGCGCGGGATTTCTTGAACAACGTTTAGCCGCCGCGGCCACGCGGCGATGGTGCGCAGACAAGCGCCCGTTGACGTTCGACCCGCCGTGGCCGGCGGGGCTACACGGCCATCTTTACGGACACGGCCCCCAGTTGCCGAGGATGATGAGAAGGTCGGTGACGCCGACGGCGCCGTCGATATCCAAGTCGGCCAGACAGCATCCCTTTGCGCACGGACCCCAGCTGCCCAACAGCCCGAGTAGGTCTTTTACGCCAACAGCGCCATCACCGTTCAAATCGGCGAAGGTGACTTGGTCCGCCGGATCAAACTGATACTCGTACGCGCCCATGTCCACGACGACAGGTACGCCGCAGCCGGGATCGAAGTCCGCTTCGTCAGCGTTGAAGCGTGGATTGCCATCCAGGTCGACGGGGAACAGCTCGCACAAAACGCCGTCCTCGTCATTGTCGTTCTCGTCGATCGGAACGCCCCAGTTGTTGCCAGCGTCGATACATGGCGAACCTGACGACAGGTGAAAGTCATCGTTGTCCGGATCAACGAACAGCGGGTCGGCGTCGATGTTGCCGATGCCGGGCCAGCCGCCTTGCACATTGCTATAGCTCGCCGTTGTTGCCGCGCCATTGACATCCACGATCTCGTCGCCGTCATTGTCCCACAGAATACAGTTATGCACTATGGGCGCGCCGTTCCCGCAACACCCGATGGTGCTGTACATCCCACTGCCCCCGCCGGGGGCGGTGTTCGCGCTGAACGTACAGTTCGTGACGGTCGGACTGCCGCCGGAGTTGAGTATCCCGCCGCCGACACCTGCGGCCGAGTTCCCGGTGAACGTGCAGTTGGTGATCATCGGCATGATGCTGCCAATGTTGACCATCCCGCCGCCGGACTGAGCCGTGTTCCTGCTGAACGTGCAGTTGGTCACCGTCATGCTGGTGGCTTCTCGGTTGCTCATCCCGCCACCGTAGAAGGCACTGTTCCCGCTGAACGTGCAGTCGATCACCGTCGGGCTGCTGTCCTCGTTGTACATCCCGCCGCCGCCGCCCCCGACGGCCGAGTTCCCGCTGAACGTGCAGTCGATTACCGTCGGGTTGCCGCCGCCGTTGACCATCCCGCCGCCGGTGGCGGCCGAGTTTCCGCTGAAGGTGCAGTTGGTCACCGTTGAGCTGCTGTAGTAGTTGAATATCCCGCCACCCCAGTTGGCGGTGTTTCCGCTGAAGGTGCAGTTGGTTACCGTCGGGCTGCTGCAGAAGTTGAATATCCCGCCGCCGACGCCGGAATCGGCGGAGTTCCCGCTAAATGTACAGTTGTTCACCAACGGGTTGCTGCCCAACTTGTTATACATCCCACCGCCGCTACCTAAGACGTAATTGTCGCTGAAAGTGCAGTTCGTGATGGTCGGGCTGCTATTAAAGTTGTACATGCCGCCGCCGGAGCTAGCATCGCCACCGGTAATCGTGAAACCCTCCAGCATCGAATCCGGTCCCTCTCCACTGCTGCAGGTCACCACCGTGCCCGTTTGTTGAGCATCGATGATCGTTACGTCAGGGCCGTCAGTGCTGTACACCCTGATCGCCTTGCCGAGGAAGTCGATCGCCTCGTTGTAGGTGCCAGGATGGACCTCCACCTCGTCACCATCCACAGCCGCATCGATGGCCTCCTGAATGGTCGGAAAGTCGCCAGGAACGTGGAGTATGTCGGCCGCGGCGGTGCTTAGGACTGATGCTGCGGCTGCGGCAAGAAGTGGCATGATGAGATGTGGCATGGTCGTCTCCCAGGTTTCAGCAAATGCGCGGTGTTGGCGGGGCTACGGACACGGCCCCCAGTTGGCGAGGAAGATAAGCAGATCAGATACGCCGACGGTGCCGTCGCCGTTGAAGTCGGCGGGGCAGCCTTCGCACGGACCCCAACTTCCCAGCAGCGAGAGCAGATCCTTAACGCCAACGTCGCCGCTGCCGTCGAGGTCCCACGGGCAGGCAGAAGCATCAAAGAGGTATGCCGAGCCGTTGTCATCGTCCTCGTCGGCCCCGACGATGACGGTGGCACCGCTGATCCCGACGGAGCCGCCGAAGTGGTCGTTGAACGAGCCGTCGTTGGGGAGGAGCTTGGCGAGCTGCCGGCCCGTGGTGGTGTCGAACAGGTAGGCGGAGCCGGACTCGCTGCCGTTGTCGTCGTCCCGGAAGGCCCCAACGATGGCGTTGTTTCCGCTGATCGCGACGGACCAGCCGAACCAGTCGCTCGCCGCGCCGTCGTCGGGCAGGAGCTTGGCGATCTGCTTGCCCGTGGCGATGTCGAATAGGTAGGCGGAACCGGAGAGGTTCCCGTTGTCGCCGTCCTTGTAGGCCCCGACGATGGCGGTTGTTCCGCTGATCGCGACGGAAGTGCCGAACCGGTCGAACTGCGCGCCGTCGTTGGGAAGGAGCTTGGCGATCTGCCGGCCCGTGGTGGCGTCGAAGAGGTAGGCCGAGCCGGAGTCGAAGCCGTTGTCGTCGTCCGCCCAGGCCCCGACGATGGCGGTGGTGCCGCTGACCGCGACGGAGAAGCCGAACTGATCGCCCTCGGCGCCGTCGTCGGCCAGGAGCTTGGCGATCTGGGTGCCCGTGGTGGTGTCGAAGAGGTAGGCGGAGCCCGATTGGGTGCCGTTGTCCTCGTCATAGCGTGCCCCGACGATGGCGGTGGTCCCGATTCCATCGGGACTGATCGCGACGGACCAGCCGAACTGGTTGTTCGCCGCGCCGTCGTCGGCCAGGAGCTTGGCGATCTGATCGCCCGTAGCGGTGTCAAAGAGGTAAGCGGAGCCGGACTGGCCGCCGTTGTCGTCGTCGCCGGCTGCCCCAACGATGGCGGTCGCGCCGCTGATCGCGACGGAGACGCCGAAGAAGTCGAGCGCCGCGCCGTCGTTGGGCAGGAGCTTGGCGATCTGCCGGCCGGTGGAG
>JADFOJ010000114.1 GCA_022562915.1 Planctomycetota bacterium | reverse complement strand
CGCATTGTGGCTCGCCATCGGCCTGGGCGTGGTCGGCTGCCTGTTCGTTGCGGGCTGGCTGGCAGGCCGGTATGCGTGCCGTGGGGCCGGGGGCGGGGCCGTGCTGGGGCTGGTGATCGCCGGGGTGAGCCTGCTGATCCTGCTCGGTCTGCTCGGCGATGAAGTAGGGGAACACGCGGGCATGGCCGCGTTGTGGATCCTGGGCCTTCTCGCGGCAGCGGTCGGCCTGTGCAGTCTCGGGGCGGTGCTGGGGTGCCGGCGTGCGGCGCCACCGAGTCGCGACGTCAACTGGACGTCGATGCTGGCGTGGGTGACCGCGATCACCACGTTGTTCATGCTCGCGTCGGGCGGCATCGTGACGGGCCTCGAGGCGGGACTGGCCGTCGACGGATGGCTCATCGCCGAGGGGCACGTGCTGGTTCTCTTTCCCATCACGCTCATGCAGCGCGATGCGGACACGTTCGTCGAGCACGCGCACCGGCTCTGGGGACTGCTCGTCGGGCTGACGACGATCGTCCTGATGGTCCACCTGTGGATGGTCGACCGGCGCCGGTGGGTGCATGGAATGTCGCTGGCGATCGTCCTGGCGGTCGTCGTCCAGGGCATTCTCGGCGGAACCCGCGTCACCGAGCAGAGCGTCGTACTGGCGATGGTGCACGGTGTCGTCGCCCAGGTGATCTTCGCGACGCTGGTGGCGACGGCGATGGCGACAAGCACGACGTGGATCGGTGACCGGGCCGCGACGGTCGCGCCGACGGTCGGCGCGGACCGCACCCTCACGGTGGTGTTGCTGGCGGTGATCCTCCTCCAGATCGTGCTGGGGACGCTCTATCGACACCTTCATCCGGTGCCCGGCGTGCCCACCGGTGCGCTCATGGGCCTTCTTCACGGGCACAGTTTCGTCACCTCGTTGCTGGTGGTCCTGATCGTCCTGTTCTGCGGTGTGAGATCGTGGGGGCTGTACCCCGGGCAACCCGTGGTCAAGCGGGCCGGGATGGCGCTGTCCCACACGCTGATCCTCCAGGTGATCCTGGGGATCGCCTCGTTTGTCGTCGTCCCCAAGGGCCCGCGCGACCACGACGACGCGATCACCGTCGTCGAGATCGTCATCACGACCGCGCACCAGGTGACCGGCGCGATCCTGCTCGCAACGGCGGCGGCGCTGTTCGTGTGGCAGCGGCGGTTGCTGGCGGCCGGGCCCGCGGCGCGGGAGTAACTTGCTGCTACTGCGTCATCGCCGGAATCGGGGTGGCACGGTCGAGCTTGCTCGCCCGTGTCTTCGGACGTCACTCCACGGGCGAACTCGCTTCGCTCGCTCGACCGTGCCACCCACTCTTCTTTGCCTCAGTGAACCGCGTCGAAGATTTCCAGGAGTTCGCGGTCGATCCGTTGGAGCATGGGCCGGTCGGCGACCGTCATGTGGTTGCGGCCGGGGATGACCTCGACGACGGCGTCGCTGCCGAGTTCGAGCAGCGACACGGCCAGGAGCTTGACGGCGTCCTCCAGGTAGAACGTGTCGTCCTCGCCGGCGAAGACGTGGATCTTGCCGGAGAGACTCGCGCCGATCGCCGGCCATCGCTCTTCGAGGAGCAGTCGTATGTCGTACCGTTTCCACGCCTTGATCACGGCCGGGTCGACGGCACCGGTCGCGCGGTCGAAGAACGGCACCGGCCGGCCGTCGCGGTCCCGCGGACTGAAGACGGCGTCGAAGGAGTACAACTGCCCGCCTTCGCCGATGACCGTCTCCATCGCCGCGAAGTCGTCGTACCACAACGCGACGGCGCCGCCGAAGCGGGCGATCGGCCGCCGCGCGCCGGCGGCGTCGCGGTACATGTTCACACCATGCTCGTAGAGGTCGATCGACTGGAACGACCGGAAGTCCACCGGGTCGGGCACGAGCGACCACGCACCGCCGAAAAAGTCCGGGTGGGTCACCAGCAGCCAGAGGCTCGACCATCCGCCGGAGGAGCCGCCGGTCAGAAAGCGGGCACTCGGCGCGGCAACGAGGCAGAAGGTCCGTTGCAGGTGCGGGATCAGTTCCTCGACGAGCGCCCGGCCGCGCGGGCCGTTGACGGCACTGTCGGCGAACGCGTGGTGGCCCGTCGCGCACAGCGGGTTGAGACCGATCTTGACGATGCGGTCGGCGTTGGGCCCACTGGAGCGGGCGGCCCACGCTACTGCCTGGAGATGGTCTCCTCCGAAACCCGGTATGACGTACAGCGCCGGGTAGCGGGCCGAGCCGCCGGAGGCGTACGACTCGGGAAGGCTCACCGCGGCCTCCATGACGATGTCGCGCCCGTAGAACTCGCTGAGCAGTTCACTGCGCAGCCGGACGATCTTGACGCGCTCCGTGTCCGGCGTCGGCGACGCCTCGACCAGCGTGTTGATGGCCAGTTCGACCCGGCCGCCCGCCGCACCGTCGAGGGCGCGGGTGATCACGTCGCTGTATGCCGTCCCCTCGCCGCGCCCGATGAACGGCGAGTCGGGGCTGCGTCGCAGGACCGCCTGGATCGAGTACGTCGCCGGCGGGATCGTACCGGGCGGTCCGGGGTACGCCAGCACAGCGTCGTTGTCGTCAAAGACCAGCGGCGTCCCCGGCAACCAGTCGCGCACATCCATGGCGAAGAACGGCGCCGTATTGAACCACGACGGTCCGAACCGCGGCTCGCCGCGGCCCGAGGCTGACAGCATCACGTACACGCGGCCGGTGAAGCTGTCGGTGATCGACCGGTCGTAGGTGACGACGATGTCCGGCGCGGCCCAGGCTCGTGCCGCCGTCGCTGCAAGCAGAAGCGACAGCGAGAGCCCGCGTCGCACGAGAGGCGGTGCGATGTACAGAGTACTGCTCCCTTATTCGGTCGGGGTCACGGGCTTGAGCACCTCTTGCAGTGCCAGCACCGCGTGGATCGTCGCCATCACGGGTTCGCCTTCGAGCCACCGGTCGGCGGGATTCCGCCAGGATCCGTCTTCGTGCTGCCTGGCGACGGCGGCGTCGACGAGTTCCTCTCGCCAGTTGTGCGGGGTTCCGTCGACGGTGATCGTGTGCTGCTGCGCCGCCCGCAGCGCCCGTGCCATCGTGTGGTAGTAGTAATACAGCCCCTGCTGCCCGAGCCCGGGATTCTCCTCGAACGTCCAGTGCCGGCGTATCCAGTCGAAGGCCGCGCGGACCCGCACGTCGTCGGGCGACAGCCCCGCGTACAGCATGCTCTTGAACCCGGCGTACGTCATGGACCCGTAGCTGCGAAGGCTCCGTGGACGGCCGGCGGGGATCAACTCGCCGTGGCGGCCGTCGCCGGCCGTCTCGCTGGCCATGGACTCTCCGCCGTTGGCGGGCGTGTAGACGAAGCCGCCGTCGTTGCCCGCCCAACTCGCGGTATTCGTGGCCTGGAGGTTCTGGGCCCGCGAGATGAACGCGAGCGCCCGCTGCACGGACGGCTCGTCGGGGCTCACCCCCGCCTCGTAGAGCGCGTCGAGCATCATCTGGGTGTTGGAGACGTCGGGGCGGCCGCGGTTGCCGTAGCCCGCGCCGCCGAACCAGTCCTGCCGCGCGGTGAGCCCTTCGCCCTGGTCCCACTGGTTGAGTTCCAGCCACACGCGGGCGTCCGCGATCTCGTCGAGAAAATCACTGTCGTCGATCGTCGCCAGCGCCATGACGACCGACGAGGTCACGTAGTTCGACAGCGGCCCGGCCTCGAACGAGCCGTCCGCCTGCTGTGCGCGGCGCACGAACCGCAGCGCCGTCCGGAACTCGATCTCGCCGAGACGCGCCGTGCCGTCCTGGGCGAAGGCCTTGATCGCCAGCGCCGTGACCGCCACGGCGATCGGCGAGGCGGCGCCCGGCTGATCGGTCGGCGCGATGCGGCGACGGGTGAGCCAGCCACCGTCGGGCTCCTGTGTGGCCACGAGGAAATCCAGCCCCGACGCGGCGGCCCCGCGGGCGCGATCGAAATGGACCGGGTTCATGGGGACCCGGTCAGGGTCGGTCGCGACGCGGAACTCCGGCGGCACCGGAAGAATGATTCGCCCCGGCAACGGCGGCGGGTCCTGCTCGGTGACCTTCGCCGGATCGATGCGGGCGTCGAGCGGACGATCCGGGGGGCCGTACACCTCCGGTGCGCCGGCGAGCAGGCACAGCATGACGGCACAGTGCGGCAGGAGTGTCATCGAGAGTCTCCGGTCCATGATAGGTGGACAGGGGGATTGCCGGACGTCCCGGTCCACTGGCGATCGGGCGGATGACCTGTCATCATGAACCAATGGACCAGCCGCCGCCCGAATCCCGGCGCACCGGCAATTCCCGGCCCTACGAGCTGGCCGAGCCTTCTCTCGTCGGTCCGCCGTTGCCGGGCGAGGTGTTCGTGGCCGAGACCGTCGACAAGGTCATAGACCTGCTCGCGGCGGAGCTGGTCGTCCAGGCAGTCGCGTGCCAGCGGCAGTTCGGCGACTTCGAGCTGGCGCTCTCCGGCGGCTCGACGCCGCAACCGCTGTACGACCGGCTCATGTACGACCCGGACTGTCGCCAACTGCCGTGGCGGCGCACCCACCTGTGGCTCGTCGACGAGCGGTGCGTGCCGCCGGAGGACGAGCGGTCCAACTTCCGCCTGATCGACGAGACCATCGTTGCCCACTCGGACATCCCGCCTGAGCAGGTGCATCCGATCCCGGCTCTCTCCGAGACCGCCGACGTCGAGTACGAAGCGGAGTTGCGCAAAGTGCTCGAGTGGCGGCAGCGCGGGCAGGATCGTCTGGACTTCGTGCTCCTGGGGATGGGGGCGGACGGTCACACGGCGAGTCTCTTTCCGCACCACGATGTGCTGTGCGAGCGCGGCCGGCTCGTGCGCTGTGTGGAGGCGGCGTCGGCGGAGCCGCCGCGGCGGGTGACGATGACCTTCCCGCTGATCAATGCGGCCCGCGTGGTCGCCGTCCTGGTGACCGGCGCCGCCAAGGCCGCGACGATCCGGCGGATCGTCCAGGGCAGCGAGTCGATCGACGAGCTTCCTATCATGGGCATTCGCCCCGGGCGCGGCCAGCTGAAGTGGTTCCTCGACGCAGCGGCGTGTGACGCGATCGAGCCGCCATGAGCCGCACGCGGGAGATCACCGACCGCCGCGAGCTTTACTTCAACTCGATGGGTGACATCCTCGACGACGTCGAGTACCTCGCCGCGGGCGACCCGCCGCGGTCCGCGGGCAACTGGACCAGCGCCCAGATCGTGCAGCACGTCGCGACGGTCATCGACTGCTCGATCGAGGGGTTTCCCGCTGTCAGGGCGGCCCTGCCGGTCCGGATCATCTGCCGGCTCCTTCGGAAGCGAATACTCACCACGCCGATGAAGCCGGGGCTCAACCTGCCGCGCAGGTTCGCGTTCCTGCTCCCCGAGAGTCGGAGCACCTGGGACGAAGCCGTCGACCGGTTCCGAATGGTCCTGACCAAGCTGGACACGCAGCGGATGACGCATCGCAGCCCCGTGCTGGGCAGAGTGAGCCACGAGCAGTGGGTGCAACTGCACTGCCGTCACGCGGAGATGCACTTCAGCTTCATGCACCCGGCGTGAGAAGAAATATAGACCGGGAGAGTTTTTCGACCGGCGGCGCTGTTGACACGGACGACCGTCGCTCGAAAAACACTCCCGGTCTATTTTCTTCTCACGCCCTCCCGGTGAGACGATTCATATAATCCTCCAGGATCTCCGCCGCCGCCAGGGCGTCCCGGACCTTCTTCTTCTGCTTGTGCGTCCGGCCGCTGCCGGCGAGGCGCTGCTCGGCGGCGAAGGACGTGAGGCGTTCGTCCTGGTAGTACAGTGGCCGGTCGATTGCGGCCTCGAGCTCCGCGCCGAAGGCGCGTGTCCGCCGGGCCCGCGGGCCCTCGCTGCCGTCCATGTTCAGCGGCAGACCCAGCACCAGCGCGTCCGGCGCGTGCTCCTCGATCGCACGGAGAATGGTTCGCACGAGTGCCGCACCCGGCGCGATCGGCAACCCGGCCACGGGCGAGGCGATCCCCGTCTCGTCGTCGCCGACGGCGAGACCCGTCCGTTTGTCGCCGAGATCGATCGCGAGGTATCGCATCCGGTCGGGGCAAGTGTAGCGGTATGGCAGGCGGCGACTGGTATCATGACCGTCATGGTGAAGCCCGCTGTCGCTGGAGCTCTTCGGATGCTGCGTACCTTCGACGCGCCGGTCGAACGGGTGTTCCGCGCGTGGAGCGACCCGCGGGATCTGGAACGCTGGGCGTGGGGCAGCCTCGGCCACGAGGTTCGTGCCGAAGTCGACCTCCGGGTGGGTGGGAGCTACCGGATCGAGACGTCGCAGCCGGGCAAGGACGCCTTCGTGTTCAGGGGAACCTGCGAAGAGATCGTTCCCGATCGCCGGCTCGTGTACACGCTGCACTGGGACGCGCCGATGGGCTACGACGCGCCGGACGAACGGGTGACCGTCGAGTTCGCCGAGCGCGGCGCGCAGACCGAGGCGACCTTCCCGCACGAGGGCGTTCCCGACCAGCTCGCGCGCGACACCCACGAGACGGGCTGGGCCGACACCTTCGACGCGCTCGACCGGTACCTGCGCGGCGGGGCGTGATGGGGCTGTACCGGGACTGCCTGCTTCCATGGGCAATCGACCGGGCCCTGGATCGGGCCGAGTGCCGCGAGCTGCGGCAGCGAGCGACGCGCGGACTGCATGGGACCGTGCTGGAAGTGGGGTTCGGCTCCGGCCTGAACCTGCCGCACTATCCCGGCGAGGTCCGTCGGATCTTCGCCGTGGACCCGGCGACGTTCGGCCGGCGGCTCGCGGCCCGGCGGCTCGCGGCGTGCTCGAAGCCGGTCGAGTTCATCGGTCTGGACGGGAACTCGATCGCCCTCGCCGCCGACACCGTGCAGTGCGCGCTGAGCACCTGGACGCTCTGCACGATCCCCGGCCTGGTCGGGGCGCTGCACGAGATCATGCGCGTGCTCAAGCCCGGCGGTTCGTTCCACTTCCTGGAGCACGGGCTCTCGCCCGACGACGGTGTCGCCCGCTGGCAACGACGTCTCGACCCGCTTCAGAAGCGTCTCGTCGGCGGCTGCCGGCTCACCGTGCCGATCGATGATCGGCTCGCCGAGGCGGGTTTCGCTGTCGAGAGGCTGGAGACCTTCTACATGAAAGGTCCGCGAATCAACTCGTACATATACCTGGGCGTGGCCAGGAAGGCCGGGCTGATATGATCCTCTCTACCTGAGCCGTTCGAAGCCCCGGGCATCGCAGGGAGAACCGCGCATGAGCGAACATTCGGCGACGATCGACTGGAACCGCAACGGGCGCGACTTCACCTGCGAGTCGTACGATCGCGACCACACGTGGACCTTCGCCGGCGGCGCCGTCGTCGGCGCGTCCGCGGCGCCGGGTTTTCGCGGCAGCCCGAACCCGGATTATGCATGAAGCTTCGCCGTGGGTGATCCGAAACACCTTGAACCGTGCGTTGTTCCGCATCGGCCCCGCTGCGGCGACTCGTGCACGGCGATCAACTGGCGAGGCAAGCCGGACCGAGGTGTCCGAGGGTGCTGCGAAGGCGTATTCCTGATACTTCGAGGAGCACACTCGGACACCTCGGTTCGGATCGCCCGTCAGCGGCGGAGCTTCATGCATAATCCGGGTTAACCTCGTCGACCCCGAGGAGGCGTTCGTGGCGTCACTGTCCAGTTGCCACATGCTGACCTTCCTGGCACTGGCCGCCAAGGCCAGGTTCGTCGTCGACCGCTACACGGACCACGCGGTCGGCCACATGGAAAAGGACGACCAGGGCCGGTTTGCCGTGGCCCGCGTCGGCCTGGCCCCGGTGATCGCGTTTGCCGGCGATGCACCCACCGCCGAGGAGCTCGCCGAGCTGCACCACAAGGCCCACGATCGCTGCTTCATCGCGAATTCCGTGAAGACGCACGTCACCGTCGAGCCGCACCCGTCACAGGCTGGCGAGCCGGCTGCCGACCGCTGAGCACTGCCGAACAGGGTTAAAGTCGCTCCTGTCGTGTGACGAAGGAACATCTGCGTTCTCTTGTCGCCATCAGGGAGGCTGCGCTGCCTCTCGGCCGGGGTGACAGTACCGCTCTCAACGCGGAGGCAACCAGCGATGCCGTACACAGCCGAAATCAGTCGTGACAATCCATCCTGCTTCCTGTTCCTCATTGACCAGTCGAAGTCGATGGAGGACGAGGTATCCGCCGGCGACGGCACGCAGTCCAAGGCCAACGGTGTCGCCGACACCATGAACCGGTGGCTCCAGGAGCTGTCGATCAAGTGCGCCAAGTCCGACGGCGTCCGCGATTACTACCACGTCGGCGTGCTGGGCTACGGCAAGACGGTCGGCCCGTGCGTCAACGGGTCGAGCGAAGGCAACGAGTTGATCCCGGTCAGCCAGATCGCCGACAACCCCGCGCGGCTGGAGGAACGGACCAAGAAGATCCCCGAAGGGGCCTGC
>JADFOJ010000039.1 GCA_022562915.1 Planctomycetota bacterium | reverse complement strand
TTGTTCATGGACGTTAGCGTGTCCGGGTGCTCCTCGCCCAGGACGCGTATGCGGATCTCAAGCGTCTCCAGATACAGCGGCTGCGCCTCGTCGTAGCGGCCCTGCTTCTCGTACACGAGCGCGAGGTTGTTCATGGAGTTCAGCGTGCTGGGGTGCTCCTCACCCAGGACGCGCTTCTTGATCTGAAGCGTCTCCAGATACAGCGGCTCCGCCTCGTCGTAGCGGCCCTGCTTCTGGTATACCATGGCGAGGTTGTTCATGGACCCCAGCGTGTCCGGGTGCTCCTCACCCACGTCGCGCTTCTTGATCTGAAGCGTCTTGAGGTGAAGCGGCTCCGCCTCGTCGTAGCGGCCCTGCTGCCCGTAGAGGATCGCGAGCGCGTTCATGGACGCAAGCGTGTCGGGGTGCTCGTCGCCCAGGGCGCGCTTCTTGATCTGAAGGGTCTTGAGTTGAAGCGGCTCCGCCTCGTCGTAGCGGCCCTGCTGCCCGTAGAGGATCGCAAGGTTGTACATGGACTTCAGCGTGTCGGGATGCTCCTCGCCCAGTTCGCCGAGCCAAAGCGCCCGTGCCCGCAAGAAGTGCGGTTCGGCCGCGGCCAACTCACCCAATTGCCGATACGTTTCACCGAGCGTCGAGCGGATTGATGCTTCCACGAGCGGCTCTTGGTCGAACTTCCCCTCCAGGTTCCTCGCCGCAATATCGAGGAGCTCTCGCTTGGTCAGGTTGTGGTGTGACGTCCGGCGCGGATCCACAGCCGCCAGCACGTCTTGGTTGAGAAAGTCGTTGACCGCCTGAGCCGTGTCCCGCTCCCTGGCGGCCACGCGACGCTGCTCCGCTTCGCTCAGCGCAAAGCCCGCCGAGACCGCCGCCGCCGCGATGAGGCTCATCGCCACCACGATCCCCGCCGCCACGGTGACCCGGTTCCGCCGGACGAACTTGCTCAGCTTGTACGCGGCGCTCGGCGGACCCGCCAGGACCGGCTCGTGGTCCAAGTGCCTCCGGAGGTCCATGGCCAGGCCGTTGGCCGTCTCGTACCGGCGATTGCGGTCCTTCTCCAGGGCCTTCATCACGATCCAGTCCAGGTCGCCGCGCAACTCGCGCAAAAGGGACCTCGGATCGGCCCGGCGTCGATTCGCGCTCGTCGTCGATTCATCGCCGAGACTGCTCAGCCGTGTGCTGGGCCTGGGCGGCTCCTGCTCGCGGATGATCCGCTGGATCTCGCCAAAGCCCGCTTGGCGCAGCGTTGTGGGATCAAACGGCAGCGCCCCGGTCAATAGCTCGTACAGCAAGACACCCAGTGAGTAGATGTCCGAGCGGGTGTCGATGTCCTGTGCGGTCATCTCCGCCTGCTCCGGGCTCATGTACTCGGGGGTCCCGATCAACTGACCCTGCTCGGTGTAAATCGTCTTCTCTGTCAATCTCTGCGTGATCGCCTTGGCCACACCGAAGTCGATCACCTTGACCTGCGGCTCGCCTTCTTTCTCAGCAACGAGGACGTTGGACGGTTTGATGTCCCGGTGGATGATCCCCTTCTGGTGCGCGTGCTGCACCCCTCGCAGACCTGGTTGAAGAGTCCCAGGCGCTCTTCGATAGTCAGTCGCTGTCGGTCGCAGTACTCGTTGATGGGCGTGCCCGCAACGTACTCCATGATGAAGTACGGCCGTCCGGTCTCCGTCGCACCGGCGTCAAAGACCTTGGCGACGTTGGGGTGATCCATCATCGCCAGCGCCTGGCGTTCGGCCTCGAAGCGGGCGATCACCTGCTTCGTGTCCATCCCCAGCTTGATGATCTTGAGCGCCACCTTGCGGCGGACCGGTCGCTCCTGCTCGGCGGCGTAGACGACAGCGAAGCCACCCTCGCCGATCTGCTCACGGATGACGTAGTTGCCGACCCGGTCGCCCGCCCGGAGCTGGAACGACGCCGGCTCCGGCGATGGCATCGACGACCCATCACTGGGCGACATCGACTTGGTTGCTGGATCGTCAGTCACGCGCTGGCCCCCTGGCCCCACCCAGGGTTCCCTTATGCCTCAAGAATGGGTGGGAGAAAAGGGATAAGTGTCCGGGGTAGGCGCAGCCCTGAAGGCGGCCCGTCGTGCGGGCTGGGCCTTCAGATCCTTGGCCGCAAGCTACGCTTTCACTGGAGACCGTAGCTCCGTCGTCCCGACGGACCACGATCTGCGCCGACGCCGGCCGGCGCCGTCCACCCGACTCCGGCTGCGCCGGGACTCGGTGGTGGTGATCGGACTCCCGGCTCTCCGGTGATCCGTACGGCCCGAGCCGGTTGTCCTTGCGATAGCCGGTCACACTGTCGGTGAGCGTGACGATCGCCTGGTCGTAGCCGGTGCGCTGTCTGTACGTCGGTGGTTGCCGTTTCCGCTTTTGCATCCGGTGCACTCCTTGGCGCGTTGCGCGGTGTAACACCGCGCTGATTTGCGTCTCAGACCGCACCGCCGATGACTGGCGGGTGTCCCTAACCTCGGGACTCGGCGTTGTTTACGGGCAATGGAGCCGGACGGGATCGAACCGACGACCTCTTGCATGCCATGCAAGCGCATTTCCGAGGGCAAACCCGCTTCCCGTAGCCGTAACCCACGTTCAGCACGCTACCTACGCGTTGCAACCATTGCAAGTCTCGTCAACTCTCGGCACCAATACCATGTCCATGGACACGCGATCTTCGGCCAGAAACGAAGGCGGGGGTGTCCGTGGACACCCTGGTGACGAGATGCCATCAGCGTGGCCGGAACACTGGTTAAGTTCGTGCCGGTGACGGCGGTTCAGGTCGGCGGGGGGCACGGCCCCCAGAGACCCACTGGAAGGAGCGCAGTTAAGGGCAGTCCCACCGGATTGCGACCACGGCAGTTATGGCATCGGCAAGACATGCGTCGCACCCAGGATTGGCTAGGCCACCTGCCATGCAGGCGGTGATGCAAACCTGGCTTATCCCGGTCGCGTTACCGGCTCCGGCCAGAATCAAGGCCTGCGCTAAGACACAATCCCAGTACCCGCAGGTGGGAAGGTTGCATTCGCCATCGGCAGCCACCAAACATCCCTCGTCGTCCACAAGCAGATCGATTCTCGATCTGAATTCCGGATCTAAGGAAAAAGAAATCCGGTTATTTGGCTCCTCGTCGAAGACTTGCACAACGTCAGCACCCTCGATGCCATTGATCGCGAAGGAATAACTAAAAAGTGCAACGCCAAATCCGTTTCCATCGACAAGTGGAATGAGCGCAAATCGTGTTCCATCTGCAGCTGGCGGAAGCCCAGTGGCAAACACTTCGATTGCATTGGCAAACGAAAGTGACCATCCCCGTGCGGCAAATGTCGGTTCGTAGCTTGCCGTTAACGGTGAGTTCAATACCTGCGATATGAAATCGGCGGGAAGCGGGACAGTTGCCGCTACTTGCACGTCAAGCGTTGGGCAGGGACATGCTCCCCAGAGACCGAGCACCATCAGGAAGTCGGTGATGCCGACGCCCCCGCCGTCAAAGTCGCAGGGCACGCCGACCTCACCCCAGGTGCCGAGCACCGCCAAGAGCTCTTCGATGCCGATCTCGCCGTCGTCGCCCACGCAGTCCCACGGGCAGGTCGCGATGGCGTGACCGCCAGCCGCCAGCGAGAGACTCGCGGCCGCGCACAAGACCTTCGTTCTCAGCATGGCATTGCCTCCGAGCGCGATGAACCCTCGATTGAACTCGTGCTCACGCGACCTGGGGCCCGCAGGACGCCGTGAGCCGGGCGGCAACGGGCGTTCACGGGCGAAGGGCTGCCGCCGAGGGCCCGATCATAACGCATGCCCTCCTCATCATTAGAGGGCGCAAAACCCAGGGGACGGGGATCACCTTTGTTGTCGAGGTATGTCGTTTCCCCACGTCAGCGCCGTCCGTGACCGGCCTGTGCTTGCCAACGTGTCCAGGGACACGTTTTGGGCCTCGGGTTACGACCGCTCCGCGATCCTCGCGGGCATCCGCAACGCGCGGATTCAGCGTTACTTACGGGCAATGGAGCCGGACGGGATCGAACCGACGACCTCTTGCATGCCATGCAAGCGCTCTCCCAACTGAGCTACGGCCCCATGTGGTCCTGGTGGTCTTGATGGTCTTGATGGTCTTGGCGGTCTTGCGACCGTCCACAGGATACCCGAACGGCACCTCCGGACAAGCAAAGACCCGAAGCCGCGTCGGGCTTCGGGTCGAGTGTGTCAATTCCCGGTTGTCGAGGCTGCCGGCCGCGGCCGCGGCCGCGGCCACTGCCGCGAGGGCGGCGGCGGGTGCGGGGCAGCTATGTGCGTCGTCGTCGCCTCCGTGCTGCCGCGGCTGCCAGGCCGAGCAGCGCCAGCGTACCCGGCGCCGGGATCGCGTTCAGCGCCACGCCGCCGGGCGATCCGGAGCCGTGAACGATGCCGAACGCGTCGGCGATGATCTCCGGCGCGACCGCGTCGATCGCGTCGGCTGCGTCGGCTGCATGGAAATCGGGAACGACGGTCCCCGGGTCGAGCAGCACCTGCAACGTCACATCGACAACGTCGCTCCCGGCGACACCGACGCCGACCGGCAGGATCACCTGCGGGATCGTCGTCAACGCGTCGAACGCGGCCGGGCCGAGGCCGGCGCCACCACCGGGCGCACCGGGCGCACCGGGCGGTTCGGTATCGTCTGATCGAGGCGTAGCGAGCCACGGCGGGCCATGCGGCGCGTTCGGAGAGGTGTTGGGGGTGACCCTCGGATTGTTTCCGTGTCCGTAGGCGGCGGACGGCGCGAGGCCCAGGAGCAGTCCCACGAGAGCCGCCGAGAACGTCAGGTTCAGATTGACTCGGTTGCACTTCATCGCTCGCTCCTATTCGTCGCGGACGACCCTTGCGGTCTGCAAGAGCTTCCATCCCGTCTCACGGAACGTGGGGAAGCGCCCCATCGTTCCCACCAGTGACTTCACGTCGTCGTTGTCGAGGGTCAGCGACAGCGTGCGTCCCGTCCAGTCGAGGAATCGCTGATGGCTGGCAAACTGCATGGTGAACACCCGTTCCCGCAGCGACCAGTTGTTCATTCGATCGGCGATCTCGTCTGCCTTGTTCGTGAACACCGCCATGTGGTGTTGAAGGTCGCGCTCGTCGGTCACGTGCCGCAGCGCGATGTTGCATCCGAAGATGCACCACCATCCGAAACTCTCCAGCCAGTCACCGGGTGAACACTGTTCGGGATCCACCACGCTGTCCAGCCCTTCGGCCAGTCGTTCCAGCGCCTCGGTCGCGTCTCGCCGACCGAGTACCACTTCCGTTTCGATGATGGCACCGCGGCAGGTGTTGGCGATCCCCGCGAAGCTCTCGTCGAAATCCTTCGCCAGGCTCCGGTACAGGTCCCGCGAGATCTCCAGGTCGGCGAAGGCCCGCTCGGCATGCCGCCGGGCCAGGTCGCGGTCGGAGCAGATCATGCGCCGCAGCGTGTTTCCGCGAACGTAGTAGCTGAACGCCTGCGTGCACCGATCCCGGTACGTCGCGGGGGGGTCCTCGGCATACCAGTCGATGAGGTCTCTCGACAGGCTGCGCGCCTCCGTAAGAGACCAGAGCGTGTAATACGCGTTGGCGAGGTTCGACTCGAGGATGCGCCGGAGTTCCGGAGAGATCGACGACTCCTGCAGGCCCCGCTGCTCCGCCTCCAACGCCACGGTGTAGTGGCCGAGGCCATCCCACGCCACCGCTTCGCGGCTGCACGCCAGCGCCCGCTGCTCGGACGTGCCGGCGACCGCGGCGGCCTGCCGGGCGAAGCTGACAGCCAGCGAGTACTCGCCACGCCGCTGGGCGTCGCGGGACTGTGTCTCGCGCATCTCGAACTCGTCGCCTTCCGGAGCCTGGTCGGCCTCGGCGGCGTCACCGGGATCCGGGCACTGCCGCCCCCCCGGCGCGGAGCCCGGCCACAGGAAGCCGGCCACGTCTCCGACCGGCCAGTCAAGCACGCGGCACAGATCGATCACCATGTCGAGCTTGGGCACGCCGCTGGCGGGCACGAGCTTGGTGCGATCCCGGCCGAGGATCCTGGCAAGTTCCTTGCGTGAGCAGCCCTGATACGCCTGGGCCAGCTCCAGGAGTTGCTCAAGCCTTTTTCGCCGAACGGTCCTGACATCCATGGGGTGCCGCTCCTTCTTTCTGCGCGTCCACCCCGGTCTCCGGTGGACGCCCCCAAGCCACACTCTATATACGACACCCCAAGCGTAGCGGCTGCCGTGATGCCTTTTTTCTCACCTTGGGCCGAAAGGCACACCCGGGGCAAAAAAGCGGCTCCCAGGCGTTTGGGCGCCGGTTCGGTGTATAGCTGGTTACGGCTGGTAGAAAAGACGGGCTGGAGCCCGGAATATCCATGGTTACTCACAGAGCCGAATCTGCCTTTCTTCTTTCTCCTCCGTACCCCCTTTCGCTCCGACAGGGCGTCAGGGGGCTTCCCGGCTATGCCTGTCGAGCTCCTTCTCCTTTCCCCCCCGTGTCCGCCTTGCGGACCGCCGGGGGGATTTCCGGTGTCTAGATCGACGAAGAATTTCCGTGAATGTCAGCCGATCCGCGCGACGGCATTACCCAAGGGGACGATTTCGGCCCTCGGCCAGATAGGAAAGCTCAGAACTTGAGGCTGCACGCCCGCAGCCCGCTGCAACGCCCGCAGCGTCGAATGGAGCCCCGGATACGATCGGGGCAGCTACTTCACACAACCCGCGGTGCACGAGCGGTCAAGCCGCCGCCGCGTGCGGCCGGTGCGCACCAGCAACGCCATGCCCAGCAGGGGCAGGGACGCAGCGGCCGGGATGCTTCCGACGATGCCGACGGCAGACGGCGAGTTGCCGTGAGCCAGGGGATCCGGCAGTGCCGGGAGACCGAGCGCCGGGACGTCGAACGCCCGCACATCGAACCACGGCACGGCGGCAGGCAACCCGGTCACACTGCCGGGGCTCGTCACCACGGTCTGGGCGACGCCGATCCGGCCCAGCCACGGTACGGGATCCGCCGGCAACGTCCTCAGACCCTGCATGTCCTGGTTGGTGTGCTTCACGATCCGCTCCTGGTTGGTGTGCAGCACCAATCGGCCCGCCGGCGGGCCGGCGAATGCCGGTGAGCCGGCCGCGGCCGCCATCGCCGCGATCAGCGCCCCGTGCGTCCAGGCAGAGCGGCCGTCTTGACGGGCCGCATCCCCGCCGGAGCGAGCGTGCGGCCGGAGGCTGCTCCGGAACGCTCGAAACAGTGTCAGCAGTGTCTTGTGTCGGACCGGTCGTCTGATTGGCGCTCGCATGGCTGCGTCTTCCTACTCGTTACCCTCAACGACGTGTGCGGATTGGAGGATTCTCCACCCGATTTCCCGGAAGGTGGGGAAACGCCCCATCGTCCCGGCGATGACCCGGACGTCATCGCTGTCGATGACGCAGGGGATATCGAGCCCGGAGACGTTTGCCGCCCGCTCCCAACGCTTGTACTGCATCGTGAAGACGCGCTCGCGCATCGGCCAGTTGTCGAGCCGGTCCGCGATCTCGTCCGCCTTGTTCGTGAAGACGGCCATGTGCTTCTGCAGGGCGCGCTCGTCATCGAGGTGTTGCAGCGCGATGTTGCATCCGAAGATGCACCACCAGCCGTAGCACTCGAGCTGGTCCCCGACGAGCTCGTCGGAGACGTCGCGTACACGATCGAGACCGGCTGCGAGTTCCGCCAGGCCGTCCTTCGGGTCGCGGCGGCCCAGCGCGACGTCCGTCTCGATCAGCCCGCCCTGGCAGGTCATGGCGATGCCGGCGAGCGACGGATCACCCAGCTCCACGGCCAGTTCGTCGTAGCGCTCGCACGCCTGCCGCAGGTCGGCGGCGGCGGCCTCCGCCAGGACCGTCGTCTGCCGGGACTCCACGGAGATGAGCCTTCGCAGCGTGTGACCCGACACGTAGTACGCGAAGGCGTTGGTCTTTCGGTCCGCGGCCGACCGCGGCGGGTTGTCCCGGTACCAGCCGACCAGGTTCTGGGCGATGGCCCCTGACTCCACGAGCGACCAGAGGCTGTAGTAGGCATTGGCGAGGTTCGACTGGAGCACCCGGCGGGACTCCGGCGCGACGCCCTGCTCCTGCAGTCCCTGCTTGCACGCCTCGAGCACCTCCGTGTACCGGCCGAGCCCGTCCCACGCGCCCACCTGGCGGTTGCAGGCCCGTGCGCGCTGGTCGGGGGTGGCGGCGACCGCCAGCGCCCGCCGCGCGAGATCGAGCATCACGCGGTAGCGGCCGCACCGGTGCGCCTCGCCGGCGGATCGGTGCAGCGACTCGAAGTCCTCGTCGTGGCCCTCGGCGGTGGGGCGGCTCGACTCCCGGACCCAGAGAAACATCGCGACCTCACCGACCGGCCAGTCGAGCACACCCGCAAGCTCGACGACCAGGTCGAGCTTGGGCACGCCGGTTCCCGGCACGAGCCTGGTCGGATCCCGTCCCAGCGCCCTGGCCAGTTGCTTGCGCGAACACCCCTTGTACGTCTGCGCAAGATCCAGGAGCTGCTCCAGTCGTTTCTTCCGAACGGTCGTCACTTTCATGGCGCCATTCCTTCCCTCCGTGTCCCACCCGTTGTTTGTCCGACCCACAACAACTCAGACAACGTCGTAGACACTTATACGGGCATCGGCGCGGGTTCTCGGAAACACTGCGGTTTTTCTTCCGTGATGCGAAAAGGCAGCGCCGCGGCATTTGCGTCATGGTCGCCCGACCGGTGCGCGCGCGGCGTTACAAGGCAACGCCATGGCCTTGCCTGCATTGCCACAACACATCCGTCTTACTCCACTTCTCCAGGTTGCCGGAGGTCACCCGGCCGTCAGGAACGCACGACGTCTCTTCGAGCTCACTCACACCATGTTTCGAAAGGAGCCACACCATGCGCAAGGGATTCGTCTTCAACACCGCTCGCACCGCGGCGTTCGCATCACTGGGAATGTGGGCAGGAGTCCTGCCTGTCCAGGTCGCCATCGCGGGACCGCCGTTGGGCGGTCCCGCCGGCGCCGTGACGCCGCAGGGCGACGTCCAGTCCCCGGTGCTCGCCTTTTTCACGGAGTTCTGGGACCTCGCCTGGGGCGCCGAGTTCGTCCCCGGCCAGTCCGGCATGGGGCTGGAGCCCACCGCCGTGCAGGGGACATGGCGTGTCACCGCCTATGACCAGTACCAGCCCATCGGCGAAGGACTCTACGACGAGATTCTGCGCCTGCAGGTACCGGGCCCCTGGAACGACGAGCTTCCGCAGGGCGGGCCGGCGGTGTTCGATCTGTACGTCACGGCCGGCACGTTCCACGGCCTCGATGGGTACTCAACGCCGACCTGGGGGCTCGTCCAGCACATCGAGATCACCGGTGACGACTGGCAGCCCCTGATCGTCGAGGGGTTCAGCCCGCTGGGCACGGCCGAGGATCTCGCGATCGCGGTGGCGGATGCCACCGACCTTGCCGGGACGTTGACGCAGTGGTCGGCAATGGCCGCCAACGGCCCACCACCGTTCACGCCGGACCCGTGTCTCTGCGGCCAGATCTATGACAACGAGGTGTCGGCCTGTAACGCCACGGCGATTGGGTGCGAGCTGACATGCACCTCCCTGGCACTGGTCGGCCTTGCCGCGTGCCTGGGCGCCGGCCCGTTCGTCGCACCGTGCGTGATCATCGTCTGGGCCGCCCACGCCCTCTGTATCGGAGCCTGTGTCGCGGCACAAAAGGCATGCAAGCTCCGTGCCGTCAACAGCCTCCTCAGGTGCCAGCGGTCGTGCGATGAGGACGAAGGCGACTGAGAGCACGGGTGCCCTGGCGACGATGAACCACCGGGAAAGGACCCGCCCGCTCTCCGGGGGCGGGTCCTTTCAGTACGGTGTAAGGCTGATTGCTCCGGAGCCGATCGCCTTTGCCGGCAACGGGGGTGGTGTGGCACGGTGCAGCGGGCGAATAATATAGACCGGGAGTAATTTCCGACCGGTGGCCTACCACCACGCGGTAACGGCAGCCCGGAAATTACTCCCGGTCTATTTTCGCCCGCTGCACCGTGCCACCCCGAGTCCACGCTCAGAGGTCGTGGGCTAGTCGGTCGCGACGACCTCGGGCGCGGGGCGCGGGTTCTCGATGTACCGCTCGAAGAACTCGATGATGCGGTTCAAGCGGTCCAGGCGCTGAACCGGTTCGCCGCTGCGGGACAGGTCGTGCCCGGCATCGGGGTAGCGGACGTACTCCACCGGGCGATCGAGTGTCTTGAGCGCGCGGTAAAGCATCGCCGACTGCGAGACCCCCGTGCGCAGGTCACGGCTCGCATGCATGATGAGCAATGGCGTCCGGATGCTGCTGACGTACGTAAGCGGACTGTTGCGGTCGATGATCGCGCGGTACCGCGCGTCGTAGGGATACCCGCCCATCGTCCATTCGACGAGACGCCAGGCATTGCCCTCCCCGAAGAACGTCGCCAGGTCGTAGACGCCGCGCTGGGCGACCGCGGCCTTGAACCGGTGATCGTGCGCCACGATCCACGCCGTGAGGTACCCGGCGTAGCTGCCGCCGGTCACCACGAGGCGGTCCTCGTCGACCCACTCTTCAAGGGCGACCTGATCGACCACGGCCAGGACGTCGCCGGCGGGCCCGTCGCCCCAATCCTGGTAGTTGCCCCGTTGAAAGCGGTAGCCGTACCCGCCGGAGCCGCGAGGATTGCAGTACGCCACGCCGTAGCCCCAACTGCACAGCAGTTGAAACTCGTGCCACATGGTCAGTTCGCCAGGTCCCCACATCGCCGCGGGCCCGCCATGGATCTCCAGGACCAGGGGGTACCTGGTCCCGGGCCGGCGGTCCGTCGGCTCCATGACCCAGTACTGCACGCGCGTGCCGTCGGGCCGGACGATCCATCCTTCGGTCGGCAGAGAAAGGCGCTTCCCGGCGACCCAGGGGTTCAGGTCGAGCACCATCCGATCGCCGCGGGTATCGCGCACCCTGAGCACGCACGGGTTGGACGGACTCGTCATCGCGTACACGATCGCGGGACCGCCGGCGTCGAACGCGCGTACGCCGACGACCTGATCCTGATGCCGCTGGACGATCATTGCCGGTTCCAGCAGTCCGGGGCTAATGGTGAGCAGGGGAAAACCGCCGCCGAGAGCCGCCGTGAAGATGACCGCCGTCTGGTCGGGCATCCACTGAAAGTCGCCGACGGACGCATCGAGCGTCTGTGCAGGCGTGAGCACGATCGGCTCGCCGCCGTCGATCCCCTCGGCGGCGCCGAGGGCGAGCCGTCGCTGCCGGAACGCCGGCTCGTCGAGCCGGCGGGCCGCGAAGGCCAGCAGAGATCCGTCACGGTTGGGCGCCGGGTTCTCCAGCGACCAGCCGTCGAGCCACAGTAATCTTCGGTCGCCCGAACCGTCGGTGCCGATCCTCCAGATGTCCGTTCCCAGCAGGCGGTCGGGGTGAACGCCCGGGGTCTTGTTGGCCGCGTAGACGATGCTCCGCCCGTCGGGCATGAAGGATGCCTGCCGGTGGTCGTAGAAGCCATCGGTGACCCGCGTCGCACTCGCGTCGGGGTCCAGCGCGTTGACCAGGAAGAGGTGACCGAACCGCGGCGTGCCGCGAAGCTCCTGTTCGTCCTGGAACGCGAGGCGCGAAATCACCACGGGATCCTGCCGCGAGGCGTTGCCGGCGAGCCAGGCGCGGATCCCGGCGCGGGTGCCGTCCGGTTGCGGCGTGGCCTGGTCCGGAGTGTCCTGGATGTCCGCGGTACCGGGGGTAGTGCCGGGGGTACGGGGGGTGCCGGAGGTGCCGGAGGTGCCGGGGGTGCCGGGCGGCTCGGCATCGCGCCAATGCCGCGCGGAACGCTCGGCGGGGTACGGGGGCACGCCGTCTATCTCATCCATCGGCAACATCGACCGCACGAGGATCAGTGCCCCGTCGCGGGACCACGAACCGGAGCCCGGCGTCACCCCGTGGTCGAGCCGGGTGACCTGCCGGGCCTCACCGCCGTCCACCGGCATGACCCAGACCTGCCCACCGCCGTTATTGTCTTCATCGCCCCGGATAAACGTGATGCGCCGCCCGTCGGGCGAGAACCTCGGCTCGCGATCGAGCCGGTCGCCGAAGGTGAGACGGCGCGGCGCGGCGTGCAGGTCCAGCAGGTCCAGCAGGAACAGGTGAGATCTGTAGGCCCAGGTCGGCGAGGTCTCATCGTGACGATCGAGATCACCCTGACCGGCGACGGCGGCGATCGACCGAACGGCAAAGACGACCTGCGACCCGGCAGGGGCCACGTCAATCGACGACACCGTTCGGACACGCAGCAGATCGGTGGTGACGATCGGCTGGAGGTCACCGAGGGCCGCCGGCACGACGGCGATCAGAACGAGGACCGCGAGGTGACTCCGCATGCGTGGCCGCCGGAGCTACAGCTCGTTCAGGGCGGCCTGGAACTGGTCCTTCGAGGTCAGCCCGACGAACTTCTTGATCACCTCGCCGCCCTGGAAGAGCATGATCGTGGGGATGGCGCTGACGCCGTACTTGACCGGGACCTCGCGGTTGGCGTCGGTGTCGACCTTGCCGATCTTCACCTTTCCCTTGTACTCGCTTGCGAGCTCTTCGATCGTCGGGGTGAGCATCTTGCAGGGTTGGCACCACTCCGCCCAGAAATCCACCAGCACGGGAATCTCCGACTGGACCACGTCCGCATCAAAGTTGCCGTCGGTGAACTCGAACACATCCTCGTTGGCCATGATCGGTGACTCCATTCAGGAACGTGGCTCGCTGCGTGTGAATCGACATCGTAGCAGTCTGGGGCGACGTATCAAACCGGCACCGGAGAGCCCGCCACGGCCCCTGCCACCGAGAGCGCCTCACGGTGTGCCGCCACGCAATGGACACGGAACAAGCGTACGCCCGCCTGCCAATGGATCACGCTGATCGCGGTCGACGCTCCGTCACGCCCGGCCGCCTCGTGCACGCCCGTGACCGCGCCGATGAAGCTCTTGCGGCTGGCGGCGCTCACGACCGGCCGGCCCGTCCGGACGAACTCGCCCGTGCGGCGAATCAGCTCGTAATTCTGCGCCACGCTCTTGCCGAAGCCCAGGCCGGGATCGATGGCGATGGCTGCCGGATCGACCCCCTGCGCCTCGGCGACGCGGCACCGCTGTGCCAGCCAGTCGCCGACGACCGCGGACACGTCATCGTACGACGGCGGGTGGTGGTACTGATCGCTGTACAGGTCCTGCGGTGGAGGCAGGAGCCGGTGCACCAGGATCAGCCCGCACCGGCGTTGCCCGGCCAGCTCGAGAAGTCGCTGGTCCTCGGTGCCCGCGGAGACGTCGTTGATGACGTTCGCCCCGGCGTCCAGCGCCGCTTCCGCGACCTTGGCGAGGGTCGTGTCAATCGAGATCAGCGCGTCACACGTGCGCCGCAGGGCTTCGATCACGGGGATCGTCCGGTGAATCTGCTCCGACGCCTCGACACGGGCCGCGCCGGGGCGCGTCGATTCGCCGCCGACATCAATCATGCACGCGCCGGAGTCGAGCATTCGCCGGGCGTGATCGACCGCGGCGGCGACCGACCGGTACGCACCGCCGTCGGAGAAGCTGTCCGGCGTGACGTTCAGCACACCGATGAAACCGGGCTCGTCCAGCCGCAGCGACTGCCTGGGTCCAACCTGCCAGAACCGTGCCGGAAGCATCAGGCCACAGTGTAGGGTCTATGCTTGGGGCCATGAGCCAGCCGGCGTTCTTCTCGCTGGTCCTGCTGCTGGTCGTGTCCGCCGGCTGGGCGGTGCTTCTTCGCTGGGCGCGGTGTCCGGGCTTTTCGGTGGTGGGCGGCGTGGCTGCGGGGCTGCTGCTGGGGCCGACGATCCTCGGTCGTGTTGCACCGGACCTGCATGACGCCCTCTTCGCCGGCGGCCTCCAGGAACAGCGCGAGCTTCGGCAGATCGTCTCCCGGCAGGGTGCCGATCGACTCGCCGCCGCGGCCGCGGGTCTCGCCGCCGAGCCGCCGGCTGAAGTGGCAGAAGAACTGGCCGCCGCGCGCGACCGGATCCGTGACGCCCAGTGGGTGCACCAACGGTCGCAGAGACTCCTCACGGCCGTGCTGGTCGCGGTGGCGCTCGCCGGGGCGGCGACGATGGCGGTCCCACGCGGTGACCGGGCGCCGTCGATCGTCGGCACGCTGAGTATCGGAGGGTGGTCCGCGGCGCTGCCCGGCGGGCTTGCGTGGCTGGCCGCCCGCGGGCTCTGGGACGCCGAGCCCGTCGACGCGGCACTCGTGGCCGGGGCGGTCGCGATCGGGCCGTGGGCGCTGGCGGCCATCGATCGCCGTGGGGCCGACGAGGCGGAGGCCGGGGGCGCCGCGACCATGCAGGCGGCCGGTCGTTGCGCCACGGTCCTGGGCATCGGCCTCGCCGCCGCGGCCCTGTACGGTCGCCACGGTCTTGCAGGCCTGCTGTGGTCGATGGCACTGGTCGGGGCGGTCGTGGGGTGGCTGTTCCCGGCCCCGGCGCCGGGCGGGCGGCTGGTCGCAGGCGTGCGAGGGATACTCCGGAATGTCATCGTCCCCGCGATCGCAGCCACCGTCGCGATCCGGGTCGACCTGTTGAAGGACCTGGCCCTCTGGCCCGTCCTGGTCATCATGCTGCTGAGCGGCGACGGTCGCTGGCTCGGCGCATTCGCCGGCGCGCAGATCCTGGGCGGACGGCCCGTCGTTCGCACGATGAGACTCGTCATGGGCTCGATGGCGGCGGGCACGACGCAACTGGCGGTGACGGCGATCGCGGTGTGCACCTGGTCGATCGGGCCGGGCCTCGGCCTGGCGCTGCTGCTGGGGGCAGTTCTCATCGAGGTGACGACCCCGGTGCGGCAGTGGGTGGGGAAGAAAATAGACCGGGGGGGAAGAAATTAGACCGGGAGTATTTTCCGGGCTGCGGTCACCGCGGAGCGACGGGCCACCGGCCGGAAATTACTCCCGGTCTATTTTCTTCCCCCCCGGTCTATTTTCTTCTCTCTTCACTCCACCGTCACGCTCTTGGCCAGGTTGCGCGGCTTGTCCACGTCCTTGCCACGGATCACTGCCGCGTGATAGGCGAGCAGCTGCAGCGGCACCACGGTCAACATCGGCTGGAGCGGCTCGGAGACGTGCGGTACGTAGAACACCGCCTCGCAATGCTGCGCGATCTCGGTGTCGCCCTCGGTCGCCACGGCGATCACGTGGCCGCCGCGTGTGCGGACTTCCTCGATATTGGAGACGACCTTGGCGTACTGGCTGTTGCGAAGAGCGATGACCACGACGGGCATGCCGTCGTCGATCAGCGCGATGGGGCCGTGCTTCATCTCGGCCGCGGGCATGCCCTCGGCGTGGATGTAGCTGATCTCCTTGAGCTTCAACGCCCCTTCCAGCGCGACCGGATAGTTGTAGCCGCGACCGAGGAAGAGCCAGTTCTCGCGGTGGGCGTACCGCGCGGTGACGTCGCGGATCTCTTCGCTGAGGCCGACGACGCGCTCGACATGGTCGGGTATCGCCTCCAGTTCACCGAGCAGGCTGGCGACGTAGTCCGATGAGAGGTAGCGGCGCCGCCCGATGAAGGTCGCCAGCAGCGTGGAGACCATGATGTGGCCGAGGAACGCCTTCGTCGAGGCGACGCCGATCTCGGGCCCGACGCGAAGATACACGCCGGCGTCGCTGTCCCGTGCAATCGACGAACCCACCACGTTGACGAGCCCGATCGTCAGCGCGCCGCGCTGGCGCGCTTCGTGAAGGGCCGACAGCGTGTCGGCGGTCTCCCCGGACTGGCTGATCGCGATGACGACGGTGCCCTCCTCGATGATCGGGTTGCGATAGCGGAACTCGCTGGCGAACTCGACCTCGGTCGGGATCTTCGCGAGTTCCTCCATAAGGTACTCGCCGACCATGGCGGCGTGCATCGCCGTGCCCTGCCCGACGAAGATGATCCGGCGGGCCTTGACCAGCTCGCGCGCGTACTGGCCGATGCCGCCAAGCACGACCTGCCCCTTCGACGGATCGATCCGCCCCCGCAGGCACTCGCGCAAGGCGCGGGGCTGCTCGCAGATCTCCTTGAGCATGTAATGCTCGTAGTCGCCGAGCTCGATCTGCTCGAGATCGAACTCCAGCTCGCGGACCTGCGCCGTCACCGGCACGTTGTCGATGGTCGTCGTGCGGAACGAGTCGCGGGTGAGCTTCACGACCGTGTAGTCCTCGAGCGTCAGCGCCTGGGTCGTGTGTGCCACGATGGCGCTGGAGTCCGACGCGACGATGTACTCGTCCTTGCCCACGCCGACCATCAGCGGCGAACCCTTGCGGGCGACGACGAGAACGTCCGGCTCCTTCCTGCAGATCACCGCGATGGCGTAGGCGCCGGTGACTTCGCGCAGCGCCGCCTGCACGGCTCCTTCCAGGTTGCCGGCGTACAGCGCGCCGATCAGGTGGACGAGCACCTCGGTGTCCGTGTCGGACCGGAACGTGTGGCCGCGACCCTGGAGGTAGGTGCGCAGGGCCGTGTAGTTCTCGATGATGCCGTTGTGGATCAGCGCGATGCCGTGACCGTTGGTCTCGTCGTCACAGTGAGGGTGGGCGTTGCGCTCACTCGGCTTGCCGTGGGTGGCCCAGCGCGTGTGGGCGATCCCCAGCGTTCCCTCGAAGCCGTCCTGCTTCGCGAGCATGTCCTCCAGCACGCGGACCCGGCCGACGGTGCGGACGATGTGAAGCTCGCTGTTGAGGACCGCCATGCCCGCGGAGTCATAGCCGCGGTATTCGAGCCGCTTGAGGCCTTCCAGCAGGATCGGCTGCGCGGGCCTGTGACCGATGTAGGCGACGATTCCACACATGTCGATGTGGTCCTCCGTGAGGCGTGCCAACTCCATACGTCGGCCAAGGGGCCGGGGATCGTCAATTATGCCATGGACGGCCGGGAACAAAAGTATCAGCCGCCGCACTCTCTCGGCCGATGGATATGTACCACAGGAATACCTCGCCCCTGATCGTGTTTAGTACATGCCCGTCCATCTCGCGTACGAGTTCGAATTCGCGAGGCGGTTGACCGATCTGAGGGTCCGCTCACGCCGTACACCGGCACCCCCCAACGGAATGACAGAGGCGAACGACGAGCTGAAATCCGATCTGCGAACCCGCATGCGGACGCTGCTCGACGACCTCGATGAGACGTCGCGCCATGACGGATCCGCCGCCGCCTGCGCCCATCTGACCGGCCTCGATGCGTTCAAGCATGCCTCAGTCGTGATGCTGTACATGCCGCTGGCAGGCGAGGTCGACTTGACGCCCGCCGCCATCCGCTGCTTTCAGGATGGCAAGACGGTGTGCGTGCCGCGGGTGGACTGGAAGCGGCGGGACATGGTGCCGGTGGAGATCTCCTCGTTCGACGACGAGGTGATGACGACCGACGACCACGGTCTCCGGACGCCCCAGGGCGGCCGGCCGCTGGTACCGACGCTCATCGATCTCGTGGTCGTGCCCGGGCTCGCCTTTGATTCCAGCGGGAACCGGCTGGGACGCGGCGGAGGGTTCTACGACCGGTTCCTGCGTCACCTGCGGCGATCGGCGGCCACGGTCGGGCTGGCCTTCGACGTGCAGATCATCGACTGCGTCCCCGCCGATGAGCGGGACTTCGGGGTGGACACGATCGTCACCGATCGCCGCGTCTGCCATATTGGAGGGTCCCGGACCCGGTCCTGAACGCCCGTTGGCCACAATCGCGCGGCCGTGAGACAATGCGGCGGTGTTGCAACGGACTTCATCCCCGCTCACGCCTTGCCAGGGAGGGCACCATGGCGCTGCCAAGTCAGACCCGTCTACCCACTCGCAGACGCATTTACATGGATCGGCGACCGCGCCGCACACGGCGGGTGATCGTCGTGACCGCGGTCGCCGCGCTGCTGGTCATCGGGACCGTCAGGGTCGTGTTGACGAACCGGCAGACCCAACCGGGCGGGTCGCTGCCGCTGGCGGCCACCGGGCCGGAGATCGTCCCGGCGCACATGCCGCCGCTCGACACGGCCCCGCCCGCGACCGCGGCTCCGGCAGCAGTACCGCCCACCGTCGAGGACGTCCCAAGTACCGTCCCGGCCGCGAGCATCACGCCGGAAGTCCCCACGCCGACACCGCTGCCCGAGAGGCCGTCGAAGCCGGAGACTCCCTCCCGGACGCCCGCACGGGTGAGCGAGGGCCTGGCACTCGCCCAGCGCAACCTGCCGGTGCAGGCGCGCGAGCTTCTCACCGCGGCCCTCGGCTTCGGCCGGCTCGTTCCGGCGGACGCCGACTTCGTCCGCGAAACGGTGCGAAGCCTCAACCGGCGCCTGGTGTTCAGCCCCCAGATCGTGCCGGGGGACCCTTTTTCCTACCCGTACGTCGTGAGGCCGGGTGAGCAGCTCGCCGGCATCGTGCGGGACCAGTCGCTTGACGTCGACTGGCGATTCATTCTCAGGATCAACCGGATGCTCAGCGCGCGGCACCTTCGGGTCGGGCAGAAGCTCAAGCTCGTCACCGGCCCGTTTCACGTGATCGTGGACAAGTCCGACTACCGGATGGATTTCTACCTGGGCGAGGGCGAAAAGAGCGTCTACGTAACCAGTATGGCGGTGGGGCTCGGCACGTACGACTCGACGCCGCTGGGCCGCTTCCGGGTGAGGCCCGGGAGCAAGGCGATGAACCCGTCGTGGGCAAACCCGCGCACCGGCGAGTTCTTCGACCGGGACGACCCGGCCAACCCGATCGGCGAGCACTGGATCGGCCTGGAGGGCATCGACGACGGCACGCGCGGCATGATCGGCTACGGGATCCACGGCACGATCGACCCGGACTCAATCGGCCGGCAGGCCTCGATGGGGTGCATCAGGCTGCGGCCCGAGGACGTTGTGCTGGCCTTCGAGATGTTGACCTATGCGAGCACGGTTGAGATCCGGCCCTGAACCAGTGGGTGGCACGGTCGAGCTTGCTCGCCCGTGTCTTCGCACGTCGCACCACGGGCGAGCAAGCTCGACCGTGCCACCCACCCTTTCGCCGAAGGCCGGGGCGAGCGCTAAAAAAGCAACTGGAACTGCGTTCGAACGACCACCTGCGGCCGGACGTTATCCGCGTCGATCCGGTAGCCGGCGATGTCGCTGTCCCAGACATTGCTGACAGGGTTGAGACCGAACCCGATGTCGGCGGAGAACTTGACGTCCTGGCCATCGAGGTAGTAGTTGCCGCCGATCGTGAGGACGATCACGTCGTCGTTGAACTTCTCGCTGTCGATGATCAGGCGGCCCCACTCGATCCGGGCATATGCCTCGAACTTCTCCGTGAGATACGTGCCCCCCTGAAGAACGACGCCGAACACGTTGACGTTGAGGCCGACCAGGTCGACGTAGTCATAGGTCATGGCGGCAAAGAGGTTCGAGCCGCCCCACTGCACCGACAGATCCGTGGTCGCCTTGAACCAGCGGGTCTCGTCCCGGGCGCCTGACGAGACCCCTGGGTTGTTGCGCTGGTAATGACCCGCCACCCCCAACAGCATCGCGAAGGGATCGCCCGGCGGGCTCGTGAACTGCCTGAACTGGTCCCAGGTACCGGCGATCTTGTGCTGGTACCGGACCGTGACGGCATAGTCCGTATTGAGCGCCGTCCCGACCGTCGGCGAGAGCGGGGGATTGACGCCGATCAGGTTGAATCCGCCGATGTTGTCCTCGCCGCCGTCGGAGAACGCCACGGCGACCGTGTCGTTGCGGCCGGCATACATCAATTCGATGCCCTGGCTTCGACCGATGTTCTGGCTCTCGTTCACCAGCGACCGCTCGATGACCTGCTGGTACCTGCTGTCCACGATCTCTTCACGGTTGAACGGCAGCCTGAACTGGCCGAAGCGCAATGCCCACTCGTTGTTGAGCATGTAGCGGATCCACGCATCCTCGAGATTGTCGGTGCCGGAGTCGCCGGCGAAATCCCCGAAGTCCCCCTGGATCCTGAACGTGAGGTCAGGGCCGAACACGTGCCCGCTGAAGACGAGCTTGGCCCGCGCGAGATCGAAACCGTACCGGTATTTCGGGCCCTGATCATGGTAGTTCCAGATCCCGCGGAGCTGTAACTGGCCGCCGACATTGAGGCGGAAACGACCGTCCGGGCTGGCCAGGAAGAACTTCCCGTCCCATCCCGCCGTGGACCCGTCCTGCAACAGCGACGACCGCGTGTCCGCGTCCGCCAGGACGTCGTCCACCAGCAGTCGGATGTGCCGGGCCCGCTGCTCGGAGAGCCACGGATCGTCGGACTCCGCGCGCAGTTCGTCGATCTCGTCCTGCATCTGGACCTTGTCGACCTCGAGCCGCTCGATGCGCTCCAGGAGGTCGCCGATGGTCGGCGGCGCGATCGGGGTCTTGTCGACATCGGCCCTCTCATCGCCGCCGGCCGCGGCCGTTGTCACAACCGACACGGCGACGAGCAGCACGCCGAAGTACGCGACCCGATGCATCAGCGGTTCGGCTCCCATGCCACCTCTGCCCAGTGTGCCAGGTATGGCAGCGGTACGGCCGGTGCCCGGCCGAAGTTCGTAGACCCTAGTACCGCTTCGGCCGAATCACAACAGCGCTGAAATATTGCCCGTGCGAATGAGCCCGCCGACGGATAAGAAAAACGACCGGCCGAAGACCGGCCGGTCGAGGAGATCGAAGATGAATTGTTCAGCTCAGAAGAGGATCTGAAGCTGCGTCCGGATGACGAGCTGGCCGTCCTCGTCGGGAATGTCGTTTCGGAACCCGGTGGCCGGTGCGATGGATGAACCCGGTGCTGCGCCGCCGACGTGGACGTTCTCCAAGGCGAAGCCCACATCGGTCGTCCACTTGGCGTTGTGCCCGGAGAAGTACTTGTTCACGCCGACGGTGAGGATGTTGAGATTCTCGGCGCGGCTGCCGTCTGTGGGTAGCCGCAGCGTGGTGGTGCTCTGGTCGCTCCACTCATAGCGGCCGAAGACCTCCCAGTCCTCGGTGAGGTAATAGCCGCCGCCGACCACGATCCCCCACGGCTGGGCGTCAGGGGGAGGCGCGGGGCGCCCGGAGAAGTTCACGTCGACGTAGTTGATCTGGGCGTACACATTGGCACCGCCGAACTCGACTGACACGTCAGCCGTGAGCGCGAATATCTCGCTGTTGAACAGGCCCATGGGAGGGATCGCGCCGTCGGACTCGGACTTCTCGTAGTGAAACGCAGCGCCGACCCTCATGCCCATCTCTTCGCCCTGCGGGCTGGTGATGTCCTTGAACTGGTCCCACGTACCCATGGCGAGCCACTCGACGCGGCCCGAGAAGGCGATCTCCGTATCCGGCGCGAGTGCAGGTTGGCCGACCGGGACGCCCACGGCACCGCCGAAACCGTTGTTCACGCTTACCACGAGGTGGAACTGGTCACCGAGGTAGTCGAGGGCGAGACCCTGGGTATAGCCACCGGTATACAGGTAGTTCACCACCGATCGATCGACGGCCTGCTGGTACTGGCTCTCGACCAGCTCTTCGAACAGGAACGGCACCTTGAACTGGCCGCCGTAGACCTTCCAGCCGTTGCCGAAGTCGTAGCCTGAATACGCATCAAGAACGCCAGCGCGGGCATCGCCCGGCACAGTCCCCGCACCGCCGGCGTTGCCGGAGGTCTCGATGTCAACGCGGTAGAACCACTCGGGGCTGACGACGTTGCCCGACAGCATGAACCTGGCACGCGACACCTCGAAGCCGTAGCGGGTGCTGTCAAGGGACGTGCCGGGGGCGAGATTACTCCCCGAATCCTCGATTCTGTTGAACACGAACCGCGTCTGCAACAGCAGGTTCGTGCGCAGCAGCCAGTTGCCGTCGGCACTGGCGATCACGGCACCGTTGTCGTAGCCGGCGGTCATGCCCTGGCTGAGCATGCTCGATCGCGTGTCGGCATCGGCGAGCACGTCCTCGACAAGGTTCCTGATCTCGCTGGCGCGCTGTTCGGTCAGCCAGTTGTCCGAACTCTGCGCCTCGACGTTGGCGAGCCGGCCTTCGAGCTCGGCGATCCGGGCCCGCAACTCGTCGTTCCGTGCATCCGCTGAGGTGTCGGCGAAGCTGCCGCCAGTGAGCGTCAGCGTTGCAGCACCCACGAGGAGGCTGATCCGCTTGATAGCAGTCATGTCGATGACTCTCCTACTCTGACGGACACAAAGGCCGACAGAAGCCTCGCGTCCAAGAAGCATCCACCCGTCCATCCAGGTCACTGTGACCCGAATAGGGACGTTGAAACCACCTATCGGCCGTTGCGGGCCGATCTGTTGAACGGCAGGATGATACTAATCTGGGTAATATTCGCTACGGCTCCGGGCGGCTTTGTGGGGAAAAACACGAGCGATCGCGACCAGACACCGGGAATAGATCTCTAACAGACTGACAATAAGAGACTTATGGTAACTGGCGCGCAGGCAGAAAACCATCGATCGGGCCGTCCGGTGGATATCTCCGGCGTCCTGCACGCAGCGCAACGCGCATTGTTACCGGTCGGGAAATGTCGCCCGCCTGGCTGCGGACGGTGTCCGATAAACGCAACAAAGTACCCAGATTCACAGGTTTCTCCACGCGGGACCCTTGTGGCGAGTTCAGACCGGCCCGGCGAAGTCGATCGGGTGCCGGGCGTCAACCAGCGGGATGTCGACCTCCAGGGCCTCGACGTACTTCTGGGCTGCCCCCGTATTAAAGAGGACCACCCGCCGGTCGCGTTCCACGATCCCCTCGGCCACCGCCTGCTGGAGCACCCCGACGCACGCCGCCGCCTCCGGGCACAGACTGATCCCCTCCGTCCGCGAGGCGAGGCGCATCCATTCGATCAACCGGTCCTCGTCGGCTTCCATCGCGCACCCGCCGGATTCCCTGATGGCCTGGAGGATCATGAAGTCGCCCACGGCGCCGGGGACGCGCAGCCCCGCGGCGATCGTGTGCGGGTCGCGGGCCGGCTCGGCATAGTCTGCGCCCTTCGCGAACGCCTCGACCAGCGGCGCGCACCCGCTGGACTGGCAGCAGAACATGCGCGGGCGGGTGTCCGTCTCCAGCCAGCCCAGCGTGGCGAGCTCGTCGAACGCCTTGCACATTCCGATGAGACCCGTCCCGCCGCCTGTGGGGTACAGCACGACGTCCGGCAGCCTCCAGTTCATCTGCTCGGCAAGCTCCAGCCCCATGGTCTTCTTGCCCTCCAGGCGATACGGCTCCTTGAGGGTGGACATGTCGAACCACCCCGCGGGCACGGCGCCCTCGCGCACGATCCGGCCGCAGTCGGAGATCAACCCGTCAACCAGGAAAGTCGCCGCCCCGAACAGGACGGTCTCGTAGCGATTGACCATGGGCGTGTCCTTCGGCATGACGACAAGGCAGTCCAGGCCGGCCCGGGCCGCGTAGGCGGCCAGCGCCGCGCCCGCGTTGCCCGCGGTGGGGACGGCCAGCCGCCGGAGGCCCAGCCGCCGCGCCATGGTCACCGCCATCGCCATCCCGCGTGCCTTGAACGACCCGGTCGGGAGCCCCGACTCGTCCTTGATCCACAGGTGATCCAGGCCGAGTTTCCCGGCCAGGCGCGGGCACTCCAGCAGCGGCGTCATGGTCTCACCGAGCGAGACGACGTCGGGATCGTCCCCGACCGGAAGCAGCTCGCGGTACCGCCACATCGTGGGCGCTCGTTCGGCGAGCATCTCGCGGGTCACCGACCGACCCACCGCGGGCAGGTCGTACCGCACCCACAGGGGCCGATCGCGGTGTGTCGTCTGGATCGTCTCCGCGGGATAGTGCGTGCCGTCCAGCGCGGACTCGAGATGGGTCACGAACCCCGTCACCCGCGTTTCATCCGGTACACCCACCGGCCGTAATCGAGCAGCGCGCGGCATCTCGCCCTCATCGCGGGGCGGACTGACGGATCGCTGCCGAAGGCCGTCTCGCGCCGCCACCGCCAGTACCCGCTGCGCAGACGCAGGCGGCTCGCGAGGGCCAGCCGGGCGAGCTCCCAGACGCCTCCGATGGTTTCGATCACGCGATTCATCGAGGCTGGAGATCCTCGCCGACAAGACAGCGATGGCTCCGTGATGCGGGAATACGGATCGCCCGGTCCGTGGTTAGTACCGTACGATAGGTGTCCGAATCACTGCACATGGGGCTCTCTCGCGTGAGTTATCACACCACCGTCCGGCAAGTGTATCGAAAGGCCGCCGAAGTACCGGACGGTTCGCTGTGCTGCGTGCCGCAGGCCCCGATGTACATGCCGGGGCTGGACATCCCGTCGATCATGCACGAGATGAACTACGGCTGCGGCAGCACCGTTCATCTGCAGGACATGCGCGAGGACCAGCGGGTGCTGTACGTCGGCATCGGCGGCGGCCTGGAGGCGCTTCGGTTCGCGTACTTCGCGCGGCGGCCCGGCGGCGTCATCGCGATCGACCCCGTCCGGGAGATGCGCGAGGCCGCGAGGAAGAACCTCCAGCTCGCCGCGCGGCTCAACGAGTGGTTCGACCCGTCGTTCGTGGACATCCGCGACGGCGATGCCCTGGACCTGCCGGTGGATGACGCGACCGTGGGCCTCGCCGCCCAGAACTGCCTGTTCAATATCTTCACGACGGCCGGGTCCGGGGAGTCCGGGGAGTCCGGGGAGTCCGGGGAGTCCGGGGAGTCCGAGGAGCCGGGGGAGTCCGGGGGCGACCTCGAGCGAGCGTTGGCCGAAATGCACCGGGTACTCACACCCGCCGGCCGGCTGTCGATGTCCGATCCCGTCGCCCCGTGCGAGCTTCCGGCGCACCTGCGCGATGACGAGACGCTGCGGGCCCAGTGCATCTCCGGATGTCTCACGTACCAGGCGTACATCGACAACATCGTCGAAGCGGGTTTCGGCACCGTCGAGGTGCGGTCCCGCCGGCCCTACCGGCTGCTGGACCGCGAGCGGTACGGCCTCGACGAGAGCGTCCTGCTGGAGAGCCTGGAACTGTGCGGGATCAAGGTCGCCGTCCCCGACGACGGTCCGTGCGTCTTCACGGGTCGCACCGCGATCTACAGCGGGCCGGAGCCTTCGTTCGACGACGGCAAAGGTCACGTGCTTCTCCGGGACCTGCCGCAGGGGGTGTGCGACAAGACCGCAGCGGCGCTCGCGGGGCTGGGCCGAACAGACATCACGGTGACGCCGCCGACATGGCATTACACCGGCGACGGATGCTGCTAGACCTGCCCATCCTGGACGGCACCCGCTTCCGCGCCCGGTTCGAGACCGAGCTGCGTTCGGCGTCCTCGATCACCACCCTGCAGATCAACATCGGCTATGTCTGCAACCTCGCGTGCAACCACTGTCACGTGGAGTCCTCGCCCGCCCGCACCCGTCCCGGCGAGAACATGGACGAGCCCACCGCCCGGCTGGTCGTGGAGTGGGCGCTTGCTCAGCCGGGCCTGGCGACCGTGGACATCACCGGGGGCAGCCCGGAGATGAACCCCAACTTCCGGTGGATGGTCGAGGCCTTCCGGGACCACGGGCTGCACGTCGTCGACCGGTTCAACCCGACGATCATTCACCACGCCGACGCTCGCACGGGCGAACGGTACGACTGGATTCCCGCGTTCCTCGCCGCCCAGGGCGTCGAGGTCGTCGCGTCGATGCCCTGCTACCGGCAGGAGAACGTCGATCGCCAGCGCGGCCGAGGCGCCTACGACGCGTCGGTCGAAGGGCTCAGGGCGCTGAACCAGGTCGGGTACGGAACCGAACACGACCTTCGTTTGAACCTCGTGTACAACCCGGTGGGACCGCACCTGCCCCCGGCCCAGGAGACCCTCGCCGACGAGTATCACCGCGAGCTCGAAGCCCGTTTCGGGATCGTCTTCAACGAGTTGTGGACGATCGCCAACATGCCGATCAAGCGCTGGCGTCACCAACTGGAGCGCGACGGGCTGCTCGAGGGGTACATGACGACGCTCATCGACGCGTACAACCCCGAGACGATCGACCAGTTGATGTGCCGGCACCAGATCAACATCGGCCCCGACGGCCGGCTCTACGATTGCGACTTCAACCAGGCGATCGGCCTGCCAGCGCCGCGACTGGGATCAAGGTTCCTCTGGGAAGTCACGGTCGCGGACCTCGGCGACCGCATAATTGCCACCGACGATCACTGCTACGGCTGCACCGCCGGGTGCGGAAGCAGTTGCGGCGGCGCGATCATCCGGTAGAGAATCCACAGTCGGCGTTGAGCGCTTGACTTTGCGCGGGTGGTGTGTCTTCAATACCAGCGCGACAACTTCTCACGCATCTTTGCAGACGCCGACCGAAGCTCCGACTCGTTCGGCGTCTGTCTATACAAGGGGTGGCACGGTCGAGCGGGAGAAAATAGACCGGGACTAATTTCCGGCCGGTGACCCATCGCCATGCGATAACGGCAGCCCGGAAATTAGTCCCGGTCTATTTTCTCCCGCTCGGCCGTGAGGCGACGTCCGAAGACACGGGCGAGCAAGCTCGACCGTGCCACCCAGACGCGGATTCAGAGTGAGCTCAGGACGGGCTGAACCGGCTGCCCGCCAAGGGTATCCGGTGATTCGGCGCGGTCTTGCGGGCAACCAGCGGGCGGCCCAGCCAGATGAGGAAAATCACGCCGAGGGACCCGGTCCACATGAGGCCGTCGGCGCAGAGGCCGAGGTACACGTACACGGAAGTCACCAGCAGCATGAAGAGGGACGCGGGGATCATTCCCTCCCAGGCGAGCCGCATGACCTGGTCGTACCGGAAACGAGGCAGCGTCCAGCGCAGGGCCATGATCAGCCCGATCAGCGCCAGGACCTTGCCCATGACCACGCCGACCTGCAGCAGGATCATCACCAGGCCGCCGGACGCGGGAAGGTCATCGCCGGTGAAGGGATTGATCGACCAGCCACCGAGGAACATCACCGTGAAGAACGCGCTGCCGACGAGGATGTGCCCGTACTCGCCCATGAAGAAGAACGCCCATTTCAGGGAGGAATACTCGGTATGCCAGCCACCGACCAGCTCGGACTCGCTCTCGGCGAGGTCGAACGGCAGGCGATTCGCCTCGGCGAGCATGCAGGTGAAGAAAATGATCGCCGCCAGCGGCTGGTGCAGGAGGAACCACTGCCCCTCGAGCTGCCGGGCGACCATCTCGGCGGGGTGCACCGTCGCGGCCGTCAGGATCAGGACCAGGATGCTGAGCCCCATGGGGATCTCGTAGCTGACCATCTGGGCCGCCGCGCGCAGGCTTCCGAGGAAGGCGTACTTGTTGTTCGACGCCCAACCGCCGAGCACCACGCCGTAAATCCCCAGCGAGGTCACCGCCACGAGATAGATGATCCCGATGTTGACGGTGGCCCCCGCCACGGCGACGCTCTCGCCCGCGATCTGGAGCGTTCCGGCCCAGGGAATGACCGCGAAGCTGATCAGCGCCGGGATCACGGTCAGACCGGGCGCCAGCAGGAACAGCACGCGGTCGGCCCGCCTGGGAATGTACTCTTCCTTGAACAGGAGCTTGATCGCGTCGGCGATCGGCTGCAGCAGGCCCATGGGGCCCACGCGGTTGGGTCCGCAGCGGTCCTGGATCCACGCGGCCACCCTCCGCTCGAGCAGGATCAGGTACAGCGCCCCGCCGGCGATCGAGTTGACCACGACGAAGATCACGAGCATCGACATCATCAACTGCGGCGTGACCCAGGATGGCAGCCAGGCGGGCATCGGGCACCGAGTGTAGCTGATACGGATTTATTGGGTGGCACGGTCGAGCGAGTCCGCCAAAGGCGGACGAGCTCGCCCGTGTCTTGGCGTCACTCCACGGGCTCTCGTCGCTACGCTCCGTCGACCGTGCCACCCGCTCTCGCCACGACCACGACGTCGGCCGCGGCGTCGATTCCGTCGTAGTCCTGCACCGCCGCGACGGCCCACGGCCCGGCCCGCAGTGCGGCGATCGCCTGGACCACCGCGCCGGCTCCGGTGGCTGTCGTGATCATCGGCACGCCGCGGCTCACCGCCATGGCCCGGATCTTGCCTTCGTCGGTATGGGCGCCTTTTCGCGTGGGCGTATTGATGATCAACTGGATCTCGTTGCTGGCGATCTTGTCGATGATGTTGGGGCGGGCCCCCTCGGATATTTTTCGGAGCAGGTGGGTGCCGATGCTGTAGGACCGCAGCAGGTCGTGCGTGCCCTGGGTCGCAAAGACCGTGAACCCCATGGAGACGAGCGACCGGACCAGGTCCACGCAGGCAGGCTTGTCCGCGTCGCGCACGGAGACGAAGACGTTGCCCTCGGTGGGCAGTGTCATGCCCGCGCCCATCTGCGCCTTGGCCAGCGCCACTGGCAGGGAACGGTCCATACCCATTGCCTCGCCCGTCGAGCGCATTTCGGGCCCCAGGATCACGTCCACGCCGGGGAACCGGTCGAAGGGAAAGACCGAGACCTTGACGGCGAAGAACCCGGCGTCGGGGACCTCCCATGCGTCCAGTTCGGCGAGCGACGCGCCCATCATCACCCGCGCCGCGGTCCTGGCCCATGGCCGGCCCTTTGCCTTGGAGACGAACGGCACCGTCCGCGACGCACGCGGGTTGACCTCCAGGATGTAGACCGTGTCATCCTTGATCGCCATCTGCACGTTCATGAGGCCGCGCACCGCCAGCCGCCGAGCCAGCCGGCGGGCGTGGTCCTTGATCAGGTCAACGATCGATGGCGGCAGCGAGTACGGCGGGATCGTGCACGTCGAGTCGCCGGAGTGCACGCCCGCTTCCTCGATGTGCTCCATCACCCCGCAGATCAGCGCCCTGGCGTCGGGGTTGGGTTCAGTAGAGCCTGGGCTGAAATCCGCGATGACGTCGACATCGACCTCGATCGCGTCGGAGAGGAACCGATCGATGAGCACCGGCGCGTCGGCCAGCTCCGAGACGTCAACGGCCGTCTTCATGTAGCGGCGGAGCGAACGCTCGTCGTAGCACGTCTCCATCCCGCGCCCGCCCAGCACGTAGCTGGGCCGGACCAGGACGGGGTAGCCGATGGTGCGGGCCACCTCGACGGCCTCGTCCAGCGAACAGGCGATTCCGCTGGGCGGCTGGTTCATGTTCAGTTCGTCCAGCAGCGCCTTGAAGCGGTCGCGGTCCTCGGCCAGATCGATCGAGTCCGGATCGGTGCCGATGATGGGTACCCCGGCCTTGACCAGGCCGCTGATGAGGTTCAGCGGCGTCTGGCCGCCGAACTGAACGATGCACCCCATCACGGAGCCGTTGCGGCCGGGGACGTCGACCCCGCCGCCATTGAGCCGCTCGATCACGTTCAGCGTGTCCTCCAGCGTCAGCGGCTCGAAGAACAGCAGGTCGGAGGTGTCGTAGTCGGTGCTGACCGTCTCCGGGTTGGAGTTGATCATGACCGACTCGAGATCCATGTCGCGGCACGCGTAGGCCGCCTGGCAACAGCAATAGTCGAACTCTATGCCCTGCCCGATCCGGTTCGGCCCCCCCCCGAGAATAATGACCTTCGGCCGATCGCTGACACGGATCTCGTCATCCGTGATCCGCTCCTCGGTGCCTTGCGTGCTGAACTCCGCCTCGTACGTCGAGTAGTAATACGGCGTCACCGCCTCGAACTCCGCGGCGCAGGTATCCACCAGCTTGTACACCGGCTCGATGCCCATGCTCTTGCGGCGGCGGCGCACCTGCAGGATCGTCTCGGTGGAGATGGTCCCCAGGTACAGGTTCGCCAGTTGCGGATCGGAGTAGCCGAGGGTCTTGGCACGGAGCATGACCTCGCGCGGGACGTCCTCCAGCTTCTCGTACCCGCACAGCACGGTCTCGAACTCCACGAGCTGCCGGAACTGGTCGAGGAACCACGGATCGATGTGCGTCAGCGCGGCGATGCGCTCGATCGACCAGTCCATCTTCAAGGCGTACCGGATGTAGTACAGCCGCCCCTGGCTGGGGACGCTGAGCTTGCGGACGAGCGTCTCCTCGGGGATCGGCCAGGTGACCGCGGACCCGTCGGCGGCGACCGCGTCCGCCCCGCCGCTGCGCCGGGCGATGAGCCAGTGGTCGTTGCGGTCGAGGCCGAAGCCGAACCGTTTCACCTCCATCGAGCGGATCGCCTTCTGGAGGCTCTCCTTGAAGGTGCGGCCGATCGACATCGCCTCGCCGACGGACTTCATCTGGGTGGTGAGCGTCTCGTCGGCCTCGGGGAACTTCTCGAAGGTCCATCGGGGCATCTTCGTCACGACATAGTCGATCGACGGCTCGAAACACGCCGAGGTCGTCCCGGTGATGTCGTTGCGCAGCTCGTCGAGCGTGTAGCCCACGGCGAGCTTGGCGGCGACCCGTGCGATCGGGAAGCCCGTGGCCTTGGAAGCCAGTGCGGAGCTGCGCGACACGCGCGGGTTCATCTCGATGACGACCATGTCGCCGTTGGCCGGGTCGAACGCGAACTGCACGTTGGACCCGCCGGTGTCCACGCCGATCGCCCGCATGATGGCGATGGCCGCGTCGCGCATCTGCTGGTATTCCTTGTCCGGCAGTGTCATGCACGGCGCGACGGTGATCGAGTCGCCCGTGTGCACGCCCATCGGGTCGATGTTCTCGATGCCGCAGACCACCACGCAGTTGTCGAGCCGGTCGCGGATCACCTCCAGCTCGAACTCCTTCCATCCCAGCAGCGACTCATCGATCTGCACCTGGCCGATCATCGACGCGTCGAGACCGCGGCGGACGATGTCCTTGACCTCCTCGCGGTTGTACGCGATGCCACCGCCGATGCCGCCGAGCGTGAACGCCGGCCGGATGACCACGGGCAGCCCGATCTCATCGAGGAACTCGGCCGCCTCGTCGAGGTTCGAGATCGTGATTGCCCTGGGCTGCCGCAGGCCGATCGACTCGATGATCTCCCTGAACGCTTCACGGTTCTCGGCGCGATGGATGACGTCGCGCGTCGCCCCGATCATGCGGACCCCGAACCGGTCGAGGGTCCCGTCGTCGTAGAGGCTGCACGCGACGTTCAGTGCGGTCTGCCCACCGAGGGTCGGCAGCAGCGAGTCGATGGGCGTGCCCGCGTCCGCCTCGCGGGCGAGGACCTTGCGGACGGCCTCGGGCGTGACCGGCTCGATGTACGTCCGGTCCGAGAAGGCCGGGTCGGTCATGATGGTGGCGGGGTTGGAGTTGACCAGCACGACGCGGAAGCCATCGTCGCGGAGGGCCTTGCACGCCTGTGTGCCCGAATAGTCAAATTCGCAGGCCTGCCCGATGATGATCGGTCCGGAGCCGAGAATCAGGATCGTATTGATGTCATCGCGGCGGGGCATGGCCCAAACTCCGGCAACAATAGCCACCGGCACGGCCCGGCTCAATTGCGAAGTCGTTTGATCCGACGATCCGGTTTGACACGCCGCGATCGCCGCCGCACGGTAGACACACCTTGCTCACCTGGCCGTACACCCTTGCCATCGCTGCCGTGGGTCTCCTGCTTCTGGGGATGGCCTTCGTGCGGTGGTCCCGCACCGCCCCCGGCGGCGGTCCGGTCATCGGGTTTATATGGCTGGCGGACCGCGTCTACTGCCGGCTCATGCACCGGACGACCGTCACGGGCCGCGAACACGTCCCGGCCACGAACGCCCCAGGCGGGCTCGTAGTGGTCTCCAACCACACCGGGCCGATCGATGGCCTGGTCATCCAGGCCGCGTGCCGTTTCCAGATCCGCTGGATGATGGCCGTGGACCTGATGATCCCGGCCCTTCAGTGGCTCTGGAGGTGGAACCCGGTCATTGCCGTCTCCCGCGACGGCCGCGACTCCGGGCCGGTGCGCGAGGCGATACGCCATGTCAAGGATGGAGGCGTCCTGGGCGTCTTTCCGGAGGGCGCGATCGTGCAACCGCGAAGCGAACTGCGACCGTTCCACGAGGGCGTCGGGCTGATCATCTCCAGGACGCGCGCCCCGGTTCTGCTGGTCTGGGTCAGCGGGACGCCCGAGAGCCCGCGCATGGGCGAGGCGATCTTTACCCGCAGCCGATCGAGGGTCGTCTTCCTTGACATCATCGAGTTCGACAAGGGTGCCGGTCCGGCCGCCATCACGCGCACACTGCGCGAGCGACTCGCCGAGGCGAGCGGCTGGCCCGTCAACGACGAGCCGCTGATCCCGCCGGTGCGCAACGGCGACCCGTTCGCGGTGGCGTGACGCCCGAAGACACGGTAGAGCAAGCTCTCCCGTGCCACCCGGAGCGACAGCGGGAACAGGCGCTGCGTCTATGGAACAGGCGCTGCATCCATGGAACAGCCGGGTCAGCCGTCCGCCGGCGCGAACGGTACCGGGGCGACGGCCGCGCGCGGGGCGGCGATCGCGCGGCGGTTGGCTGCGTGCGGGCGCGGCCGCCACACGACCGACGACGACATCGGGGATGTCTCGCCGAGCGTGTCGCGCCCCAGGATCCCGTCCGTGGTGAGCACGTGGTGGCTCAGCGGGGCGCCGTCGAAGCCCTCGGCGATGAAGTACCCGCCGGCCCCGAAGGGCGTTCCCCGGTGCCACAGGCCGTCGACCTGGTTGGTCTGGGCGAGCACCTGGAAGTCGGCGAACAGCACCTCGCTGTTGGGCAATAGTCGAACGTGGCCGTCGTAGAACAGCGTCACCGGTGACGAGTCGATTCCCTGGTTGAAGAAGAACGGCACGCAGCCGAAGAACGCCGGGTTGCACGGCCCTGGCGGGTTCTGCACCCAACTGTGCTCCAGGATGTGCGTCTTGAGGTCCGGGTACGTCGCCTGGAAGAACCCCGGCGACTCGTAGGCCTGGTCGAGTTCCGCCGGCGACTGCCAGCCGCCGGCGGCGTTGGAGCGCATCACGTCGGGGTGAAAAATCGCCGCCGGCGATCGGGCGTAACTCGACCACGCCGGGTTGCATTCGGTCGGGAACGGCACGAACTCGGCCGGGTCGCCGAAGCAGTCCTCGATGGGGCCAACGACCGAGGTGTCGTTGGGTGCGAAGAACACCGGGTCCTGGTACCGGCCGTTGAGGTAGTCGTGGATCGGCCTGGTCTGCGGGAACCGGAAGTGTCCGAACCCATCGCAGCCGGCCGACTCGTTGGGCGGGCCGGGGAAGTTGATGGGCTGCAACATGGCTGCGTTGACGGACGACGGCCAGAAAGCCCAGATCACCCAGGAGCCGCTGCCGTTCGGTCCCAGGCCGGCGATGATCGGCGGATGGCAGTTCGGATCGAAGACGCCCGTACATCCGTGGGCCTGGTTGTAGAGCCCGACATCGCCCCCGTAAACACCCAGGTCATCGGGGTTGTGCGTCACCTGCCGCCCGTTCCAGTCCGCCGCGTACAGCAGGTGCGCCGCGCTCTGCGCGACGAGGTTCGTCATCGACTGCTGCACCCCCGCGTTGCCGCCGGCGCCGGCGACCACCGGGACAGCCGTGGTCACGAGAATCACGATCACGAGAATCACGACCGCAAGCTCGACGATCGTGAAGCCGGGGGACT
>JADFOJ010000038.1 GCA_022562915.1 Planctomycetota bacterium | reverse complement strand
CCCGGCCGGGGGGGGGGGTTTTCGGTCGAACCTCATCCGGACACGGTTGCCGGGCACCGTGAACTCGACCTCGCTCATGTAGTGCCGCATGAGCATGATCCCCCGGCCCGCCGGGATGTCGAGGTTCTCCGGCCGCGTCGGGTCGGGCACCGACCGGGGATCGAACCCCAACCCCTCGTCCTGCACGTCGATCACGACCGTCTCGGCGTCGGCGGCGTACTCGACGGTCACCCTCCGGCCGGGGTCACCGCCGTTGCCGTGATGGATCGCGTTGCCGACGGCCTCCTCGACGGCCGTGCGGACCGCGAAACACGCCGCCGGGTCGTACCCGAACCGGCCGAGGGCCTCCGCGAGACCCCGCTGCACCCGTTCGACCGCCTCACGGCAACCGCCCATGATGATGAACCGTTGCCCCACCGGCTAGCCGAAGCTGGCCATCGCCTGCTCGGAGCTGTCGAAGATGTTGAACAGCTTGTTGAGCTTGGTGATCACGAAGACCTCGTAGATCTGCGGATCGATCTCCGCCAGCGCCAGTTGGCCGTTCCTGCCGCGAATCTTGTTGTTGACCGTGATCAGCGTCCCCAGTGCCGCCGAGGACAGGTGGTCGACGTTGAGAAAGCTGATGACCACCCTGGGCACCTCCTGCTCGTCCACGACCCGGCTGATCTCCTCACCGATCTGTTGAATGTTGGCCTCATCGAGGATGTTGCGCTCGACGAACTCAATCCGCTTGATCCCGTTGAGATCCTGGACCCGGATGTGTGTGGCGGTGGAAGTCATCGCAAAATCCCTTATCGCAAGTATGACGCTACCCCGCCAAGGGTATCCGAAAGGCCGGGGAACAGCAGATCCTCGTTCTCCTGCTGGATGATGATCTCCGGACGGATGAGGATCAGCAGCGTGGTCTCGTTCTTGGAGGTCAGGCGGTTGGTGAAGAACCGGCTGATGAACGGGATCTTGGAGAGGACCGGCACGCCCGTCTCCACCTCGATCTCGGTGACCTCCCGCAGGCCGCCCAGCATGACCGTCCCCTTGTCGGGAACCGAGACGGTCGTCTGGACGAGTGACACCTGCACCTCAGGCAGTTCCTGGGTCGCGGAAAAGGTGTTCGACACCCCTGCGACCTGGCCGATGCCGCCGACGGCGCCCTGCACCTCGATCTCCCGGATATTGATGATCTCCGAGAGGCTGACGATGGTGGTCATGGTGACATAGCGGCGGTCGGCGGAGATGACGCCTTCGACGTCCAGGACGGCGCCTTCGGAGACGACGCCGGGGATCGGCTGGAACGCGCCGGCTGCGTCACCCGTGATCGGAATCAGCGCCGAAATGAATGCGACCTGGGTCGCCACCGCGACCCACGCCCGCTGACCGTTGAAGAACGTCAGCCTCGGCGCCGTAAGAACCACGGACCGGCGGTCCGCCTGGGTGGCCTCGATGAGCAGGTCCACCTGGATGTCGTCGAGGAACTGGACCGCAACGGTGAGCGCCGGGTTGGCCATCGCCACGGCCTCCCCGAAGCCGGTGAGGCCGGCAACGCTGTTGAGCAACCCCAGCGAATCCTGGATCACGCCGATGGGGGTGAAGCCCTGGGTCGCCCTGAGCGGCGCGCCCACGACCCCGACGGAAAAGACGGTGTCCTGGATGTCCGGAAAGCCCAGGCCGGCGGCGCCGTCGGGGTCGGGGATGCCGAAAATGGATCCGAACGGGACCCTGTCGGCGATCAGGTTACCCGTGATGGGGTCGAAGATCTGGCCGAACCGGAAGGGATCGATGAGCTGGCCGGTGGTCGGATCGAACAGGTCGCTGAGGTGCGACAGGTTGTCGACGGCCAGTTGCTGGTTGCGGAGAGCGCTGTTGGTGTTGAAGTAGAGGTCCAGGTCGACGCCGATCTGCTCGTACCAGTCGGTCGTGACCTTCAGGAACCGGCTCTCGACGTTGATCTGCAGTGCACGGATCTCGCGGAGCTGGCTCAGCAGGCCCTCGATCTGCCGATGGCTGCGGACGGTCTGGGTGATGATCAGGTTGCCGTTGAGCTCCTGGAGCGTGCCGGTGTCGCCACCCAGCTCGCGCCATCCATCCGGATCGATGTTCTCCTGGATGATTCCCACGATCTGATCGACCAGTTCCTCGCGGGAGAGCCTGGGGCTCTGGTCCGCCGGATCACTGAAGATGGCCCCGCCTCCCCGGGCGCCACCACCACCGCCGCCTCCGAAACCGCCGGCGCTACCGAGGATCGCCTGGCCGGCCTTGATCAGGGCGCTGCCCAGGTCCAGCTCCGGCGCGTTGCCGAAGTAGGGGACCTTGAACAGCAGGTCGCGGATGTCGTACACGACCGACACCGTGTGCTTTCGCAGCGCCTGCTCGCTGGAGATCGTCACCATCCCGTCCTGGACGGCCCACTGCGGCCGGTCGAGATCGTCACCGACCTGCTCCAGGACGCGATCCAGTGCGATGGCCACGGACACGTCGTTGAGCCGGAGCGTGACCCGGTCGTCCGGGCTGACGCCGATGAAGTCGAGCGCCCTCCAGTCGACGTACACGTTCTCACCGCTGACCCGGCTCAGGAAGTTCGTCACCTGCTCGAAGGTGTTGTCCTTGAAATCGATCGGCACAGTGGTGTGGTTCAGGACCCGGGCTACCTGGCGGTTCGCCACCGATTCGGCGAATCCAGCCTCGTGCGTTCTTCGCAGGCTCAACTGGGCCCAGTCCGAGGGGTACTCCATCACGCCCGACAGGCTCCGGGAGCCCGGGCCGGAGATGTTCGGCTGAGGCGGGATGAGCGATTCCTGGGAGGGAATCGTCAGCCAGCCGATGCCGAACTCCTTTTGTCTCTGCAGTTCCGAAAACCGGCGATAGAGCATCGTCGTCTTGATGACGTCGCGGAGCACCAGCGCCGCGGGGTTGTGCTCGTCGATAAAGAGGATCTCGTCGATGACCTGCAGCGCTTCGTCGTACTTCAGCTCCATCTGGAGCTGATGGACCCGTCGCAGGTTCTCGTCGATGAGCCGGTTGCGCTGCTGTTTCGCGTCGGCGAGGGAATCCCGCCGCTGCCTGGCCGCTTCCCGGTCGGCCCGCCGCTCCGCCTCCAGACGGTCGTTCTCGCTGCGCCGCTCGATGTCGACGAGCAGTCTCTCCGCCTGCTGGTTGAAGTCGTTGAACTCCTGAAGGTTGAACAATCCCCGGGCCTGCCGCAGGCGGATCTGGCCGGTGAGCATTTCCCGCTGGGCCCCGTTGAAATCCCCCTGGTCCAGGAGCCGGCTCGCCCGCTGATAGGCCGCGCTGAACTCCTCGCGGGCGCGGCCGAGCTGTACGCGTAGTTCCTGATCGACCGAGGAGATGGTCGGCGCCTGGTTGAGCTCGGCCCTGGCGGTGCGCAGCCCGTCGAGCGCTTCCATGTCGCCCGGCATATATGTGAGCGCGCTCTCGTACGCCTGGATGGCCAGCCTCCAGCGGTGGTCGGCGACATGCTGGCGGGCTTCGGCGAGCGCAGCCTCGCCCCTCGCCCGGTTCCGGGCGGCATCATCGGCCTGGGTCCGGTCGTCCTGGCGCCAGGCGAGAGTAGTGCCGGCGACCACGCCGACGGTGATGCCCGCGACAACGGCGAGGGCTGCCGGTCCACAGCGTCGAGTGCACATCTTCACTGGTCTACCTCCAAAGCCCTTAGGGACTGTTCTCCAGCGTACTTCGGGCACAAAGCGTACGCAACCGCCTCAAGTGGGGTTGCGAGCGACATGTGCGATCATGCCGGCATCGGCCGTCTTGCGGGCAGCCCGCATCGCCGCCGCGTCGATGGGCCGGCGGGTCTCCATCAGGTGGAGGAAACAGTCGAACAGGTACACCGAGTCATGGGGGCCGGGCGAGGACTCCGGGTGGTACTGAACCGAGAAGATGGGCAGGGACCGGTGCCGGAACCCCGCGAGGGTACCGTCATTCAGATTGACGTGGGTCACCTCGCAGTCGATGCCGGCCAGCGAGTCCATGTCAATGCAGAACCCATGGTTCTGGCTGGTGATCTCGACCCGCCCGGTCAGGACGTTCCGGACCGGCTGGTTTGCCCCGCGATGGCCGAACTTGAGCTTGTACGCCTTCGCTCCCAGCGCCAACGCCAGCAGCTGGTGACCCAGACAAATACCGAAGATCGGAACGTCGCCCGCCAGCTCGCCGAGCGTCCTGATCGTCTCGAGGACCGCGTCGGGATCGCCCGGCCCGTTGGAGACCAGCACGCCGTCCGGCTCCAGCGCACGGACCTGTTCGGCGGAGAGATCATGCGGCGCGACGGTGACCTCACAGCCCCGCCGGGCAAGATGCCCCATGATGCTCTGCTTGGCGCCGCAGTCGAGCACGACGACGTGCGGCCCGCCCGATGACTGGCGCCCGTTCCAGCGGGCGACGGCCTCCGGGCTTACCTCGGCCGCCAGGTTGCGACCGACCATGGACGGGCTGGACAGCGCCCGGGCGACGAGATCGCGGTCGGCCGGTTCAGTGCCGACGCTGAGAACGCCGCGCATCGACCCGTCGCTTCTCAGTCGCCGTACCAGCGCCCGCGTGTCCACGCTCTGGATCGCAGGAACCCCGGCCTCCGCCAGCCACCGGGAAAGATCGGTGATCGCCCGATGGTTGGCGTGCACCCGTGAGAGTTCACGAATCACCACGGCCACGATCCGGGGCCCGGCGGACTCGGCGTCTTCGGGGCTCACCCCGTAGTTGCCGATCAGCGGGGCGGTGAAGACCAGGATCTGGCCGGCGTAGCTCGGATCGGTCAACGCTTCCTGGTAACCGGTCAGCGCCGTGTTGAACACGACCTCGCCCGCAACGATCCGGGACGCGTCGCAGTGACCGAATGCCTCACCGCGGAACACGGTTCCGTCTTCGAGGGCCAGGCGTGCAACCGGCGGTTTGGACATCGCGCAGATGATAGGCGTTACCGTTCCTACAGTGTCCGCGATGGCCACCCTCTTCGATCCCGGCGGCTCCCGCGGCTTCGTCCGCGTGGCGGTGGAGCGCGGCGTCGACCGCTACCCCGAGGGGCTGACCTACTCTGTCCCGAGTCACCTTGGCCCCCTGGCGGTGGGCGACCGCGTCCGCGTGCCGCTGGGACGCACCGACACACCGACACCGGGATACGTCATCGAGATGTGTGACGCGGCGGGCCTCGACCCGGCGCGGATCAAGCCCGTGTCGGAGCGGGACGCGGTCGGCGCGCTGCCGGGGCAACTGCTGGAGCTGGCCCGCTGGATCAGCAACTACTACTGCACGCCGATCGGGATGACGCTGTCCACGATCACCCCGGCGGCGGTCAAGCGGCAGGTGGGGCTGGTGACCCGGACGATGATCGATGTGCCGGCGCCGGAGGGCGAGCCGGTCTGCGTCGCCCCGAAGCAACGGCAGGTCCTGGAGGTCCTCCGGTCGCTGCCGCCCGCCGAACGACCGATCGAGCTTCGCACGCTTGCCGGGCTCGCGGGGCTCCGCACGACGGGGCCGATCAGACGGCTGCTCGACAAGGGCCTGCTCACCGGGACCCGGCGCAGCGTCGTCGAGGCCTCGTGGATCGAGCAGGCACTCGACCGGACGATCCCCGCGACCCTGACCCCCGGCCAGCAGCAGATCATCGGGGACGTCGCCCGGGAACTCGCCGCGGGGTTCTCCGCTCACCTGCTCTTCGGCGTGACCGGAAGCGGCAAGACCGAGGTGTACATCCGTCTCATCGAGCAGGTGGTGGCCGCCGGCGGCGTGGCGATCGTGCTGGTCCCGGAGATCGCCTTGACGCCTCAGACGGGCGGGCGGCTCATCGGCCGGTTCCCGCGCCACCGCGTCGCGGTGCAGCATTCGGGGCTCACCGCCGCACAGCGTCACCAGCAGTGGGCGATGGTCGCCGACGGCACGGCGGACATCGTGCTCGGCGCCCGTTCGGCCATCTTCGCGCCGGTTCCCGACGGCCGGCTGGGGCTGATCGTCGTCGACGAGGAGCACGACGGGTCCTACAAGCAGGACCAGGCACCCCGCTACCACGGCCGCGACGTCGCGGTCCGGCGGGCCCAGCTCGCGGGCTGTCCCGTCGTGCTGGGCAGCGCGACGCCGTCAATCGAGAGCTGGTTCAACGCCACCGTCCGCAGGAGCTACCGGCTGCACAGGCTCCCCGAACGGGTACCGGGCTTGCGGGTGCCGCGCGTGATCGTCGTCGACTTCGCCGCGGAGCGCCGCCGTCGCACGGATCGACGCGTTCACCTGATCGGGCCGACGCTGGAGACGGCGACGGCGGACACCCTGCGGGCGGGAGGCCAGGTCCTGATGCTGCTCAATCGTCGCGGCTACGCCAACTACATCGCCTGCCCGGATCACCGCTGCGGCTGGCTCATGTGCTGCGACGACTGCGACGCCACGATGGTCTACCACCTCGATCGCAGGCTCCCCACGGGCGGGTATCTCCAGTGCCACCACTGCGAAGCCCAGCAGCGCTTACCACGGAGCTGCCCGGCGTGCGGCCGCAACGTGACCACGTTCGGTCTGGGCACGCAGCGGGTCGAAGAGGAACTGCACCGCAAATTCCCGGAGCTCGTGGCGGGCGACTCGATGGTGCGGGTGGACTCCGACTCGATGCACGGCGCCCGTGACTTCCATTCGGTGCTCGGCCGTTTCGCCACCGGCGAGATACGCCTGCTGCTGGGAACCCAGATGATCGCCAAGGGGCTGGACTTCCCGCGCATCCAGCTCGTGGGGGTGATCAACGCCGACACCGCCATTCACCTGCCGGACTTCCGAGCGACGGAGCGCACGTTCCAGCTCGTCAGCCAGGTCGCCGGGCGTTGCGGCCGGGGCGGCACCCCCGGCCGGGTCATCGTCCAGACCTTCCAGCCGGACGCGCCGGTGATCCGGCTCGCCGCCGACCACGATTACGAGGGCTTCGCCACCGGGGAGCTCGCCGAGCGGCGCCGCTGCGAGTTGCCGCCGTACACCCGGATGGCGAGGATCGTCGTCCGGGACCCGGACTACGGTCGCTGCCGCGAGGCGGCCCGGCGCCTGGCGGACTCGCTTCGCGGCCTCGCCGGAGGCACGCCGTCGATTCGCGTACGGGGCCCGGCACCCTGCCCGATCGCGCGGATCGCCGGCCGCCACCGCCACCAGGTCGAGCTCTTCGCGAACACCGCGGCGGGGTTGCAGACGCTGCTCTCCGCGGCGCGGCGCGACGGACTGATCCGGCCCGGTGCAGCGATGGCCGTCGACGTCGATCCGATCGCCCTGTTGTAAGAAAGCCGTCACGGCGGATTCATGGCGGACCGATAGGGGCGATTCGTACCGTGGAACCTAGAATGTGGGCGACATGGCCGGCGCACCGGTAAAACAGTCCTATAACGGGTGGAATGGCGAGTACATCGATGCGATGTACGCGCGGTGGTCCACCGAGCCGGGGTCGGTGGACCGGCAGTGGCAGCGTTTCTTCGCGGGCTTCGAGCTGGGGCTGGAACCGGGCTCCGTCGCCGTGAGCCAGGGTCGCCAGTGGCAGGTCGACGACCTCATCTACGCCTACCGCGACATCGGTCACCTCGGGGCCACCGTCGACCCGCTGGGCTCACCGCGACCGCTCCCGGAGCAACTGGCCCTGGAGCACTTCGGGCTCTCCGAGACGGACCTCGACACCGGGTTCGATGGCGGCGACCTGCCGTTGGACGGCTCCTCGCCGCTGCGGGAGATCGTCCAGGTCCTGGGCGACACCTACTGCCGCACGGTCGGCGTCGAGTTCATGCACATCCAGGATCCCGTGCCGCGCCGATGGCTCCAGCAGCGGATGGAAACGGTCCGGAACCGCCCGCCGCTCGACCACGATCAGAAGCTGCACATCGTGAGCACGCTGAGCGAGGCGGATGCCTTCGAGAACTTCCTGAACAAGCGGTTTACCGGCAAGAAGCGATTCGGCATCGACGGCAGCGAATCGCTGATCCCGCTGCTCGACGAGATCATCGAGAACGGACCGGCCAATGGCGTGACTGCTTTTGCAATCGGGATGGCCCACCGCGGCCGGCTCAACGTGCTGGTCAATATTCTTCACAAGACCTATGACCAGATCTTCACCGAGTTCGCCGAGAGCTGGAGCGAGGACTTCCTGACCGGCGGCGGCGACGTCAAGTACCACCGCGGCTACAGCTCGGACCACACCTGCGCCGACGGCCGCACGGTGCGACTGACCCTGTCGCCCAACCCGTCGCACCTGGAGTACGTCAACGCGGTCGTGCTGGGCCGCGTCCGGGCCAAGCAACGGCTCCGCGGCGACACCGAGCGGACGCAGTGCGTGCCGATTCTCATTCACGGTGACGCCTCGTTCCCCGGGCAGGGGCTCGTGGCGGAGTGCCTGAACATGGTCCGCCTCGACGGCTATACCGTCGGCGGGGCCGTGCACGTCATCGTGAACAACCAGATCGGGTTCACGACCAACCCTCGCGACTCGCACAGCGGCATCTACTGCACCGACATCGCCAAGATGACCGACGCACCGATCTTCCACGTCAACGGCGACGACCCCGAGGCGTGCGTCTACGTCGCGCGAATGGCGCTGGAATACCGGCAGGCGTTCAAGAACGACGTCGTGATCGACCTGTGGTGCTACCGCAAGTACGGTCACAACGAGGGCGACGAGCCGGGCTTCACCCAGCCGCTGATGTACGAGCGGATCCGGAACCAGAGACCTGTGCTCGAGACCTACGTCGACCGGCTCATCGCCGAAGGCGAAATCACCCAGGCACAGTTCGACGTGCTGAACGAGTGGCTGCGCACTCAACTGGACGCCGCGCAGGAGCGTTCCGGCGACACGCCGGTCGCGCCTACCGTGAAGGCGTTCGAGTCGGTGTGGAGCGGGTTGACGGGCAAGTATTCGTCGTCCGTCGTGGAGACGGCCGTGCCCCGCGAGACGCTCTCGGCGGTATCACGGGCCATGGGCACGGTACCCGACGGGTTCACGGTGCACCGCAAGCTCCTGAAACTCCTGGAGTACCGCGGCACCGCCGTCGACAGGGACCTGCCGCTGGACTGGGCCATGTGCGAGACGCTGGGGTACGGGACGCTGCTGCTGGACGGCCACGCGGTTCGCCTCACCGGCCAGGATGTAGAGCGCGGTACGTTCAGCCATCGGCACGCCGTGCTCTTCGACACCGTCAACGGCCGGGGTTTCGAGCCGCTGAACCACCTCGGACCCCGGCAGGCGAAGTTCTGCGTGCACAACAGCCCGCTCACCGAAAGCGCCTGCGTCGGGTTCGAATACGGCTACTCGCTGGGCGATCCGCAGATGCTGGTCATCTGGGAAGCGCAGTTCGGCGACTTCGCCAACGGCGCCCAGGTGTTCTTCGATCAGTTCATCGCCTCCGCGGAGATGAAGTGGAAGCGGTTCAGCGGGTTGACCCTCTTCCTGCCGCACGGCTACGAGGGCCAGGGGCCGGAGCACTCCTCGGCGCGGCCGGAGCGTTTTCTCCAGCTCTGCGCGAACAACAACATGCAGGTGGTCAACCCCACGACGCCCGCCCAGATGTTCCACCTGCTGCGACGGCAGATGAAGCGCGACTTTCGCAAGCCGCTGGTCGTCCTCACGCCCAAGAGCCTGCTCCGGCACCCCGGGGCAGTCAGCCGGACCGATGACCTGACCGGCGGCCGGTTCGAGCTCGTCATCGACGATCCAGCCGTCACCGACCACGGCTCGGTGTCGCGCGTGCTGCTGTGCTCGGGGAAGGTGTACTACGACCTGGTCGCCCACCGCGAGCAGGGCGGCGGTGTCCTTGGGGCGGACGTGGCCATCGTGCGGCTCGAACAACTCTATCCGCTGGCCACCGACGACATGCGGGCGGTCCTGGATCGCTACGGCGCTGAGGTGGAGCTGGTCTGGGTCCAGGAAGAGCCCCGGAACATGGGCGCCTTCCGTTTTCTCAAGACGACGCTGTGGGAGCAACTCGACATCGACCCGCGCTACGTGGGCCGGGACGAGAACGCCTCGCCCGCCGTCGCGTCGACGAAGATGCACCTGCAGGAGCAGGAGCGGATCATGATCAATGCACTCGGCCTGCCCGGCGTGCGGGCCGGTGCGGCGGAGCACTCTCATGCCGGTTGACGTCACCATCCCCAGCCCCGGCGAATCGATCACCGAGGTGGTCGTGGGACCGTGGCACCACGGTCCCGGCGACTGGGTCGAGAAGGACGAGATCATCGTCGAGATCGAGTCGGACAAGGTCACGCTGGAGATTCCCGCGCCGGAGTCGGGCGTACTCGACGTGAGGGCTCCGGAGGGCTCGCCCCTGAACGTCGGGGACGTCGTCGGCTCCATCGACACCGAGGCCGCCCGGCCCGACACGGCGCCCGCAGCGGCGAGCACCGCGACCGCTGCGGGCAACAGCGAGCAGCGCATCAACTCGGTGGCTCGAAAACTCGCCGCAGACAAGGGCGTCGACGTGGCGAGGATCTCGGGGACCGGCCCGTCGGGACGGGTGACCAAGTCGGACGTCCTGGCCGCAAGCGAGACGGCAGCACCGGCAGCACCGGAAGCACCGGCAGCACCGGAAGCACCGGCAGCGCCCCCAACGCCTTCGCTGCGGCCGGTGCGGCGAGAGCGTCTCAGCACGCTTCGCCTGCGTATCGCCGAACGCCTCGTCGCCGCCCAGCACACGGCGGCCATGCTGACGACCTTCAACGAGGCGGACATGACCGCGATCATCGATCTTCGAAAGCAGCACAAGGACGCGTTCAAGGAGCGCCACGGTGTCGGCCTCGGCTTCATGTCCTTCTTCGTCAAGGCGTGCTGCTCGGCGCTGCAGCGATTCGAGCGCGTCAACGCCTACATCGACGGTGACGAGGTGGAGTACCACGACTACGTCGACGTGTCCGTCGCCATCGGCACCGACAAGGGCCTGGTCGTGCCCGTGATCCGCAACGCCGAGGCGTTGTCGTTCGCCGGCATCGAGCAGGCCATCGTGGACCTCGCCGTCCGGGCCCGCGCCGGCAAGCTCACGCTCGACGAGATGACCGGCGGCACGTTCACCATCTCCAACGGCGGCGTGTACGGCTCGATGATGTCGACGCCCATCCTCAACCCGCCGCAGTCCGGTATCCTGGGCATGCACCGCATACAGAACCGGCCGGTCGAAGACCCGGCCAACCCCGGCCAGGTCGCGCTACGGCCGATGATGTACCTGGCACTGAGCTACGACCACCGGATCGTCGACGGCGAGCAGGCGGTGGGCTTCCTGGTGCATGTCAGGCAGTGCCTGGAGGAACCGCAGCGGGTGATGTTCGACCTGTAGCTCACTACGCCCCCGGTCTATTTTCTTTCCGGCTCACCACGCCGCGGGGTCCCACAGGTAGTAGAACCCCGCACTCCGGTCGGGCCACGCCCCCAGGTTCAGCTGCAGGAGGTTCACCTGCCCGCCCGCGGGCGGCATGGGGGCGGTCGCATAGGGGCTGCCGACGTAGTCCGTCGGGTGGTGATACTTCACGAGCCTTGCCCGGTCCACGCCCGCCCGCTCCTTTGCTGCGTCCAGCGCGGTCTGCAGGTCGCCGAGGCGATCCACGATCCCCACCTCGACCGCACGGCGGCCGGTGATCACCCGTCCGTCGGTGATCCAGGCCAGGTCGTCGGAGGACACCGCCGGGCGGTTTTCCGTCACGATCGCGACGAAATTCTCGTAGAACTCGTCCACGATGCCCTGCAGCAGCGCCCGGTGCTCCCGCGACATCGGCAGGAACGGCGACCCCGTCGCCTTGTTGGGCCCGGAGGTGATCGCGTCGGCCCTGATGCCGATCTTGCCCATGCCTTCGGAGAAGTTGAACGTCTGGATGATGACCCCGATCGATCCCGTCACGGTGGTCGGGTAGGCGATGATCTCGTCGCCGGCGCACGCGATGTAATACCCGCCGGAGGCCGCCACCTCCCCCATGAGAATCACGACGGGCTTGGACGACCGCGTCTTGAACGTGACGACCTCGCGGTACATCATGTCGCTGGCGGTCACCGTCCCGCCGGGGGAGTTGACGCGAATGATCACGGCGCGAACCTTCGAATCGTTCTCGGCTCGCTTGAGACCCTCGGCCAGGCGGGAGACCGGGTTCTCGATGCGGCCCAGGATGCGCCCTCGCTCGGCGTCGACGATCAGCCCCTTCACGTCGATGAGCGCGACTTTCGCCGAGCCGGACCCGGCGCCCGCATCGCGCAGGACCTCCGTCTCGGTGAGTTCGTCATCGACCGGCACCGCGTCCACGATGAACCGCCATCGCGTGCACCCCGCCGACAGGACCACGACCACCACGGCAAGCAGAACCGGCAGGTTTCGATACGGCACGTTGAGTTCCTCCTCGATATCGTGGCGGCCGTGGACAGGCCCGGACACGTTCCCGTGCTGCTTGGCGAGACGCTGCGCCTGCTCGATCCGCAGCCGGGCCGGGTGGCGGTGGATTGTACGGTCGGAGACGCCGGCCATGCCGTGGCGCTCGCCGAGCCGGTGGGGCCCCAGGGCACGGTGGTCGGCTTCGACGTCGACCCTGCCGCGCTGGCGTTCGCCGCGGAGCGTCTCCACGGTGCCCCGGCGCGCTTCGTGGCGATCCGGGACAACTTCGTGCGCGTCCCGCTGCACATGGCCCGGCTCGGCCTCCGGGCCGACACCCTGCTGGCCGACCTGGGCTTCAGCTCCCGGCAGATGGCCGATCCGGGCCGTGGCCTGAGCTTCGCCGGCGATGGCCCCCTGGACATGCGGTTCGACCCCGACGGTCCCCGCACGGCCCGGCAACTGCTCGCCACGATGGGGCAGCAGGAGCTCGAGGACCTCATCCGGCTCTACGGCGAGGAACCTTTGGCGCGGACCATCGCCCGAAACGTGGTGCGAACAAGGGCCGGCGAGCCGATCGAGACGACGGCGCAGCTCGCCGCGATCGTCGTGAAGGCGTACGGGTCGCGCGCGCACTCGTCGCGGATGCACCCCGCGACGCGAACCTTCATGGCGCTGCGGATCGCGGTCAACGAAGAGCTGACCGCACTGAGCGCCCTGCTGGAACACATCGCCCTGGCGGCGGACCGCGCCGACAAGGGCGGCTGGCTGACCGCCGGCGCACGGATCGCGATCATCAGCTTCCACAGCCTGGAGGACCGCCTGGTGAAGCGCGCGTTCGCCGAACTCGACCGGCGGGGCGTCGCCGAACGCCTCACCCGCCGGCCGATCACCGCCGGTGTCGAGGAGGTGAGGTGCAATCCCCGGTCCCGATCGGCCAGGCTCCGGGCCGTCCGGCTGCGGACATGACGCAAAAATTGCCGGTCCATCCCGTTGCCAGGCAGCGATAACCGCGCCCCAAACGCGGTCAATCGAATACCGCAGGCCCGGAACGGTCTTTGCCGACATACACCCACGACCATGACGATTGAAAACAAGGTCGCTCTCGTCGTCGGTTTCGCCCTCGTGCTCTTCGTGGGGATCCTCGTCTCGGACCACCTGTCCAAGGCGCAGACGCAGCGGGCCGCGGACCTGCTTCCCGCGGTAGACGACCACCGCCCCGCCGTGCGCCGACCTGCCCGGTTCGTGGACCTGCAGACAGCGGACCGCCCGCGCCCCGGCCCGCCGGCGAAGCCGCCCCCGCCGCAGCTCGCTGCCCCGATCAAGCCCCCGGCCGCCGGCGTCTACACGGTCCGTCCGGGCGACTCGCTGAGCGAGATCGCGCTGCGGATCATGGGCTCCGCCGGCCGGTGGCGGCAGTTGTATGAACTCAACCGCGACGCCATCGCCAACCCCGACGCCATCCGGGTGGGAACGGTTCTCAAGGTCCCGACGGGCTGATTCATGTTCGCAAAGCTCCTGCTGGTCATCCTGGTCATGGCCGCGACCGCGTGCGCCTTGCTGGTCAGCCGGCAGCAGCGCCTTGACACCGCGCATCGCACGGCACAGGTCCACCGGGAACTCCTGAAGCAGCAACAGCGGTTCTGGACGCTGCGCCGCGACATCGCAATCGAATCGCAACCGGACCGAATCCGCGAGGCGATCGGCGAGATCGGTGGCCAGTGGTCGCCGATCGTGCTCCCCGGGCGCGACCGACTGTGAGCCGAATCATTCTCGACGAGACGCGCAGGGCCCAGGCGAGCCGGGTGTCGGCGTGGTCGCGGCTCCTGGTGCTGGGCATGCTCGCGGGACTGCTCCTGATCCTGGTACGCGTGGCGCAACTCAAGCTGCGCCCCGATGCCTCGCTCCGCGCGGCGTTGACGCCGCCCATCTCCACGCGGGCCGAGCCCGCACGCCGCGGCGACATCGTGGATGCCCGGGGGCGCGTGCTCGCGACCAGCACGCTCGGTTACCGGCTCTTCATCGATCCGACGCAGGTGCAGGACATCCGGACGATCGCGGTGGACCTCGCCGCCGCGATCGGCGCCGCCCCGGACGAGATCGACCGGAAGATCCTCGCCGGCGGCGCGCCCCGATACGTGGTGATCGACGACCTCCTCGACGACCGGCAGGTCGCCGCGGTACGCACCGCCGGCTTGCGGGGCGTGGGCCTCCAGCCGCGACAGGTGCGGCACTATCCCCAGCACGAGCGGGCTGCCCGCGTCGTCGGCATGGTGGGTTTCGAGCACACCGGCCTCAGCGGATCCGAGCACGCGTTCGACCGCATGCTTGCAGGCCGGCAGGGTCGCCTCAGCTACCTGCGCGACGTGCGGCATCGCACGTTGTGGTTCGAACCGGACGACTACGAGCCGGCCACCGACGGGCGCGAGGTCCGGCTCACCATCGATCTGGTCGTGCAGGAGATCGCCGAACGGCATCTGCGTCGCGCGGTGGACGAGTACGAGGCCGGCGGGGGCCGGGTCGTGGTGCTGGACTGCATCTCCGGGGCCATCCTGGCCTTGACCGATGTGCTCGCCGAGCCGGCCGGCCCGGCCCGGCTGGCTCGCAACCGCTGCGTCACCGACCCGTATGAGCCGGGCTCGACGCTCAAGCCGTTCATCTGGGCGGTCGCCACCGAGTTGGGCCGCGCGCACCCGGCCGAGATCATCCCCTGCCCCGTCGACCGGCCGTACCGCACGCCCTACGGCCGGTCGATCCGGGACTCGCACTATCTCGGACCGGTGAGCTGGCGGAACGTACTCGTCCAGTCGCTCAATACGGGCATGGCCATCGTGGCGGCGAGAATGACCCACGACGAGATGCGGCAGGCGATCACCCGGTTCGGCTTCGGCCGGCGCACCCGCTGCGGCATTCCCGGCGAGACTGCCGGCCTGGTCACGCCCGCCTCGCGGTGGAGCGACTACACGCAGTCGTCGGTCTCCTTCGGGCACGAGATCGCCGTCACGCCCGTCCAGATGGTCCGCGCCTTCAGCGCATTCGCCCGTCATGGAATGCTGCCGACGGTCCACATCGTGGCAGGGCCCGGTGCCGGGGCGAACGTGCCGCGCTTCCGATTCGTACGGCAGGTGTGCTCCGCATCCACGGCCGACCTCGTCCGCGAGATCCTCGCCGAGGTGATGATCGAGGGAACCGGCCGCCACGCGCAATCGCAGCGATACCGGCTCTTCGGCAAGTCCGGGACCGCCCAGCTGCCGCGGCCCGATGGCGGCGGCTACTTCGAGGACCGGTACGTCTCCAGCTTCATCGCCGGGGCCCCGCTGCACGAACCCCGCGTGGTCGTGCTGTGCGTCATCGACGATCCCGATCGATCACGCGGTCACTGGGGCGGCCGGGTCGCGGGCCCGGTCGTCCGCGACGTGATCGACGAGACGCTGGCGTACCTGGCGGTGATCCCGGACCACCCCCTGCCGGTAGACTGAGGCCATGCCGTACATCCCACAGGACGACCGCCCGAGGTACGACGGGTTCATCGATCAGCTCGCCGACGCGCTCGCCGAACAGGCGCCCGATCGCCGCAAGGGCCACGCCAACTACGTGGTCACCCGGATTCTCCGCAAGGCCTGGGGCGTCGACGTGCCCGATGGTGAGTCCTATTCGAACTACGCCGACATCATCGGCACGCTGGAGTCCGTCAAGCTGGAACTCTACCGGCGCCGGGTCGCCCCGTACGAGGACAAGGCGATAGTCAAGAACGGGGATGTGTAGGTCACCATCAGCCCGCCCGGCCGTATTGCTCCAGCGCGTACTGCTTGATCTTCTTGTAGAGCGTGGTGCGATTGATGTCGAGCTGGTCGGAGGTCTTCTGCCGGTTCCAGTCGTTGGCCTCCAGCGCCGCGAGAATGATCTGCCGCTCCGGTTCCTCCAGCGCCACGCGCAGCGGCAGCGCCGCATCCACGCGCCACGGCCCGCCGGATCCCGGCCGGGCATGCGGAGGCAGCAGCAAGCCCGTGGTGTTGTCGATCACGTGCGCGGGCAGGTCTCCGACACCGATCTGCATCGAGCGTGAGAGCACCACCGCGCGCTCGACGACGTTCTCCAGTTCGCGGACATTCCCAGGCCACAGGTAGCGCCGCAGGGCCTCCATCGTCTCGGGCGTGAAGCCGGTGATCTGCCGGCCGGCTTCGCCGGACTTGGTCTCCAGGAAGTGCTCGGCGAGCACGCGGATGTCACCGATGCGTTCCCTCAACGGCGGAAGCTCTATGCTCACGACGTTGATCCGGTAGTAGAGGTCCTGCCGGAAATCGCCCGCCGCGACGAGCTCCTCGAGGGACTGGTTGGTGGCGAGAATCACGCGCACGTCCACGTCGATCGTCTCGTTGCTGCCGACAGGCTCGAAGCAGCGCTCCTGCAGCACGCGCAGCAGTTTCAACTGCATGCCGGGCGACGCGCAGTTGATCTCGTCGAGGAAGATCGTCCCGGTGTGCGCGGCGAGGAAACGGCCGGTCTTGTCCGCGTGGGCCCCGGTGAACGACCCCCTGACGTGCCCGAACAGTTCGGACTCCAGAAGGGTTTCCGGAATCGAGCCGCAGGAGATCTCCACGAACGGCTTGTCCGACCGGGGCGAGTTGCGATGGGTGGCGCGGGCGACGAGCGACTTGCCGGTCCCCGACTCGCCGGTCATGAGGACCGTCGTCCGGCTCGGCGCCACCGCCTCGATGATGTCATAGACACGACGCATCCTCGGGTCGGACCCGATGATGTTGTCCAGGCCGTACCGCTGGTCGAGCTGCCGCCGCAAGCTCGTGTTGTCCGCCAGCAGCGCCTGCTGCCGGATCCCCTTCTCCACCGCGATCCGAAGTTCGTCGTCGACCATGGGCTTGGACAGGTAGTCCATGGCGCCGCTGCGAATGACCTGCACCGCCGCCTCGACAGTCGGGTAGCCCGTGATCGCCAGCGAGACGATGTCCGGATGCTCGCGCCGCAACGTCTTGATGAGTTCCAGCCCGCTCATGCCTGGGAGCGACATGTCGATAATGGCCATCGCCCACTGAACAGGGGTGGTGCCCTGGCGGCCGGCCGCAAGGATCTCCAGGGCCTGCTCCGCGTTGGGGGCGGTACGGGTCACGTAGCCGTCGCGGCCGAGCAGCTCGGCGATCGACTCCGCCAGGATTCGGTCCTCGTCGATGATCAGCACGTTCGGGACATTGCCGCTCACACCCGGGGTCTCCTGTCTGAAGCCGCCTGAGACACCTGCAGGGCCCATCGCCGGGGGTTGCATCGTCGCGGGCCGGGTGCCGCTGAAGCGGCATGTTGCTTTTTCGCAACACGGTGGCGCACAGCTTCCCCATCTTTACAATACGGAGAGGCAAATCCATGAAAGCAATGCATTTACGCTTGGCGGACTGGTGGTTCTGATGTAATCTGTCTCGACAGTCGGTTTGTCGAGGATGGCTCCGGAGGAGAAGCCGGCCCGACAAGCCGTCTGTTTTTTTCGTCAGCGATAGACGATCGGTCTTCCGGTCAGGCCGGTAATCTCCTTGATCATCGTCATCGCGGCGAATCCGCACACTGCCACGACGGTCAGCCCGGCCGCCTGGACCTCATGGCCCAGCGCCATGAGCCACGCCGCGCCGTAGAGCGCCTGCCACATCGCACCGTAGCGTTTCAGTTTCTCCGAGGCCGCGGCGGCGTGGACGCCGCCCGCTTTCCAGATCGCGATCACGATGAACGCCACGACGGCGGCGAACGGCCACAGCAGCACCCACCAGGCGGTCCCCGCCGGCCAGAAGCCGCCGCGCATCACGCTGTAGCTGATGATCAGCGCCGACCAGAACAACCACCCGAGCCCCAGAGAGATGATCCTGCCGCGACCCAGGCGCGGCCGCTTGTCCTCCATGATGTGCACCGCCGCGGCGATCCCCATGGCATGGGTCATCACCAGCCAGACCGGCAGCGTGAAGGTCAGCCCCGCATTGGGGATGAGCATGTGCGCTGCGTGGATCAGCCCGATCGTCACCACGCCGACCGACGGGATGTACTTGCCGGCAGCGTTGTAGAACAGGATCGCCCCGGCCACCAGCAGCATGATCCACAAGGCCATCCGTCCCATCGCGGCGGACGCCACGACCGAGATGATGAGCGCCCCGATGGTGACGACGATCGCCTGCCCGAGCCCGATCCGGCCCGCGGGAATCGGGCGATCCGGACTGAACGCGGCATCGTGGCGCACATCGAGCACGTCGTTGAGCGACGCGCCGTAGGCGAACAGGCCGATCGCCACCACGGCGCCGGCGGCCAGGGCCGCCCACAGCGACATGCGCACGACCTCGATGCCGGGGTATTCTCCCGACGCCCGCGACAGAAGGATCACGAACCACACGTCGCTGACGGCGCCGAAAGCCATCGTCAGTCGCGTCAACCGGATGGCCGTGATGAGCTTGATGGCCAGCGCCTGCACGAAGGGCATCGTATACGATGCGCACCCGAGCCCATGCATGACCAGCACCAACCCGAGACGAGTGCCGCGGGCCTCCGCATCGCCGTCGCGGTAAGCCGCTACCACGCCCGCATCACCGACGCCCTGTGCGAGGCGGCGCTCGACTGCTTCCGGTCGGCCGGGGGCGACGAGGAACTCCTGGTCGTCGTGCGCGCCGCCGGCACGTTCGACCTGACCGCTCTGTGCCGGGCGCTGGCGGACCGGGGCGATCTCGATGCCGTGGTGGCGCTGGGCTGCATCATTTCGGGCGAGACCCCCCACGACCGGTACATCGCGTCCGCGGTCGCCACCGGCCTGACGATGATCACCGTGCGGACCGGCTGCCCGATCGCCTTCGGCGTGCTGACCTGCGGCACCCTCGAGCAGGCACTGGCGCGGGCCGGCGGCGCCCACGGAAACAAGGGCGCTGAGGCGATGGCCGCCGCCATCGACACCTCGCAGACGATCCGGACGCTGGGCCTCGCCCGGAGGTGCACCTGACATGCCGTCGCGCCGCGACGCACGCCGATGCGCCCTGCAGTGCCTGTACCAGTTCGACGCCGGTGCCGAGCCGGGCGACGATGTACTCCGATCGCTGGAACTCTCGCCCGGCACGCCCGCGGACCACGAGCGCGGGTACGAACTCGCCGTCAGCGCGTGGGCCCGGCGGGACGACGCCGATGCCGCCGTCGCCGCGATCACCCCCGAATGGCCGACGCATCGCCAGCCCGTCGTGGATCGCAGCATCCTGCGGCTCGCCCTCTACGAAATGGCGCACGAAGACACCCCGCCCAAGGTCGCGATCAACGAGGCGATCGAGCTCGCCCGCGAGTTCAGCACGGAGAAGTCGCCGTTGTTCGTCAACGCCGTGCTGGACCGGATCTACAAGTCGAGCATCCGCGTCCGGGACCCCGAGCCTGACGCGGCCGCCGAAGGCGCCGGATGAGCCATGGGACTGTTCGCGACCACCGCCGGCGCCATTCGACGCGTCCTCGCCCGCACCCGCGAGGTGATGGGCGGTTCGCTGGGCGGTCCGCTGTCCGGCCCGCTCAGCGCGGAGGTCATCGATGAGATCGAGGGCCGCCTCATGCGCGCCGACGTCGGCCCCGGGGCGACGACCGCGATCATCGACGAGCTGCGCGCGTCGCACCGCGCCGGCCGATTCACCGGGGCCGGCGATACGATCGAGTTCCTCAAGCAGCGGCTCAAGCAGCGGCTGCAGGCGGTCGATCGATCGCTGCTCATGGCGCCCGATGGACCGACGGTGATCCTGATGGTCGGCGTGAACGGGTCCGGCAAGACAACGTCGCTGGCGAAGATGGCCGCATCGTTTCGCAGCCGGGGACAAAGCGTCATCATCGCCGCCGCCGACACGTATCGCGCCGCAGCGGTGTCGCAACTGGAGATCTGGGCCGACCGGCTCGACGTGGACATCGTCAAGGGCGCCGCCGGTGGCGACCCCGCAGCCGTCGTCTTCGACGCGGTCACCGCGGCGAGGGCCCGCGGCATCGATGTCCTGCTCATCGACACCGCCGGGAGACTGCACACGCAGCGGAACCTCATGCGCCAACTCACGAAGATCCGGGGTGTCGCGGCGAAGAAGATTGCCGGCGCGCCGCACGAAGTGCTGCTCGTGCTCGACGCCACCGCCGGCCAGAATGCCATCCGCCAGGCCGAGCAGTTCAAGGCCGCGGTCGACGTGACAGGTATTTTCCTCGCCAAGCTCGACGGGACCGCCAAGGGGGGCATCGTCGTCGCGATTCAGGACGTCCTGGGCATCCCCGTCAAGCTCATCGGCGTCGGCGAAACGCCGGACGATGTGGAGACCTTCGAACCGGACGCATTCATCGAGGCGATGTTCGAACCGTGAGCACCTGGCGCGCATCAACAGGAGGACTGCTCGTCGCGCTCGTGGTGACGGTGCCGGCGGGTGCCCAGGGCACTGCCGAGATTACCGGCGACCGACTGACCGGCTTCGTCCTGCCCGTCGAGCCCGCGGACACCGGTATCACGATCACGGCCCTGCGGGCGTGGGCGTGGTCGGTCGACGACACCAGGCGGCTCCTCGTGGAGGGGGACGTGCGGGTGCAGGTCGGCGGATACGACATCGACGGCGACGCGGCCGTCGTGTGGATCAATCGAATTCCAAGCGCCGACGGGCTCATCAACCAGCTCGCGGTGTACTTCACGCACGTCCGCAACCCCGCCGGCCGGTCCGGCCTGGGCGTCAGCGGCACCGGCGTGCTCTTGACGGCGAGCGCCCGCGGCACCGTCATGCTCGACGTCGCGCGGCTCGAGCGGCGCCCCCCGTCGAACACCCAGGTGATCCGCCGGGCCCAGCGACGGCTCGCGGCGTTGCTGAAGCGACTCCTCCAGGAGCCCCCGCCGGCATTGGCCCGGCTGCCGCAGATCGATCAACGCCGGCCCGAGCGATCGGCGGAGCCCCGGCCGGGCGAAGACGTGGTCCCGTTGCCCGGTCCGGCGGAACCGCCACGGGTGCTTCTACCGGAAGGTCCCGTGGACACCCCGCCGTTGTTTGCCGCCACCGGCACCGTGTGGTTCTCGTGGGAGGCACTGCACGTCAGCAGCGGCGAGCAGGAGAACGTCATCACCGCCACGGGGTCCATCGTGGTTCAGTATGTTGCCGAGGGCACCCGGGGCGCCGACAACCGCTGGTCGGAGCTCACCATGACCGCCCGGCGGGTGGTCGTCTTCGCCGACCCCGGACCGCTCGGCAGCATGCTGTCGGGGCGGGTCGACGCCGACACGATCCACGGCATCTACCTGGAAGGCAACGTCATCGCGACGACTGGTTCCGGGGAGTACACGCTGCGGGCGCCGCAGATGTACTACGACTTCGACTCCGGGCAGGCGATCATGGTCGAGGCTGTGCTGCGAACCTACGACCGGCAGCGCGGCGTGCCCATCATCGCTCGCGCGCGAGAGCTGCGGCAGATCGCCGCCAACCAGTGGACGGCCGAGCGGGCCCGTGTCTCCACGAGTGAGTTCTTCACGCCCCACTTCGCCATCGGCGCCCGCCGGGTCACGATAACCGAGCGCCCCGGCACCGTCGCCGGGGACTCCACGCTCTTCGTCGAGTCCACGCACAACACGCTCGAGCTCGTGGGACTTCCCCTGCTGTACTGGCCGAAATTCGCCGGAACGGCACAGGACGTCCCGCTCAAGGGCCTTGAAGTGGGAACGAGGCAATCCGAGGGCCTGAGCGTACGGACTCGGTGGGACCCCTTCTCGCTGCTGGGCATGGAGAGACCCAGGGGCGTCGACGCCGCGGTGCGCGCGGACTGGTTCACGAAACGCGGCCCCGGCGGCGGGATCCAACTGACCTACGACACGTCGTCGGCACTCGGGTCGGTGGACCTCTACTACCTCCGAGACAGGGGCACCGACCGCACGTCCAGCGGCCTGGACGTCGAGCCTTCCAACGAGAACCGCGGCGTGGCATTGTGGGAGCACCAGCAGACGCTCAGCAAGACCTGGGATCTCCAGGCCCAGGTCTCCGTGATCAGCGACGAGACCTTCATCACGACGTGGCGGCGCCACCAGTACGCCAACCGCCGCGAGTACGAGACGGCCGTCTACCTCAAGCACACCGGGGACAACTCCGTGTTCGACTTCGTGGTCAAGTTCGACGCCAACGACTTCATCTCCAACAGCTACCTGCTGGCAAGCCGCGGGTACCAGGTCGAGAAACTGCCCGAGCTCACGTACCGCCGGTACGGCGACTCGATCTTCAACGACCTTGTCACGTATTCCGGCGAGACCCGCCTGAGCAGGCTCAAGTTCAGCGTCCAGGACAGTACGCCGCGCGAAGCCGGCGTGCGCTCGGGGGCGTTCGCTCCCGCCATCGGTCCGGACGAGTCGATCTCCGCGGCGTTCGCCGCCGCGGGGTTCCCGACCGACTCCGTCACTCGCTTCGACACGCGACACGAGTTCGCCGTGCCGATCAAGCTCGGCGCCGTCAAGGTCGTCCCCTACGCGGTCGGACGGCTGACCGCGTACAGCGACGAGTTCGAGTCGTTCTCCAGCGATGCCTCGGACACGCGCGCGTTCGGCGCCGTCGGCATCCGCCTCAACACGCAGTTCCAGAAGGTCGACAACGGCGTCGAGAGCAGCCTCTTCGATCTTCACCGGCTGCGAACGATCGTCGAGCCGCGACTCACCGCATGGTACGGCGTCTCCGACGTCCCGGACGGGGCACTGCCGGTCTACGACGAGGCGGTCGAATCGATCGGTGGCGCCTCCGTTCTCGCGTTCGGACTCAACACCCTCCTGCAGACGCAGCGAGGCGGACCGGGACGATGGCGATCGGTCGACGTGCTCACGGTCGATGTCTCGGTCGTGCTGAACTCCGGCGACGCCACGACCGAATCGCCGACGCCCCGGTTCTTCGAGTACCGCCCGGAGTACTCCCAGTTCGGCGATCATGCCGCCGGGTCTTTCATCTGGGCGCTCAGCGATCATTTCGACGTCGTGGGCGAAGCGACGTACGACACTGACGGCGCCGAGCTCGCCCGCGCATCGATCGGAACGCACCTGCGGCACTCGCCGTTGTTCTCGACCGCCGTCGAGTTCCGGCTCATCGAAGCCGATGACACCCGGTTACTGGGTATCGGGTGGCAGTACAAGCTCACGAACAAGTACTTCGTCACGCTGACGCCGCAGTGGGATTTCGTCGCCGAAGAATTCCGCGCGGTCAGCCTTGAGGTGATCCGGAGGTTCCCCGACGTCGATCTGACGTTCCGCGTGCGGCGCGACGAGATCGCCGACGAGACGACGATCGGGTTGACGCTGGGGCTGGTGGAGTTCTAGAAATACCGCCCCCACAACGGCCGCAACTTCTCGACCAGCCGGGCATCGATGGCCGACTTGTCCGACCAGATCGACCGCGCCAGGGCGTCGTGGGCGGGACTCGGCGTGCCATGGAGCATGGTGACGTCGCCGAGCGCCGCGGCCAGCAGACGGATCGACGCGTCGGTGGCCCGGTCCAGGTTGCCCAGGATCTCCGCGAGCACGGAGTCCTCGTCGCCGGGGGGCCGCGGGCGCCAGCAATCGTAGTCGGTGGGCAAGGCGACCATGGCGTAGGCGATCTCCGCCTCGCGGGCGAGACGCGCCTCGGGCTGGACCGTCATGCCCACCACGTCGGCGCCGAGGAGCCGGTGCATGTGCGACTCCGCCCGCGTGGAGAAGGCCGGGCCCTGCATGCACACGTAGCAACCGGTTCCGTGCACGCCCACGCCGTCGAGCCCGGTCGCCGCCTCGTGCAGCCATCGCCGCAGCACCGGACAGAACGGCTCGGCGAACTCGACGTGCACCGCGGCGCCCTCGTAGAACGTCCGCGGCCGACCGTCGGTCCGGTCGATGAGCTGATCGCAGATGACCAGGTCGCCCAGCGCGATCTCCTCGCGCAACGAGCCCGTCGCGCCGAACGCCACGATGTGCGTGCACCCGAGCGTCTTGAGCGCGAAGACGTTCGCGCGGTACGGAACCGCGGCGGGGTTCAGGAGATGCCCGTCACCGTGACGGGACAGCAGCGCGATCGGCACGCCCGCGTGGACCCCCGTGACGATCGTGCCGCTGGGCCGCCCGAACGGCGTGTCGCACGCCACGTGCTCGACGTCACTGACGGCGAGATCGTCGAAGAGCTTCGCCTCCAGGCCGCTGCCGCCGATGATCCCGATTCTCAGGTCTTTCATGACGGCATGCTAAGGCAACTCAGCGCCACGATCTGATCGATCGAGAGCGCGTCGGGCCGCAGGTCGCCGGTGATGCCCGGCGGCCAGCGGGTGTCGCGGCCGAAGATCGTGCCCAACTGCTTGCGGCGCCTGCCGAACAACGCCGTCACGAACGTGGCCATCGTCGCGGGGCTTTCGATTCCGTGCTCGGCCGGAGACCGCGGCCGGATCGCGACCATCGCGCTGCCGACGGTGGGCCGGGGCCAGAAGCACGCCGGCCCGAGCCGTGCGATCACGGACACCTCGGCGAGGGCGCCGACGATGACCGTCAACGCCCCGTAGGTCTTGGTGCCCGGCGTTGCCGCAAGACGGTCCGCCACCTCACGCTGGATCGTCACGAACTGGCCGTGGCAGGCCGGGTACTGCACGAGCAGGGTCACGATGAGGGTGCTGGCGACCTGGTACGGCAGGTTCGCCACCAGCGTGAACGGCCGGCGGGCGAGCGCGCGTTCCACGGCCTCGGCCAGGCGGCGCCCTCGTCCCAGGCAGTCACCCTCGACCAGCTGCACTCGCGCCCCGAGCCCCTCCCGGACGATCGCGGCCAGGCCGGGATCGATCTCGCACGCCACGACCTCGGCACCGCAGGCAACCAGCCCCTCGGTCAGCGTGCCGGTGCCGGGACCGACCTCCAGCACCAGTTCGCCCGGCGTGATCCCGGCCGCCTCGATGAGGCGTCTCAGCAGGTTCTTGTCGTGCAGAAAGTTCTGCCCGAGGCGGTGCCGCGGTTTCAGGCCGTGCGCATCGAGAAGGGCACGAATCTGCGTCAGCGTCTGCACCCGACCTGAGCCCTACGCCTTGCCCATGTACTCTCCGGTCGCCGGGTTGATTCGGACGACCTGGCCGATGTCGATGAACGGCGGGACGCGGACCTTGGCGCCTGTCTCCACGACGGCTTCCTTGAGCTGGTTGGTCGCGGTCGCACCCTTGGGCTGCGGGGCGGTCTCGGTGACCTTCAGCTCCACGACCGTGGGCATCTCGATTCCAAGCGGCCTGTCCTTGAACATCATCACGACGCACTCGGTGTTTTCCTTGAGCCACTGGCTCTGCTCGATGGGGATCACGTCGTTGCCGATCTCGACCTGCTCGTACGTCTCGGAGTCCATGAAGACGAACGGTCCCTCGCCGCGGCCTCCGCCATCGTAGAGATACTGCCAGTGACGGCGATCGATCGAGACGTCCTCGATGCGGTCGGAGGTGTTGAGCCGGTTGGTCTTGATCGTGCCGGTCTCGATGTTCTTCATCTTGGCCTGCACGTACGCGGGGCCCTTGCCCGGCTTGACGTGCTCCGTGCCCAGGACGACGTGCAGTTGCCCCTCGTACATCAGTGCCTGTCCGCGTTTGACGTCAGTGGCTTTGATCGGCATCGGTGAATCCCTGAAATAGTCTACCGCGCGATCGCTTCGGCCCGCACTTCCCGGAGCACGGTCACCTTGATTTCGCCGGGGAAGGTCATTTCCTTCTCGACCTTCCGGGCGATGCTCCGGGCGATCGTGAACGCCTCGTTGTCGTCGGCCTTGCGGGCATCCACGATGACGCGGACCTCCCGCCCCGCCTGGATCGCGTATGCCTCCTCGACATGATCGTGTTCCATCGCGATCGCCTCGAGCTGCTCGAGCCGCTTGATGTACATCTCCATCGACTCACGGCGGGCGCCGGGCCTGGCGCCGCTGACGGCATCGGCGGCCATGACGATCGGGGTGTACGGCGTGGTGGCATCGATGTCGCCGTGGTGGCCGCCGGTGGCGTTCAGGACGGCGTCGGACTTCTCCCCGTACTTGCGAATGAACTCCGTGCCGATGGCGGGGTGGCCACCTTCCATCTCGTGGTCCATCGCCTTGCCGATGTCGTGCAGGAAGCCGCAACGCCGGGCGATCGCGCCGTTGAGCCCGAGCTGCTCGGCGATCATCTGGCTGAGGTAGGCAACCTCGATCGAGTGCCGCAGCACGTTCTGCCCGTAGCTGGTGCGAAAATGAAGCTTGCCCATCGCCTCGACGATCTTCGGGTGCAGCCCCCGGATGTTGGCCTCGATGATCGCGTCTCCCCCATGCTTGATGATCCGCTCGCCCATCTCCTTGGTCACGCGGGCCACCACTTCCTCGATACGGGCCGGATGCACGCGGCCGTCCGCGACGAGCGTCTGCAGCGCCTCGCCGGCAATGGCCCGGCGTATCGGATCGAAGCATGAGACGGCGATCACGCCCGGCGTGTCGTCCACGAGGATGTCCACGCCGGTCGCGCGCTCCAGCGTCCGGATGTTGCGCCCCTCGCGCCCGATGATCCGCCCCTTCATGTCGTCGGAGGGGATTCGCACCGACCGCACCGTCGAGTCCGCGACGTGCTCCGCGGCGTATCGCTGGATCGCCTGCAGCGTGATCTCCCGGCTTCGCTCGCGGGCCTTTGTCTCGGCCTCCTCCAGGATCTTCTGGGTGAGTATGCTCGCCTCGTGCTCGGTGTCGTGGCGGACCTCCTCCAGGAACCGCTCGCGGGCCTGTTCCTCGGTGAGCCCGGAGATCTCCTGGAGCCGCTGCCGCGCCTCGGCGTGGGACTGCTGCAACGCCTCGTTGGCGGAGTCCAGTTCCGCCTCGCGGCGCTTCGCTTCGCCCTCGCGCCGATCGAGCTTGCCCTCGCGCTGCGAGACCTGCTCCAGCTTGCGGTCGAGGTTGTCCTCTCGCTTGGCCAGCCGGGCCTGGTTCTGCCGGATCTCGGCGATCGTTTCGGCAACCTCGCGGTCAGCGGCCTCCCGTCGATCGCGGGCCTTCTTCTCGGCCTCCAGTTCGACCCGTTGCTTGGTGGCTTCGGCCTCCGCGGTGGACGCGCGAACGATCTGCTCGGCCTCCCGGTTGGCGCGACGAATGCTGTTTCGCGGGATCATCCCGAACAGCACCCAGCCGAGCAGGAACCCGCCGACAATGCCGGCCAGCGCTGCGAGCGAGCCTTGAAGTGCGTCTAGCGAAAGAAACAACATGGACACGGCAACCATCCTCGGTTGTCGGCCCACTCACGCACGACACAAGCGACATACTGGATCGAGTCGATGCTTCCAAAGCCCCCCGTTGAACTCACTAGCCAATCTATACAGATGCCGGGCCGCCGAAAATGCGACCCACGCCTGCCGGCGCCGCTGGGGACGCCGGATGGAAACGTTGTCGCCCGTGTCGTAGCGGGCGGGCCGTAAATGAACGAGACAAGGCAGATACTGGTTTGCCGACAGGCGATAATATCGACCGAACCGGCCAGTCGTCAAGGACCCCTTCATGCCTGCACTGCTCAACTGGCTCCTGAGACTGATCCCCACGAACCCGATCTGCATGCGGCTGGTGCAGGGCGGGTCGCGGCGCCATCGGCACATGCTGATCCGCTCGGCCTATCTGGCCGTCATGATCGTCGTGCTGCTGTTTGCGCTGCTCACCGCCGCGAGCGGGCCCACCTCGGTCCGCGACCTCGCCCGTGCCGGCGCGCAGACGCTGACGTGGATCAGCTACCTGCAGGTGGGGCTGATCTGCCTGCTCACTCCGATCTTCATGGCCGGGGCGATCGCCCAGGAAGCCAACCCCCGCACCTGGGACATCATGCTCACGACACCGCTGGGCAATCTCCAGATCGTGCTGGGCAACCTCTTCGGACGGCTGTTCTTCATTCTCGCCCTGCTGTTCTCGACACTGCCGCTGTTCGCCGTGACGCAGTACTACGGCGGCGTGCCCGGGAAGTCGATCTTCGCCAGCTACGCCATCGCGGGAAGCAGCTCCCTGCTCGTGGCGGCGATCGCGATCACGCTGTGCGTGAACCGGACCGCCGGCAAGCGGGCCGTCTTCTGGTTCTATGCCATCGTCGTGATGTACCTGTTCATCACCTACGCGGTGGACGTCCGCCTCCGCGAGACGGTCACTGCGGCAACGAGTGAGGAGCTGACGACCCTCCTGACCCCCCTGAACCCCTTCCTGGCACTGGACGTGCTGCTGCGATCGAACACGTACGTACCACACGACCTGACCGGAACCGCGGCGTCGTGGATCACGCAGCAGTGGCTCGGCCGGCCCATCAGTACTTTCTGCTGGCTGTGCGTCGGGCTCAGCGTCGTCATGATGGGATACTCCACGCTGAGGGTCCGCGTCATCGGCAGCCGCGTGGGCTCGACACCGTGGTACCGGCGGATGTTCGGCCTGACCGCCGGCGGCTCCGTCGAGCGACCGCCTCGCAAGGTGGGCCACAACCCGATCGCGTGGCGGGAATCGAGCGCCCGCGGCCGGACACCGGCAACGCTCATCGCCCGCTGGGGCTTCGTGGCGCTGGGGGTCGGCGTCGGCGTAGTAATAATCGGCCTGTTCCACGTCGGGAGATGGAACCAGTCGCAACTCCAGGCGGCCATCGTCACCGTGCTGGCCGCGGAGATCGCGGTGATTGCCCTGGTGGCGATCAACATGAGCGCGACCGCCGTGAGCCGCGAGCGCGAAGACGGCACGCTCGACCTCATTCTCGCGACGCCCCTGCAGCCGGGTCCGTACCTCGCCGGCAAGCTGCGGGGACTGTTCCAGTACCTCCTGCCGCTCATGGCCGTGCCCACGATCACGATGCTCCTGCTGGCCGTGTACGTGCTCACCGACGGCCTCGGACGGACCGGCGGCGTGATGGTCACCTCCACCCTGGGCGCTGCCGGGACGGTGACCCTGCCGATGGTGCTGCCGGAGGGCGCGATCGCCCTGCCGCTGGTGCTCGGGCCCTTCACGGCGTTCTGCGTCATGATCGGCCTGCACTGGTCGATCAAGAGCAAGGGATCGATCGGCTCGGTCGTCGGGGCCGTCCTGGTCGTCGGGGCTTTCGCCGCGTTCCTGGGCCTGTGCGGTATTCCCATGGGCCGGAACGCTCCCTACCTGGGCGCCGTGATCACGGCCGCGAGCCCGATGAACCTCGTGTGGGCGCTCGTCTATCCCGCCGCGTCGCTCGAGAAGGGCCTCGCCCTCAACGCCGATGCCAGCCGCGTCTGGCTGGTGATGGGGGCGGCCCTCGCCTCGGTCGTGTATGCCGCGGTGGTCTACGGCATGCACACCAACATGAAGCGCAGCTTCATGATGACGGTGAGAAAGCTGGCCGGAACGAATTGATCACTCCGGCAGCACGCTGGCCAGAAACGCGACGTCCGCGTCACCGGTGGCCGACTTCAGCCTGACCGCCGCGTAGAGCATTCCTGCGGTGCCCGCGCGCGGCGTGAACCGGACACGGACCGTGCTCGTGTCGCCCGGCGGCTCCAGGATGCCGAGGAACTCGGCGGTCGCATCGGGGCTCAGCGACTCGACCGCGTATATCCCGGTGCCGGGCCGATCGTCCAGACGCTGTACCTCGACGTCGAGATCCACCGGCGTGCCCGCGATCACGGCACCTGCGTTGATCATGTACGGAGGGGAGAACCATCCGCGCTGCTTGTAGTTCGGGTCCTGCCGCATGCCCGTGCACTCGTGACGGATTCGCAGCGGCAGAATCGGGCACTGCGGGTGATCGGTCTCGACGACCCACCACAACCGCTCGCCGCCGCAGTCCTCGACACGCGCCGAATAGTTGACGCTCCACCGCAACGCGTAGGCGCTGCGGGGCTGATCCCGCCCGGGGTCGAACCCGCCGACGTAGCGCGGCGGCTCGCCGCCGGCGGTCACGATCGCGAACGGCCGGCCGTCCGTGGACTCCACGCGGACGGTGCCGCCGGTGACGCCCTTCAGAGCATCCACGAACGGGGGCTCGGCCCGGACCTTCATGGTCACCTCACCGGCGATCTTGATCAACGCCAACTGCAGCCGCGGCCGGCTCGGAGTCCGGAACTTCAGGAGAATCTTGGCGTCCTTGGGCCCCGGCGCCGAGCCGGCGCTGAAGGTGGCCGCCATCACGACGGACTCGCCGGCCGCAATGACCGTGCCGTCCAGCAGGTCCGGGACGGTGCACTTGCAACTGGACTGCGTCTCGACGATGGAGATCGGCTCCGAGCCCTGGTTCACCAGCGTCAACTGCACCTGGTGCACCGAGTTCGGTTCGATGGCGCCGAGGCCGAACCCTCCCGGCGTGACCAGGAGCGGTCCGAAGACCTGTGGCGGGTCGCCGGTAGTGACGACCGTGGCGGGCGGGGTGACCGCCGGCGCGACCGCGGCCGGCGGCGACGGCGCCGGATCGGCCGCACCGCATGCCGCAAGCGCGAGCATGATCAACAGAGCTAACGGAAGTCGAATCACGGGAGCCTCCGAACCCGCGATTCTAGCCGGCGTCAGCCTTGGGGCGGTCGCTGGTGATCGGTCCAGTGATGCCTGCAGCTCGGACGGCCGCAGTAGCCTTTGCCACCGGAGAAGACGCGGCAGGAGCACTCGTGGCAATTGGACCTGACGTAGTCCGCAGGCGGCGGCGGCTCACTCTGTCGCTGCTGCGTGGTGACGGAGTCATCGGAGCCACCGGACCTGCCGGACCTGCCCGCGTCATCCGTGGCCTCCGCGGGCGAGCCCCCGCATGCGGCGAGTGTCAGAACGAGCCCGGTTCCCAACGCGATCGCAACCAGTCGCAACTTCATAGACCGTCCATCGACCCGATCACCCCGGCTGCTTAGAGCCTCCGTCGGAATGAGCCTGCACGGCATGTGAATTCCGATAACCCCGTCGGTCATCTTCGGCGCGTCCCGCGTACGATCAGCGTCATGATCATCCGGCACCTGCGGCGTGACCTGCACGCGATCCTGCCTGCCGCGGGCCTGGTACTGCTGACGGCGTGCACAACCCAGCCACAGGGCACGCTCGAGTCAACCAGGCTGGAGAAGAGCGTCGGCATCGGCACGCTCACCCCGGCCCAGATCGGCGCCGAGGTTCGCGGCTTTGCCGACAGCTACGTGACACTGCTGCTGCACATTTCGGATGAACTCTACGAGAACGACCTGACGCCTGCCCAGCGGGCCGCCCTTAACGGGATGCTGGTGAACACGGCCTACGGCGTGTACACGATCGCCTCGGACGCCAACCCGGTCGTGTCGCTTCTGGACATGGTGGTGGTCGTGACGCTGACCCGCATGTCCGCCGACCGGAACTGGAAGAGGCCCTTCGACGAGGAGACGCTCGCACTGGTCAGGCGAATCACCCGGCAGGGCGAGGACGACGTGTGGGAGATTGCCGCCCGCGTGTTGACCCCCGTCGAGCTGAACGACATGCACGACCTGATCGAGCAATGGAGAATCGGCCACGAGGGTCTGCGCTCCGTGTCGTACGTCCGCTTCAGCGATTTCGCCGAGTCGCGCCGACAGATGCACACGACCAGCAAGAAGGCCACCAGCCTGTTCGGCCTGTTTGCGCTGGACCCGATGGCGAACCTCGACCCGACGACGCGCGAGATCGAGCGGTCCCGGATGCTCGCAGAGCGGGCGTTCTACTTCACCAAGCGACTGCCGATGCTGTTTCCCGCGACGGCCGCCCAGGTGTACTTCGAGATCTCCTCCAGCGACGAAGCGACGCAACTGCGCAGGAACGTCCAGACGTTCGCCGATGCCGCGCAGCAGTTCGCGACGACAGCCGAGCAGATGCCGGCGGAGCTCGCCGAACGCGTGGCGGTGGAGCGGCAGGCCGCGATCGAGCAGTTCCAGGCGGTCATCGCCGGCGAGCGGGAAGCGCTTCTGGCCTCACTGGCGTCCGAGGAGCCGCGCGTGCAGAACCTGCTGGCGGAGCTGCGCCAGACGATCGAGGCCGGGACCCTGCTTGCCGAATCGCTCGCCGTGCTCGTCCCGGAGAAGTCCCCGGAGACACCCGGGGTTCAGCGCAAACCGATCGAGCTGGCGGAGGTCCACGCCATCGTCGAGCAGACGACTCTCGCCGCCGACCGGCTCAACGTGCTGGTCCAGTCGGTGGACCGGGTGCTGGCCCCTGACGACCTGGACGCGAGGCTCGCTCAGCTCGACCTGGCATTAGGCCGCGCCGAGGCGCGCGGCCGGAGCCTCATCGACCGGACGTTCATCCTGGCGGCGCTGCTGGTCGTGCTGATCATCGCCGGATCCGTCGTCAAGACCCTCGTCCGGCGGCGCGCAGCACACACCGGCGTCTGACGTCTACGCGGCTTCCGCGTAAGGAACCCGGTTCCGCCGGAGCCATGCGATGGCCACGGTGGCGAAGCCCTCGTCGCGGTAACGCTGCCACTGCTCGGCGATCTGAAGGCGCGCCACCGCGCCCTCGAACGAGCGGTAGCCGGTCTGCCCGCGCAGCACCTTGAGCATGTGCTCCCTGGCCTCTCCTTTCGGCAGCGCGCCGCAGAAACGCTCCCGCAGCAGGAACTCCCTGGTGTCGGCCTTGGTCGGCAGCGACAGCAGTGTCCCGGCCCGCAACTTGCGCCGGAATTCCTCCAGTTGAGCCATGGTGAAATCCAGCGGTTCGTCCAACGGCTCGTCGCTCTCCAACTCCGCCAGCAGCTCGTCGCCCAGCGTGACGAACCCGCCGGTGCCACGATCAAGGAACGTGGTCTCCTGGTCGCCGACCGCGGCCAGCCGGGCGACGACCGCGGGCACAGAGACCGGCCCGGGCCGCGCCGGGAGAGACGGGCCCGGCGGACGCTCCGCGCCGGGCCGGCGCACGACCAGCAGCGCGTACGCCGCCGCGATGGCGATGCCCAGGACGGTCAGTCCGGCGAACGTCAGGATGGATGAGGCCACGGCCACAGGGGGATCTCCGCTGGTGGGTATCCCGTTCATCGGCTCTTTTCCGAGCGTTTGTGCGGGCAAATGGCGCCTGCCTGTTGCCATGGCCGACGGGGGCATTACACTTGAGGCGAGGTCAAACGAGCCGGTGATAGTGCGACGCGCAATGCGCCGCAGAAAGGACACGTCGTCATGGCAGGAAACCTCAGGAAAGGCTTCACGATCATCGAGTTGCTGGTGGTCGTCTCGATCATCGCCCTGCTCGTCGGCATGCTGCTGCCGGCGATCGGCAAGGCCCGCGACACGGCGAGAGTGAACGTCTCGAAGAACAACCTCCGCCAGCTCGGCGTCGCGCACAAGACGTATGCCGCGGACTGGGCGGACCGGCAGTGCACCTACGTCCGTGACAACCTCGGCCTGTACGACGGGGACGTCGGGCTCTACAACGACTCGATCTACCAGGGTGGCGGCAGCCCATTCGAGGTCCAC